>PWGH01000074.1 GCA_003555285.1 Thioalkalivibrio sp.
ATCTCGAGCGTCTCGACGACGTGCGCGAGGAGGTGGATCGGCAGGCGGCGCGCCTGACCCGCCAGGCCGAGACCGCCGAGCGCTATCAGGAACTGGCGGCGAGTCGACGCCAGCGCCGCGCGGAGCTGGTGCTGCTGCGTTTGCGCGTGCAGGAGGCGCGGCTGGCCGCGGAACATCAGGCGCTGGTCGCGGCAGAGACCGCCCTGGCGCGACTCCAGGCCGGGGCCCAGGAAAAGGAGACCGAAACCGAGCAGCAGCGGCTGCACCGCAATGCTCTCGAGCAGGACCTGCAGGCCACGCAGGCGAACTTCTACGAGGTCTCGGCCAATGTCTCCCGGCTGGAGCAGTCGATCCGGCACGCGGAGGCCGAATTGCAGCGCGAGGCCCGAGAACAGGCGCAACTGGAGCACCGTATTCGGGAGTCCGAGCAGGCGACGGTCGCCGCCGAGGATGCCGCGCGCACGGCCCTGGCCGCCATCGAGGCACAGGAACTGGAGTGCGCAGTGGCCTCCGAGGCGCTGGAACAGACCGAGGCGGCCGCCGAGCTCGCCGAGCAGGCCTGGCACGCGGCGCGCGAGGCCCTGGCCCAATGGCATCAGGCGATGGCCGAACCGCAGCAAGAGGCCCAACTCGCCCGGACGCGAATGGACCACGCCGATCAGCTGTTGCAGCAGGCCCGGCAGCGGCGCGAGCGGGTGCAGGCCGAGCGCGAGCGCCTGCCCCCGGCGGATGACGGGGTGGCGGTGGCGCGGGCCGAGGAGGAACTGCAGGTCGCCATTGGCAGTCAGGAGGCCTTGCAGCAGCACCAGGTGGCCCTGCGTGAGGCCTGGACCGGTCAGCGTGAGACCCTGCAGCAGGAACAGGAGGTGGCGCACGGGTTGGAGCGTCGCGCTCAGGAGATCGCCGGGCGTCTGGCGTCGCTGAAGATCCTGCCCGGCCTCGATCAAGATGAGGATCGCGAGCGCTTTGCCCAGTGGGCCGCCGAGCAGGGTCTGGATCCGGCATTGCGCATTGCGGCCCAAATCGATGTCGACCCGGGTTGGGAAGCGGCCGTGGAGGTGGTCCTGGGGGCCTGGTTCGAGGCCGTGCCGATGGATCTCGCGCCACTGCCCAGGCAGCTGCCGGCGGCGGCTTTTCGGGCGCTGGATCCGGTGCCAATGGCCTGCACGTTCCCCGCCGATTCGTTGGCCGCCCGGATCCGCGCGCCGGATGCCCTGCGGATGCAACTCGCCCGGGTGGTGTGCGCGGAGTCGCTAACCGCGGCCCAGCAGCGGCTGGCCGCCTGTGCCGAGGGCGAGAGCGTGATCACTCCGGAAGGCACCTGGCTGGGGGCGGGGTGGTTGTGCCATCGCACCGTCGACCGGCAGGTGGAGGGGGTGATCGAGCGCTTGCGCCTGGAACGCAGCCTGGAACAGGAGGCGGAGGAACTGCAGGAGCGAGGGATCGATCTGGCGGCCTCGCTGGACACCCGCCGGGAGGCCCTGCACCAGCTCGAGGGAGACCGCGAGCAGGCGGAGGCCGGTCTGCGCGAAAGCCACCGCGAGGTCAGTCGCCTGGAGGGGCAATTGCAACGGCTGAGCGAGCGCAACCAGCAGGCGGACGAACGCCGCGGGCGCCTGACCCAGGACATTGCGGAACTCGAAGCGGAGATCGCACAGGCGACCGAGCAGCGTGACCAGGCCTTGTCCGAGCGCAATCAGGCCCTTGCCCGGCTGGAGACACTGAACCGGGACAAGGCGGCGCTGGACGCGGGCAATCGACAGGCCCAGGAGCAGCAGCAGCGCGCGCGCCAGCGCGCCCAGCAGGTCCGCGAACAGGACGCCCGTGCGCAACGCGGTCTGCAGGAGGCTCGGCATCGGCTGGCCCTGGATCAGGGGCATCTGCAGCGCTTGCTGCAGCAGAAGGCCGAGGACCGGGAACGCTTGGAGCGGCTGCGCGACGCGCATACCGGACGTCTGGCACCGCTGGATGGCTGGCGGGGCGAGTTGCAGGACCAGCTCGAGCAGCGCCAACGGCTTGATACGGTGCTGTCCGATGCGCGTGCGGCGCTGGAGGCGTGCGATCAGCGCCTTCGGCAACTGGCCAGCGACCTGCGCGAACATGCGGTGCGGGTGGAACAGGGGCGCGGCGATTGCGAGCAGCGTCGGTTGCACCTGGCCGAACTCGGCGTGCAACAGGAGACGCTGTCCGGACAATTGCAGGAGAGTGGCTTCGAGGCCGAATCCCTGGGTGCGAATCTGGCCCCGGAGGCCACGATTCCAATCTGGGAGGAGGCCATCGCCGCGCTGGACCGAAGCATCGAGCGGTTGGGTCCGATCAACCTGGCCGCGATCGAGGAGGCCCGGAGCCTGATCGAGCGCAGCCAGTACCTGCAGGCGCAGCACGACGATCTGGTGACCGCACTCGCCACGCTGGAAGAGGCGATGCACAAGATCGACCGGGAGACCCGCGCGCTGTTCCGGCAGACCTACGATCAGGTCAACGAGGGGCTCGGACGCAAGTTCCGGCGCCTGTTCGGCGGCGGCGAGGCGCGCCTGGACCTGACCGGGGAGGATCTGCTCGACACCGGGGTGACGATCATGGCGCGCCCGCCCGGGAAACGCCTGTCGACCATCCATCTGATGTCCGGCGGCGAGAAGGCCCTGACCGCCGTGGCCCTGGTCTTTGCGATTTTCGAACTGAATCCGGCGCCCTTCTGCATGCTCGACGAAGTCGACGCGCCGCTGGACGAGGCCAATGTCACCCGGTTCTGCGACCTGCTGCGGGAGATGTCCGAGCACATCCAGTTCATCTTCATCACCCACAACAAGACCACGATGGCGATGGCAGAACAGTTGATCGGCGTTACCATGCACGAACCGGGCGTGTCGCGCCTGGTCAGTGTGGATATCGACGCCGCTGTAGAACTGGTCGAGGCCTGACCAAAGACGAGGACTGTGTTGTGGATTGGTTGCGGATCAGCTTGTTGTTTCTGGGGGGAATCCTGATCGCCGGGATCTGGATCACGCATCGAATGCGCAGTCGCGGTCTGCGCGAGCGCCAGGCCGCGGAGGACGCGTGGGGTGACGAAGCGGTGGTGCATATCCGGGCCTATCGGGACGATCCCGAAATCGAACCCACGCTCGGCGAGGCCGGGGTGTTCGGCGAGTCCCTCGAGGTCGAACGGGAATCTGCGCCGGGTTCGGCGTCATCCGCTGTGGCATCCGACCCTGTCCGTGCGGTCGAGCCGGATATGCCTTCGGCCCCCGATGCGCGTGGGGATCGCGATTCACCCCCGACACCGAACTCGGCTGAGGGCGACGTTCATCCAAAGGCCCATCGGCGCGCAGGGCCGCGCGCATCCGAACTTCGGTTGTCCGTCGGACGCGCGGGTTCGGGTTTGGCCGCACTGATCACGGAACTGAAAAAGGGCCTGGCCGGACGGTCGTCGGCCCCCCCCGCGGTCAAGGCACCGCAGGACGGCCCAGCGACAACGGCGACGACGGCGCCGCCGTCACGCGGCGACAGCCACTTCGAGAGTGTCTCCGAGCCGCGTGTGGTCGGGCGCAATCCCAAGGCACAGGCACCGGGGAAGGACAAGATCCTGGTGCTGCACGTGGTGGCGCCGCGCCAGCGGCCGTTCACCGGGGTGGCCCTGGGCGCCTCACTGGAGCGTGCCGGACTCCGACTCGGGGAGATGTCGATCTATCACTACTTCGACCCGGACGAAACCGACTCCCGAGAGCCCCTGTTCAGCGTGGCCAACATGGTCGCCCCGGGCACCCTCACCGAATCCGACCGCGCCGATCTGATGACCCCCGGGCTCACCTTGTTCCTGCAGGTGCATGCCTGCGAACAGCCGCATCGGGCCTTCGAGGCCTTCCTGGAAACCAGCCATGTACTGGCCCGTGATCTCGGGGGCAGTATCCTCGATCGACAGCAATCCACGGCGACCAATCAGACCCTGGCTCACATGCGGGAGGACATGAACCAGTGGTTGCTGCGCCACCGTCCGGACCTGTTGCGGCGCAAGGCTCTGCCGTGAACCCAGGGTCGAGGGTGGCGAAATCGGGGGTGGCGGACGCCGCCCGCCGGGCCGCGACCTTGCGCGCGGAGATCGCCTACCACGACCGGCGCTACTACGTGCTGGACGACCCGGCGATCAGCGACGCCGAATACGACCAGCGCTTCGCCGAGTTGCAGCGGCTGGAGGCGCAAATGCCGGAACTGGTGGTCCCGGATTCACCGACCCAACGGGTGGGCGGCATGCCGGTCGCGGGCTTTGCGCCGGTGCGCCACCGGTTGCCGATGCTGTCCCTGAACAACGGCTTCACGCCGGCGGATGTCCAGGCCTTCGATCGCCGGGTGCGCGAACGCCTGGAGCGCGATTCCCCGATTACCTACATGGCCGAACCCAAGCTCGATGGGCTCGCGATCAGTCTGCGCTACGAAGCGGGCCGACTGGCTCAGGCAGCCACCCGCGGGGATGGCGCGACGGGCGAGGATGTGACCGCGAGCGTGCGCACCGTGCGGGCCATCCCCTTGGCGCTCACCGGGACGGGTTGGCCCCAGAGCTTCGAGGTGCGCGGCGAGGTGTTCATGCGCCGGCGCGATTTCGAGGTGCTGAACGCCGGGCTGCAGCAGGCCGGCGAGCGTGGCTTCATGAATCCCCGCAATGCCGCGGCCGGCAGCCTGCGCCAGCTCGACCCCGCTATCACCGCCCGCCGGCCGCTCAGTTTCTTCGCCTACGGTCCGGGTTGGGTGGGCGAGTACCCCTTGCCCGAGACCCAATCGGCAGTGCTCGACTGGTTCGAGGCCATGGGCCTGCCGGTCTGTCCGGAACGGGCGTGCGTTCGTGGGGCCGAAGGCGCGCTAGCTTATTTCGACGACCTCGCGGCCCGGCGCAATCGGTTGCCCTACGATATCGATGGGGTGGTGTTCAAGGTCGACGCCCGCGCGGACCAGGAGCAGATGGGCTTCGTGGCCCGGGCGCCGCGCTGGGCGCTCGCGCTGAAGTTTCCGGCCGAGGAGCGCACGACCCGCTTGCTGGCCGTGGACTTCCAGGTCGGGCGTACCGGCGCCCTGACGCCGGTGGCGCGCCTGGATCCGGTATTGGTGGCGGGGGTCATGGTCAGCAATGCGACCTTGCACAACATGGACGAGGTCGCGCGCAAGGACATTCGCATCGGGGACCGCGTGGTGGTGCGTCGCGCCGGGGACGTGATCCCGGAGGTGGTCGGCCGCGCCGGCGGCGAGCGCCCACCGGACACCCGGTCGATCGAACTGCCGGGGGCCTGTCCGGAATGCCACTCCCGGATCGAACAGGAGGAGGGTAAGACGGTGGTCCGGTGCACCGGCGGGTTGGTGTGCCCGGCGCAGCGCCGCGAGGCCCTGCGCCATTTCGTCTCGCGCAAGGCGCTGGATATCGAGGGCTTCGGTGAGCGCCTGATCGAGCAGCTGGTGACCTCCGGAACGGTGCACCATCCGGCGGAGCTCTTTGCCCTTGATGCGGCCACGCTGGAAGGCTTTGAGCGCATCGGTCCCAAGTCCGCGCGCAACCTCGAGGCGGCGCTGGTGGAAGCGCGGGAGACCACGCTGGCCCGATTCATCTACGCGCTCGGCATCCGGGAGGTCGGCGAGGTCACCGCCCGCGCGCTGGCGGACCACTTCGGGGCCCTGGAGGCGCTGATGCAGGCCTCGGTCGAGGACCTGGAAACCCTTCGGGACGTCGGGCCGGTGGTGGCTCGCCATGTCGCGCAGTTCTTCGCCGAGCCGCACAACCGCGACGTCATCGCGGCGTTGCAGGCGGCCGGTGTGCATTGGCCGGAGGGCGAGCGGCCCACGGCCCGGCAGCAGCCGCTGGCCGGCCGCCGTTATGTGCTGACCGGCAGTTTCCAGGGGATGACCCGCGAGGCGGCCAGCGCCCGGTTACAGGCGCTGGGGGCCAAGGTGACCGGCAGCGTATCACGCCAGACCACCGCAGTGATTGCCGGTGCGGACCCTGGTTCCAAGGTTGCGCGTGCCGAGGCCTTGGGTGTGCCCGTGCTGGGAGCCGCTGCGCTCGACGCGTTGCTCGAGGGTATGCCCGCCGCCGAGTGAGAGGGCTTTCTTATTGGGCCGGTTGGGCCGGACGGGCTTATTGGGCCGGGCGGGTGGGGTAGGTCACGGTCGTGGCGCTGCGCAGATCTTCGAGATAGGCGCGCAGAGCCCGTGTCTGCAGGATCTCCTCGATCTGGGTGCGCACGGCCTCCAGTGGCGGGACCGGGGCGTCGCGGGTCGCCTCAAGTTGAATCACATGCCAGCCGAATTCGGTCTCGACCGGTTCCGGCGTGTAGCTTCCAGGTTCCAGCGTCATCAGGGCGGCGCTGAAGGCGGGAATCATTCGCTCAGGAGGGAACCAGCCCAGGTCGCCACCCTTGGTAGCGGAACCATCCTGCGAGTGCGCGGTGGCCAGTTCGGCAAAGGCCGCGCCTTCGTTCAGTTCGGCAATCCGTGCCTCCGCCTCCGGTTGCGTGGCGACCAGGATGTGCCGGGCCCGGTATTCGGTCTGCGCAAATTGCGCGACCTGGCTGGCGTACTCGTCCTCGATTGCGGCGTCGGAGATCTGCAATTCGGCCGTCTTGCGTTCGATCACCTGCGAGGCCAGCAGGTTGGTTTCGATACTGCGCAGGATCATGCGCACATCCGGTTCCTGATCGATGCCCAGGGTCACGGCCTCTTGGCGCAGCAATTCGAGATTGATCAACTCCTCCAGCACATTGTCGGTGTCTTGATGGTCGATGCGGTGGCCATCGCTGGGGCCTTGCATCGGGTCGTCATGACCGACATGGGCGAAGACGTCCGTGCGGGTGATCGGTGTGCCGCCGACGATGACCAGCGTCTCGGCGGTCCCGATGGGCGGCGTCCCCTCCGGCTCCGAGGAGGACCCACACGCCGTCAGTGTGATGGTGGCGGCCAGCAACACGGAAATAACGACCGGCAACTTGAGACCGAGGCCCAGAAACGGGGGGCTGACACCCAGGGATGGGGGAACGGTTCTGGCAATCTTCATCAACACGGGGTCTCCAGGATTCGGGATCGGTGAGGCGGGCGCACGAGTCGGAGCGATCAAGGCAACACGCGCTTGAACGGGCGTACGAGCACCTCTTCGTAGACTCCGGCCGCCAGGTAGGGTTCGGCATCGGCCCAGGCCTGCGCCGCCTCGAGAGAGGCGAACTCGGCGACGATCAGGCTTCCGGTGAATCCGGCCGGCCCCGGATCCGGGCTGTCGATGGCGGGAAAGGGCCCGGCCAGGACCAGCCGTCCGGCGTCGCGCAGGGCCTCGAGTCGGGCCAGATGCTGCGGTCGAGCGGCGAGCCGCCGTTCGAGGCTGTCCGCGGTGTCCAGCCCCATGATCATGTAATGCATGCCAACCCCCTGTGATCGAACGCTCCACACGTGCTGCGGGCACCGCCGGGACGTGGATAACCCCGGGCGTCGAGAACTCAAGGCCGCGTCCTCGGCGGCATTATACCGATATGGCCTTTGCTATACTGCGCGGTTACATCCCGCACGGTCTTCCCCCATGAGTGTCATTGCGATCCATCCGGAAAATCCCCAACCGCGCCTGGTTCAGCAGGTGCTCGCCGTCCTGGAGCAGGGATCGGTGATTGCGCTGCCCACCGATGCCTGTTACGCGCTGGCCTGCATGATCGGTGACAAGACCGGCGCCGAACGGATCCGGCGCCTGCGTCAGGTCGATGAAGACCATCACCTGACACTGTTGTGCCGGGACCTCTCCGAATTGGGCACCTACGCCAAGGTGGGGAATCCGGCCTTCCGGCTGATGAAGACCCTGACCCCCGGCCCGTATACCTTCATTCTCCCGGCCACCCGGGAGGTGCCGCGGCGGTTGCAGCATCCGAAGCGGCGGACCGTCGGCCTGCGTGTCCCGGCCAGCGGCGTGGTGCAGATGCTGCTGGAGCGGCTCGGCGCGCCGCTGATGTCGGCGACCCTGCAACTTCCCGGGGATCCGCACCCGCTCAGCGAACCCTGGGAAATCGCGGATCGCCTGGGTTCGCAGGTCGATGCCGTCGTCGACAGTGGCGCAGGCACGCTGGAGGCGACCACGGTGATCGACCTGACCGGACCGACGCCGGAGGTCGTACGGCATGGTCTGGGTGCGGTGGACTTCCTGGGCTGAACACCGACGCGTTCTGCGATGACCCATACCCCTTATCCCAAGAGCAGGCTTCTTCCCACAAGAGCGGGCTCCTTTCCACCCGAGCGGGCCCGCAGCGGTCCTGCCACGATTGGACGGTAATACAAGGAAGAAACCGGCGTTGGGTATACTGCGCTGATGGATTCCCTGATTCAGACCATCGCCATCTGGGCGGTGCCGGTGCTTTTTGCCATTACCGTTCATGAGGCCGCGCATGGGTATGTGGCCCGGATGCTCGGCGATACCACGGCATCGATGCTCGGGCGCCTGACCTTGAATCCCCTGAAACACATCGATCCGGTGGGCACGATCGCCGTGCCCGTTGGGCTGTTGGTCCTGAGTTCGCTGACGCCGGCGCCGCCCTTCGTGTTTGGCTGGGCCAAGCCGGTACCGGTGAATACGCGTAATCTGCACAGGCCGCAGCGCGATATGGCCATTGTCGCGGCCGCCGGCCCGCTGGCGAATCTACTGATGGCCCTTGGGTGGGGTTTGTTGATCCAGCTGGGTCTGCTGCTCGATAACACCCTCAGCATGGCCATGGTCACCATGGGCATGGCCGGCATTGCGATCAACGTGTTGCTGATGGTGCTCAACCTGCTCCCGGTGCCGCCGCTGGATGGCGGGCGGGTCGTGGCGGGGCTGCTGCCGCGACCGATCGCGCACCGGTACGAGCGAATCGAGCCCTACGGACTGGTCCTTGTCCTGATCCTGTTGATCACCGGTCTGCTCGGCGCGTTGATCGGGCCGGTGTATGCCTTCTTCATGGACGCCATCACCTTCGGGGTGGGGCTTCCCTTCCTGCGGACATGAGAAGCCGCAACCGGTTTCTCAGGAGAGTGCAGTGCGCAAGATTTTGATCCTGGCAAGTTTCCTGATCGTGGGGGCGGCGCTGTGGCCGATCTATGTCGGCATGCAGGTGGACGCCGCCCTGCAGGAACCCCGCACCGCTCGGCTGGGCGATGTCCGTATCACCCACGAAGTGGTCGAGTACCAGCGTGGACACTACCGGGCCCAGGCTGCCAGTGTGCTGCAAATCCAGGGCGACGATCTGGACGTCGAGTTGCGGCTGGAGCATTCCATCCATCACCGCCTGTTGGGCGCGACGGCACGCAGTCGGCTGGCGAGCGAGCCCATCGTCGGCACGGTATCGGCCCTCTGGGGGGATGCGTTGGCACAGGGCCGGCCGCGCGCCGAGAGTTGGCTGGGGCTGGGTGGCGGTGTCAGTTCACGCTGGTCGACCCAGCCGATCCGAATTGCCTGGCCGGGGGTGAATCCCGCGCCTGAGCGTACGTTGGCGCTCGCGGCGGGCCAGGGCGGCCTGGCCTATTCGCCCGAACGCCTGGTGCTGAGTTTCGATACACCGGCTGCGACCTGGACCGAGGGGGTTGCCCGACTGCATCTGGAGCAATTGCATCAGGGGTTGTTGATTCATCCCGGTCCAGAGGGAAGCTATGACCGTCTGCCGGACTATGACATCAGCCTGGGAGCGTCCACCGTGCGTCTGGAGCGTGGCGACGCGCAGCCCGTGACCGCCGATTTTCTGCGCGCCAGCGCCTCCCAGAATTCCACCGCGCGCCGGCTCGACAGCCTGTTGCGGCTGCGAATGGATGCGGTGCGCTCCGGGGACGCCGAACTGGGGTCGCTGGACCTTTCGCTCAACGCACTGAACTGGCACCGACCCAGCGTGTTGCGCGTGATCGAGGATCTGGATGACGTTCGTGCACTGGCGCTGGAACCCGACGCCCGCACCGGCTTGGTCCTGGGAATCCTGTTCGAGGCCATCGAGAACCTGATCGTGCACGAGCCCACGGTCCAGGCGACGTTCCGCCTGGACGATGCCGCCGGAAAACGCCTGTGGGCGCATCTGGATGCGGGTCTGCAGGGCGATCCCGAGCAATGGTCTCGCGCGCCGCTGGAGAACCTGACTCTGGATCTGGATCTGGAGTTGGCACGGGACTTCATCGATCCGCTGTCCGGGGTGTTGCAGGCGCAGTCGCGGACCGACACGGACACCGCAAAGATCCTGCATCGATTGTTGGAAGATGCGGCCGCTCAGGACTGGGTGCTGAGCGAGGACGATCGGTTCGTCAGCAGCCTGCGTATGGAGGCGGGCCGTCTGTATATCAACGAGCAGGATCGCACGGCGCTGCTGCTGGCCCTGGTGTTCGGGGTTGCCGGCGGCATGTTTTAATGAAGGCCCGACGCTCTGATGCCGGCCGGGGCCGGACGCCGTCGACGTGTCGATCTGCCGAGGTCCTGAAAGGTGGGTTCTGGAACGCCTTTCTTGTACCGTTTCTTCCAGTGACGTGCGCCGCTACGGGCACTGTATGAGCCACTCGAAAAGGGTTTTGCCGTGAGCAACAATCAGGGAATGAATCAACGCGTGCTGTCCGGCATGCGCCCGACCGGGCGCCTGCATCTCGGCCATTACCACGGGGTGCTGAAGAACTGGCTGGAACTCCAGCACAGCTATGAATGCTTCTTCTTCGTCGCCGATTGGCACGCGCTGACCACCCATTACGAGAACCCGGGGGACCTGGCGCAGCACGTGACCGAGATGGTCATCGACTGGCTGGCCGCGGGAGTCAGTCCCAGCGCCGCGACCCTGTTCGTGCAGTCACGGGTTCCGGAACACGCGGAACTGCATCTGCTGCTGTCGATGTTCACGCCGCTCTCCTGGCTCGAGCGTGTGCCGACGTACAAGGATCAGCAGGAAGAGTTGCGCGAGAAGGACCTGGCGACCTACGGCTTTCTCGGTTATCCGGTGTTGCAGAGTGCGGATGTGCTGGCCTACCGCGCCGGGTTGGTGCCGGTCGGCGAAGACCAGGTCGCGCACCTGGAGGTGACCCGGGAGATCGCGCGGCGCTTCAACCACCTCTACGGCCGGGAACCCGGTTTCAAGGAGAAGGCCGAGGCGGCGATCGACAAGATGGGCAAGAAGACCGGCCGCCGCTATCGGGATTTGCGCAAGCGGTTTCAGGAGCAGGGCGAGGGCGAGGCCCTCGATGTGGCCCGGGCGATGCTGGAGGGGCAGCAGAACCTGTCGCTGGGCGACCGGGAGCGCCTGTTCGGCTACCTGGAGGGCGGCGGCCGGATCATCCTGCCGGAACCCCAGGCGATGCTCACGCCGACGGCGAAGATGCCGGGCATGGACGGGCGCAAGATGTCCAAGAGCTACAACAACGCGATCAGCCTGCGCGATGAGCCGGCCGATGTCGAGGCCAAGATCCGCACCATGCCCACCGATCCGGCGCGGGTCCGGCGCACCGATCCCGGCGATCCGGACAAGTGTCCGGTCTGGGGCCTGCACCAGGTCTACACGCCCGAAACCACCCGCATCGAACTGGCCGAAGGCTGTCGTTCAGCGGGCATCGGCTGCCTGGACTGCAAGCGGCCGTTGATCGACGCCGTGCTGGCGGAACTGGCGCCGATTCAGGAACGTGCGCGCGAATATGCGGCCGATCCCGCCCTGGTGCGCAGCATCATCAACGAGGGTTCCGATGCGGCCCGCGAAGAGGCCCGCGAGACCCTCGAAGAGGTGCGTCGCGTGATGGGCCTGGACTACCCACGTTGATGACCGGGCTGCGCTGATGACCGGGCCATGCTGATGACCGGGCCATGCTGATGACCGGGAATGTGGTTCGGCCGGAAATCCTGCCGGCAGGCGCCAGGCGGTGACGGGCGCCGCCGCCCACGCGAAGACGATGCCGCCTGTCGCGCATCCCGACGCCGACACCAACGGTGCCGATCCCCAATGGTCCTGCCGGGTGAACGGCAGCCCGCTCGATGCCTTGCCGCTGGACCTGTATATCCCGCCGGATGCGCTCGAGGTCTTTCTCGAGTCCTTCGAGGGTCCGCTGGACCTGTTGCTGTATTTGATCCGGCGTCAAAACGTGGACGTGCTCGCGATCCCGATTGCCGAGATCACCCGGCAGTACATGCTGTACATCGAGGTGATCCAGGCGCTGCGCCTGGATCTGGCGGGCGAATACCTGGTCATGGCTGCGTTGCTCGCGGAGATCAAGTCGCGCCTGTTGCTGCCGCGGCCGGAGCGCGCCGACGACGATCCGGAGGAAGACCCGCGGCTGGCGCTGATTCGGCAACTGCAGGAATATGAGCGTTTCAAGACCGCGGCCGAGCGCCTGGATGCACTGCCACGCCTGGAACGGGACTGTTTCCATGCCCAGGCGTCGCACGAAGCCCTGGCCTCGCCGCCGCTGCCCGCTCCGGCCCTGGAAGACCTGCTGGAGGCCCTCGTGGGGGTGTTGCGCCGGGCGAGTCTGAGCGCGCACCACCAGATCAGCGCCGAGGCCCTGTCCGTGCGCGAGAGCATGACCCGGATTCTCGAGGTGCTCGGCCACGATCGTTTCGTCGACTTCGTCAGCCTGCTGCTGCCGGCCGAGGGCCGTCCCGGGGTGGTCGTGGCCTTTTTGGCGGTGCTCGAGCTCAGCAAGGGGGGCTTGCTGGAGTGGGCTCAGGTGGATGCCTTCGGACCGCTGCAGGTCCGGCGCCGGTTGGGCCGGGAGACCGAGGCATGACGGTGCCGTCTGGCGGTAACGAGACGCGTGGGCTCGAGATCCGAGAGTCCGAGGCCCCCGATACCCAGACGCTCGAACGGGTGCTCGAGGCGGTGTTGTTCGCGGCCTCCGAACCCATCCCCGTACGGGATCTTCTGGCCGCGTGCGTGGATCTGGGTGCAGTCGAGCGTTCGGAGATCGAGCGCGCGCTGGAACAGCTTGCGGCGCACTATCAGGATCGCGCCGTCGAACTGGTGCGCTCGGCCGGTGGGTATCGGTTCCGGGTGCGGGCGCAATATTCGGCTCAGGTTCAGGCGGCGCAGCCGGAGCGGCCCTCGCGCCTGTCGCGGGCGCTGCTGGAAACGCTGGCGATCATCGCCTATCGCCAGCCCGTGACCCGCGCGGAGGTCGAGGAGATTCGCGGTGTGGCGGTGAGTACGCCGATCATGCGCAACCTCCTCGAGCGTGAGTGGGTGCACGTGGTCGGGCATAAGGAAGTCCCGGGCCGTCCGGCGTTGTATGCGACCACCCGGACCTTTCTCGACGATCTGGGCCTCGGTCGGCTCGACGAATTGCCACCGCTGGATGCGCTGCGCGAACTGGTCGATCCGCCGGCCGCGTCCGGCGAGCGGCCGAACCCGGCCGACGCGGCTGCCGGCGCCGATGAGGCCCCCACGCCCTCGGAGGCATCGGTACAGGAACCCGCGGCGACCGAAGTCGACGCGTTCCCGGGATCGTCCTCCTGAGAAAGTCCTACCCGCGCTTGCGGGTTCCATTCTCACCGCAAATCACCAGATCTTCATCTATATTCCTCCCCGGGGAACGATAAACCCGGGGGGAACGATAAAAACGTGTGAGGAGGAAAGTGGGCCACGCCCAGGATCCTTGGCGGCCGGCTTCCGCGTGCCTATCGGGCCGGTTTTTAATGGACGTTCTAGCGGGATGCCTGTCGCATGTCGGAAAAAGCCTTTGCACTGAGTAAGCATTTTGGGTTGAAGATGGCCCAGACCTTTCAAATCGTGTTGTTGTTCATCGCCGGGTTTGCGATTCTTTGGGCCACGATCATCGAAGTCGGCACGGTGGTCGGCCAGGGTGGGCCGGGGCTCGGCGACGTGCTGATGCTGTTCCTGCTGATCGAATTGGCAGCGATGGTCGCCATCTACTTCAAGACCAACCAACTGTCGGTCCGCTTCCTGGTCTACATCGCGATCACGGCTCTGACCCGCGTGCTGGTCGTGGACGTGAAGACCATGGAAAACGCCACGGTGATCACGCTGGTCGGCGCCATCTTCGCACTGACGCTCGGCGTGCTGATCCTGCGCGGGTGCGAAGTCTGGTTCGGCCGCGACACCGAGCAACAGGACTAAGCCCTCATTCCTTCAGGCGGGGCATCAGCATGGTGAGATTGCAGGGGCGGGTGCGGGCATCGAGTTGCGCCTCGATGATCCGGTTCCAGGCCGTCGTGCACGCGTTCTGGGATCCGGGCAGCACGAACACGAACGTGCCGTTCGCCACGCCCGACAGCGCGCGGGATTGCAGGCTGGAGGTGCCGATCTCTTCATAAGAGAGATAGCGAAAAAGCTCACCAAAGCCACTGATTTCCTTATCAAGAAGGGGGGCGATCGCCTCGGGCGTGCCATCCCGGCCAGTGATGCCGGTGCCGCCGGTGGTCAGGATGCAGTCGATGTCGCCATCGGCGATCCAGCGCGAGATCACCGCCCGGATCGCATACCGGTCGTCGCGCACGAGTTCGCGCGCGGCGAGGCGATGGCCCGCCGCCTCGAGCAATTCCACCAGCGCGGTCCCGGAGCTGTCCTCGGCCCGCTGGCGGCTGTCGGAAACGGTGAGCACGGCAATATGCAGCGACAGCAAGGAATCGGTCATCAGCAGGTCCTTTTGGTGTATCGTCGGCAGCCATCATAAACAGCTGTTGCGAGCCTTGAAATGGCAGAACGTTTGCAGAAGTACCTTGCTGCCCGAGGTCTGGGTTCGCGCCGGGAGATCGAGGGCTGGATCGAGCGCGGCGAGATCCATGTCAACGGGCGGGTGGCGACGCTGGGCCTCCAGGTGAGCGCAGAGGATGTGATCTACGTCCGGGGCCGCCTGGTGCACGGCGATGAACGCGCTCACCGGTGGCTGGCCTACCACAAGCCCGAGGGTGAGATCTGCACCCGCTCGGATCCCGAGGGTCGTGCCAGTGTGTTCGCGACGCTGCCCCGGCTGCGGGGGCAGCGCTGGGTGTCGATCGGACGGTTGGACCTGAATACCTCCGGGCTGCTGCTGTTCACCACCGACGGCGCCCTGGCGCATGCGCTGATGCATCCCTCGCACGCGATCCTGCGCGAGTACGCAGTTCGGGTGCTGGGGGAGGTGCCGAACGAGGTTCAGCAGCGTCTGCTCAACGGGGTCGAGCTCGAGGACGGCCCCGCGCATTTCGACAGCCTGAAATCCGCCGGCGGCGAGGGGGCCAATCACTGGTTCCATGTGACCGTCAGCGAAGGGCGCAACCGCCTGGTCCGGCGCCTCTGGGATGCGGTGGAAATCACCGTCAGTCGCCTGATCCGTATTCGCTACGGGCCGGTGGAACTGGGCCGGAGCCTGAAGACCGGCCGCTTCCGGGATCTGGATCCGCGCGAGGTGCGCGCGCTGTATGCGGCGGTCGAGCTGTCGATGCCGCGCCCGCCGCGGCCGACTGGAAAGCGTCCCGGCCAGCGTCCGGGCGAACGGGCCGCACCCAAGCGAAACCCGCGGCGGCCGCCGACCAAGCCCACCCGCGTTCGGTAGTGGACCCGCGCCCTACGAGGCCCTGCGCCCAGACGAGGGGTCCGCAAGTGGCGGCCCGGAACGAGCTCCACTCCCTGATCGTCGAGCCCGGCAAACGTGGCTGCCACCCGGTGCCGGTCGCTACCGCCTGTCCGTTGCGACCCGACTGCCCGGGGCGGGTAGCGCTTTTTTGAGCAAAGGCGTATCAAATAGCCTCCGGCCGGTTGCGGCCGGAGGTCGATGGACACCACGGAGGCTTCATGCAGGTCGAGGACTTTGGCAAGAGGGCATTGCATACCACCGAGGTGGCGGTGCTCGGGGTGATCGCAGTGGCCACGGTGATCGCGATTCTTCAGGAAATCGCTCTCATGGTCCGCAATCTGGAGGTGACGCTGGCGGATCTGCTGTTGTTGTTCATCTTCCTCGAGGTGCTGGCCATGGTTGGCATCTACCTGAAGTCCGGGCGTCTGCCGGTGCGGCTGCCGCTGTACATCGCCATCGTGGCCCTCGCCCGATACATCATCATCGACATGAAGGCGATGGATTTCTGGGAAATGTTCGCGGTCTCGGTCGGCATTCTGATGATCACGGTGGCGATCCTGATCCTGCGCTACGGTCACATCCGCTTTCCCTATACCGATGAGGGCGACGCCGAACCCCCGTTGCCGAAACGCGATTCTCCCAAACCGTGAAGGCCAGCCCGTGAAGACCCATCCTTGAAGGCGTGCCGCTGCACCGGCATGCCGGGCAGCACCGGGTCGTGAACCACCCGGGGACAACCGTGGAGATCCTGGTGCCTGGGCTCTGGCGACTCGCGCCGTTGGTGTCCCGGGGTGGGACCCCCGGCCCGCTTTCGCGGATGCTCGGACGCGGCCGTCTGCTCGCGAGCGCGAGCGGCGGATGGGAGGCGGAACTGGCCGCCGATCTGGGGTTCCGGCCGGGTCGCCATGGGCGACGGCGCTGGCTGGCCCTGCCGGTGACCCTGACCGTGGGCATGACCGACCTGATCGCAAGCCCGGTGGACGACTGGACACCCGATGAGCGCACCGCGCTGCGTGCGGTCCTCGAGCCCGATCTGGCACAGGCTGGCGCGACCTGGCACGAGGCGGTTCCGGGACTCGTGGAACTGGAACTCGAGGGCGGCGGGGACTGGCCGGGACGCCCCCCATCGATGGGCCTGGGGCAGCCGATGCGCATGCCCGGGCTCGAGGATCCGATGGCTCGGCGCATCCAGATTCTGGCCAACGCGGTCCAGATGCTCTGGTTCGATCACCCGGTGAATCGGGAGCGCGCCGCCGCCGGACGGGCTCCGGTGCACGGCCTGTGGCTCTGGTCGCCCGGCACGCCGGTGGAGGCACCCGCGGTGCGCCGCATCGCCGGGGGCGGCGGCATTGCCCACTGGCTTGCCGAGGCGGTGGACATTCCCTGGTCCGGGGACCCGCTGGAGCCCGAGGCCGATCGCATCGTCATCGAGGCCCTGGTCCGGACCGACGGCGACGGCGGCTCGGCGCCGGGTGGCGGCGACGAGGTGTTGGCAACCCTGGTCACCGACGTGCTCGAGCCCCAGCTCCGCCGCCTGCGCGCCGGCGCCGTCGACGAACTGCGCCTTCACGACCCCGGCACGGCCTGCCTGCGGGTCACGCGCAGCGAGTGGCGCCGTTTCTGGCGTCGCAGTCGCGCGTTGTGGTCAGTGCCTCCAGGCCAGGTCTGACGCTGCGGATCGCTGACGCAGACCGAACCCCGCCGGGCCCGGTCCGGTCGGAGGCTGCCGAGCCCGGAGATTGCATCCTTGTAATGGCATCGACAGGTTCCCGTTGGGGGTGCCCTGGTACCCTGGGCTCGTTGAAATAGCTTGGCCTTGGTGAACGCCGGTCCTTTAACGGAGTCGATATCCAGTGTGCGGTGGCGCTGACGGTGCCTGTGCCAATGATTGGATGACAGAAGGTGGCTTGGATGATGAATGGTTATGGATTTGAGCATGGATTTGGCCATGGGTTTGGGCTCCTCTTCTGGATCTTGATCCTGGGTCTGGTGGTTGTGGCGGTCGTATTGATCATTCGCGGTTTCGAAGGCGGGAACACGGTCGACAAGACCCCTGCAAGGAACCAGAGTGCGCTGGAGGTTCTCGAAGAGCGGTATGCCCGGGGCGAGATCGAACACGATGAATTCGTACGGCGCAAGCGAGATTTGCAGGACCGCAAGCCCGACTCGTGAGCCCGTCTCCGAGAGGGCCACTACCCAACGCCGCCCCGAGTCAGCGGAAGGTTTCGTGATTGAGGCGGGATCTGCGTCCGAAATCCGGGGAAACTTCCCTGTAACGGTTCAATACAAGGAGATGACCATGAATGCACGCAAGCAAGCACCTGCGCTGGCACTCGGGCTGGCCCTGGCATTGGGTGCCGGCGGTACCGGCGTCACGCTGGCCCAGGAGTTGGGCGGGATGATGGGCGACGATCACGGCGCGATGGACAGGGAGCACGGGACCATGGGCCCCGGCATGGGGATGGGTGAGGGCATGGGGATGGGGCCGGGCATGGGGATGATGCCGGGCATGGGCATGGGTCCCGGCATGCGCACGGGTCCCGGTATGCAGATGATGCAAGAGATGCATGCGATGCGGGAGATGCTTTCGGCCGAGCAGCGCGCCGAGTTGCGTGAGTTGATGCAGGAGCACCGCCCGGCGCAATACGAGCGGATGGGGCAGATGATGAATCTGCGGGAGGATCTGATGGACGAACTGGCGCAGGATCGCCCGGATCCGGAGACGGTCGAGCAGATGCACGGGCGGATGGCCGAGATCCACGGCGCGATGCTGGCCGAACAGGTGCGGATGCGTAATGCCATGCACGAGTTGCTCACCGACGAGCAACGCGAGCAGCTGCGCGAGCGGACCCCGCTCGGGGCCACCGAGGCACACGATGAGGCACCGGATCACGAGGCCCACCACCCCGCCCGCTGACGCCGGACTTTCGTCGGTGCAGTCGCGGCAGCGCGGGGGTCCTGGCACCCGCCTCGAGCGTCGACGGGAGCGCCCGTGACGTTGAGGCGGTGCGGCGGCGCTCAAGGTGCACTGGCCCCCCTGGCAGGATCAAGGATGCGCTCAGGGTCGGTCGAGCCGCACCCTGATCGTTCGCAATTCTGCGGAAATAGGTGCGGACTTGGTATACTTGCCGGCTTTGCCGTCGGGGATCCGTCATCATGGAACTGAATCCGTATTACTCCCAAATTGCAGACTTGAAAGGCCGTCTGGACGGCCTTAGGGGGTATCTTTGACTTCGCTGTCCGAGAGGAGCGGCTGGAGGAGACCCTGCGTGAACTGGAGTCGCCCGACATCTGGAATGACCCGGACCGCGCCCAGGCCTTAGGCCGGGAGCGCGCGCAACTGGAGGCGGTGGTTCTCAATATCCGGGAACTTGAGGCGTTGCTGGCCGATAGCCACGATCTGCTGGAAATGGCCGAGGCTGACGACGACTTGGCGACGGTGGAGGCGATCCGGATCGACCTGGAAAAGCTGAACCAGCGGGTCGAGGCGCTGGAGTTCCGGCGCATGTTCTCGGGCGAGATGGATCCGGCCAATGCTTTTCTGGACATCCAGGCCGGTGCCGGCGGGACCGAGGCGCAGGACTGGTCGAACATCCTGTTGCGCATGTACCTGCGCTGGGGTGAACGGCGGGGCTTCAAGACCGAGATCATCGAACTCTCGGAGGGCGAGGTGGCCGGAATCAAGAGCGCGACCGTGCGCTTCGAGGGCGAATACGCCTTCGGCTGGCTACGTACTGAGACCGGCGTGCACCGCTTGGTGCGCAAGTCCCCCTTCGACTCCGGCAACCGCCGGCATACGTCCTTTGCCGCGGTCTTCGTGGCCCCGGAGATCGACGACTCCTTCGAGGTCGAGATCAATCCGGCGGATCTGAAGATCGACACCTACCGCGCCAGCGGGGCCGGTGGACAGCATGTGAACCGAACCGAATCGGCGATCCGGATCACCCACATGCCGACCGGGCTGATCGCCGCCTGCCAAAACGACCGGTCGCAGCACAAGAACCGGGATACGGCGATGAAGCAACTGAAGGCCAAGATCTACGAAATGGAAATGCAAAAGCGCAACGCCGCCAAACAGGCGGAGGAAGACGCCAAGTCCGACGTCGGTTGGGGTAGTCAGATTCGCTCGTATGTGCTGGATCAATCCCGAATCAAGGATTTACGCACCGGTGTTGAAGTCGGTAATACACAGGCGGTCCTCGATGGCGATCTTGATCTGTTCATCGAGGCCAGCCTCAAGAGTGGACTCTGAGCCTGATGAATTCCCCGGACAACAAGCCTTCCGATGCGCCGCAGACGCCCGATGCAAAGACCGCGGCGCTCGATGAGAACCGCCTGATCGCCCAACGTCGGCAGAAGCTCGACGCCCTGCGCGCACAGGGGCAGGCCTACCCCAACGATTTCCGGCGCGAAGTGCTTGCGGGCGATCTGCACGCGCGCTTCGATGCCGAGACGCCCGAGGCCGTGGAGGCCGCCGGCGCTGAGGTCGCGGTCGCCGGCCGGATGCTCGGCAAGCGGGTGATGGGCAAGGCGAGCTTCGCGAGCCTGCGCGACGAGTCCGGCGACATCCAACTCTATCTGGAGCGCGATGGGCTCGCCGAGGGCGTTTACGCGGCCTTCAAGCAGTGGGATCTGGGCGACGTGCTCGGTGCTCGGGGCACGCTGTTCAAGACCCGCACCGGGGAGCTGTCGGTCCGGGTGCGCGAGCTGCGCCTGCTGACCAAGAGCCTGCGGCCGCTGCCGGAGAAGTTTCACGGCCTGTCGGATCAGGAGATGCGCTATCGGCAGCGCTATGTGGACCTGATCACCTCGGTAAAGACCCGGGAGCTCTTTCGCATGCGCACGCGGATTATTCGCTACATCCGCGATTATTTCACCGCGGCCGGCTTTCTCGAGGTCGAGACACCGATGATGCAGCCGATCCCGGGTGGGGCGACCGCACGGCCGTTCGCGACGCACCACAACGCGCTGGACATGCCCCTGTACCTGCGCATCGCCCCGGAGCTCTATCTGAAACGGCTGGTGGTCGGCGGCTTCGAGAAGGTGTTCGAGATCAACCGCAATTTCCGCAACGAGGGCCTGTCGACCCGGCACAACCCCGAGTTCACGATGCTCGAGTTCTACGAGGCCTTCGTCACCCATCACGAGCTGATGGATCGGACCGAGGAACTGGTCCGCGGCCTGTGCGCCGAAGTGCACGGAACCACCCGGATCGAATACCAGGGCGAGCTCTGTGACTTCGGCCAGCCCTTCGTGCGCCTGTCGGTGCGCGAGGCGATCCTGGCGTTCAATCCCGAGATCGCCGCGGCGGACCTGGACGATCCGGCGCAGATGCAGGCGCATTGCCAGCGGCTCGAGATTCCGATCCGACCGGGCTACGGGTTGGGCAAGCTGTGGATCGAGGTCTTCGAAAAGACGGTGGAGGCGCACCTGCGCGATCCCACGTTCATTACCGCTTATCCGACCGAGGTTTCCCCGCTGGCACGGCGCAACGATCTGGATCCCTTCGTCACCGACCGCTTCGAGTTCTTCGTCGGCGGGCGCGAGATCGCAAACGGTTTCTCCGAGCTCAACGACCCGGAGGACCAGGCCGAGCGCTTTCGTGCCCAGGTCAGCGAAAAGGACGCCGGGGATCTGGAGGCGATGCACTACGACGCCGATTACATCCGGGCGCTGGAATACGGGCTGCCGCCGACGGCGGGCGAGGGCATCGGCATCGACCGGCTGGTGATGTTGCTGACCGATGCACCGTCGATCCGGGATGTGCTGTTGTTTCCGCAGATGCGCCCCGAGAGTTGAAAGGTGGAGCCCTTCGTCCGCTGCCCCCCAAGCAGCGGGACGCCGTGAATACATCCCTGTAGGCTTGACGACAGCCTCCCTGCTGTCGACACCCGCTGGTTGGGGGGCAGCGGACGAAGGGCTCAGCGTTTTTGATGTGAAGGGAAGGAGGGCGTAGACCACCTTTGGCCAGCCGCACAAGGACTCGACCTGACGGGGGCTCCCGCGCGAACGGAGCCCCATAGGGTGGGTGAAACGCAGCGCACCCACCCGCGGCGCGGGGGATGGCTCGGGCGCCGGTTGGTGGGCCCGCGCGCTTGGCCCACCCTGCGGGGCCTTTGGTGGCGGATGGGCTCTTGGCGGTACGGCCGGTTGGAGGTGCGCGGATGGGTGGATGGGGATGTCCTCATGAGGTGCGGGGACAGTGCCAGCGGGTGCTGGGGCGGCCTTGCGAGCCCGGGATGAAGGGGTGCGTGCTCGCCGGGCGGTTTTTGTTCAGCGATGCACAGAAGAACACGGCCCGGGTGGTGCGGGAAAAGGGCGAAGCCGCGACTGCGTCTACGTCTGTTGGGTCTGCACCTGCGTCTGAGCCTGGATCCACGTCGGGGTCTAGGCCTGATTCCGCGTCGGAGTCAGCGCCTGAGTCTATGCCAAAGTCCATGCCTGGGTCTGTGCCGGGATCCGCGTCTGTGGCTGGGCTAACGGGGCTGCGTGCGGTTTGTTTCGATGCGGCCGGTACGCTGTTTCGGGTGCGCGGTTCGGTCGGGGCGATCTATGCCGAGCAGGCCCTGGCGCATGGCTTGGCGGCGCGGGACGGTCTGGCCGTGGAGCTGGAACGTCGTTTTCACGCCCAGTTCCCGTTGATGCCACGGCCGCGCTATCGCCTGGGGGAGCAGACCTACAACGAGACCGTGGACCGACAGTGGTGGCGGTTGCTGGTGTCCCGGGTGTTCGAGGGGCTGGGGTCGCTGGACTTTGAGCCCTTCTTCGACGCGGTCTTTGACCGGTTTGGGGAGTCCGGGTGCTGGGTGGTGTTTCCGGAGGTGCTGCCGGTGCTGACCCGGTTACGCAAGGCGGGGCTGAAGCTGGCGATTGTCTCGAACTTCGATGCCCGGCTCCTGCCCGTATGTCGGGGGCTGGGGTTGGCTACCGCAGTGGATGCGATCGTCTTTGCGGCGCAGGTGGGGGTGGCCAAACCGGATCGCGGGATCTTTCGCGCGGCCTTGGATCGGCTCGGCGTGGCGCCGGAGGCGACGCTGCATGTCGGCGATTCCTGGAATGAGGACGTCGTCGGTGCTCGTGCCGCCGCGCTGCACGCGTTCCATCTGGACCGGGACCGGCCGGCTGCGGTGGGCGCATCCGGCGTGGTGAGCGGTACCGGCGAGATCATCGAGGATTTGAGCATCTTGCCGCGCCTGATGGGCCGCTGAGCCCGGCGACGCGAGCGGCCGCTGGTCCTTCGGCTTCAGGGGACCTCGGTGCGACCGGTGTAGGCCCGGGCCAATCGGGTCTGCACGTCGTCGGGTACCGGCTCGTAGGCGCCACCGGCGAGCACGAACTCGCTGTCTCCGGCGCAGATGGACTTCAATCGGGCCTCAAAGCCCTCCATCTCGGCCATCGGCACCAGGGCGTCGAGCTGCGTCCAGCCGGGTGCCGGGCTGTCGGTGCCGGTCACCCGCCCGCGCCGGCTGGCGAACTCGGCGCTGATCTCACCGAAGTGGCTCTCGGCCGCCTTCACGCTGACACTGATCAGGGGCTCCAGGATCACCGGCGCGGCATTGCGCACCGCGTCCAGGGTCGCCTGGCGCGCGGCGAGCGAAAAGGAGATCTCGTTCGAATCGACCGCGTGATGCTTGCCGTCGGTCACGGTCACACACAGGTCCTGGATCGGAAAGCCGGCCAGCGCCCCTTCCGTCAGGGCCTGCAACACCCCCTTGTGAACCGCGGGCATGAAGTGGGTCGGGATCGCACCGCCCTTCACCTCGTCCTGGAACTCGATGCCGATTCCGCGAGCCCGCGGCTCGACCCGCAGCGCGACCTCGCCGAACTGCCCGGAGCCGCCGCTTTGTTTCTTGTGCCGGTAGCGCGCCTCGGCGCTCCCGCTGATGGTTTCCCGGTAAGGGACGGCGGGGGTGGCGGTGTCCAGTTGCAGCTTCCAGCGTTCTTCCAGCTGATCCAGCAGGAGCTTCAAGTGCAGTTCCCCGAGTCCTTGAACCACGGTCTGTCGGCTTTGCGGCTCAAAGGCGACCTGCAGGCAGGGGTCCTCGTCGAGCATGCGGACCAGGGCCTCGGAGAGCTTTTGCTCATCGCCATGCTTGCGCGGCACCAGCGCCAGCCCGAAGACCGGTTGTGGAAAGGCCGGCGGGACCAGGTGGTAATAATCCTCGTCGTGGGAATCGTGCAGCACCGCGTCGCGGTGGATTTCGTCGATCCGGGCGACCGCGCAGATATCGCCGGGGACCCCATGGGCGATCTCCGTCTGCTTGCGGCCCTGCAGACGCAGCAGGTGGGTGACCTTGAAGGCTTTGCGGGCGTCGCCAATGAGCAGCGGCGTGTTCGGCGTGACGGTGCCCTGGTGGATGCGAAACAGGGCCAGATGGCCCCGAAAGGGGTCGTTCTGCACCTGGAAGACGTGGGCGACCACATGGCGATCCGAGTCCGGCAGCACCGCCACCGGCCGTGCCGTGTTGCCTTCGCCCTTGATGAAATGCGGTGGATTGCCTTCGGTGGGATCGGGCATCAGACGCCCGAGGATGTCCAGCAATTCGCGCACCCCGGCGCCGGTGCGGGCCGAGACGAAACACACCGGGATCAGGTGGCCCTCGCGCAGCGCCTGTTCGAAGGGATCGTGCAGTTGCTCGGGATCGAGCGTCTGGCCCTGTTCCAGATACCGCGCCATCAGGGCTTCGTCGAGCTCGACGATCTGATCGACGATGGCCTCGTGGGCATCGGTCACACTCGAGAAGGCCGTGGCCGCCTCCGGATCGGGCGCGAAGAAGCAGTCGATCACGGCCTCGCCGCCGGGCGCGGGGAGGTTGATTGGCAGGCATTCGCGGCCGAAGCGGTCCTGGATCGCCGCCAGCAGCGTGCCCAGTTCCAAACCGGCGGCATCGATGCGGTTGACGATGATCATCCGGCACTTGTCGGTGGCTGCATCCATCACCCGCCGGGTCACCGCCTCGATACCGGCCGAGGCATTGATCACCACCGCGGCGGTCTCCACCGCGGGCAGGGTCAGCAGGGCTCGGCCGAGCAGATCGGGAAGCCCGGGGCTGTCTAGTAGGTTGATCCAGTGGCCGGCCCATTCCAGGTGCGCCAGACTGGTCTGGAGCGAATGCCCGATCGCCTTTTCCAGTGGATCCTGATCGCTCAGCGTGTCGCCGCGTTCCACCTGGCCGGGCGTCTGGATCTCGCCGGCGGCGGCGAGCAGGGCCTCGAGTAGGCTGGTCTTGCCGCTGCCGGTGTGGCCGAGCAGCGCGACGTTGCGAATGTCCTGGACTGCGGTTGGCGTCATGGGATGTCCATTTTTTGACTCGTTGGCGCGAGGCCCCCACCGAAGCTCGCTAGAAGTGGCCGTCCAGGCGCAGGTACCCGATCACGAACAGCACGGCGAGAACCGCGGCGACGGTGTACAGGATATTGGACAGGCGCCGGTTGTTCGGGCGGCTGAAGAAGGCGGCCCACAGGGACAGCAGGATCAGTACGACGAAAAAGAACAAAAAGCGCATGAGTCTCAGTCGCTCCCGGGAACAGGGTAGGGCAGGGGGATCACGCGCGCGATGGGCCCCTGCGGATGGCCCCAGTGCAGGGGCTGTTCGATCGCCACGATCTGCAGCACCGCGAGCGCGGCGTAAAGCCCATCGGGATGCAGCGCGGCATCGACGATCTCGCCGTCGGGTTGTCCCGGATCGCCGCCGGCACGAAACACCGGGGTGCCGGGGGCGGGGCGCTCGGTACCTTCGATCGCGAGCCGGAACATCCGCCGCTTGGATTTTCCAAGGTAATGCATCCGCGCGACCACCTCCTGCCCGGGGTAACAGCCCTTGTTGAAACTGATGCCGTTCAACGCGTCCAGGTTGATCATCTGCGGGACGAAGGCCTCGCTGGTTTCTGGATAAATCGTCGGTATGCCAGCCAGGATGTCCAGCAGGCGCCAGGCGCCGGGTCCGACCGGGGCGCTGTGCACATTCAGATCATGCCACAAGGGCAGGCAGGCATCGATCTCGCCAAAAAACGCGAAGCGCGGATGTTGGCTGGAAGGCAGTCGAACGAGGGAGATGCCGTTGCGGGTCAGCACCTCATCGACTTCGGTCGGAACGGCGCCGATCGTGTCGGTGAGTTGCTGTTCTACCGTGGGGCCGGATAGACCGCAGCGGATGCGGGTGTCCTCACCGTTTTCGATCACCACCTGTGCCCGCATCACGAACATCGTCAGGCGCTTGCGCACCGTGTCGAGGCACTCCGGGTTCATCTCGAGCACATAGGCATCGCGATCCAGCAGGATCCGGAACACCGCATAGGCCCGCCCCTTGGGGCTGCAATAACTGGAAAGCTGCGAGCGGGTCGCGCTGACGGCGCGAATGTCGTTGCCCAGTTGCCCCTGCAGGAAGCTCTGGGCATCGGCGCCGCGCACCTCGAGCAGGCCCTGATGGGACAGGTCGCAGATCACGTCGCCATTGACGGCCACCCGGCGTTCGCGTTCGGCATTGCCGAAGTGTTGCAGCAGGTCGTCCTCGAACTCGGCCCCGACATCGATCAGGTGCCTTTTCCAATCTTCGCGCATCGCGTGCTCCCCTGCGGTATGCCCTGCGGTGTGAACGGGCCCCTAGCGGCTGCGGAACGTGCAGCTGCTGCGGGCGGGTAAGCCGGGGCCCTGTGGCCGATGCGTCCGTCCTGATAGGCCCCTTGAGGCGCCGTGAAGCATCGACCGATCGCCCCGACTTTTCCGCTGCGCGAACCCTGTGCGTCCCAACCGGCAGGTGCCTGGACTGTGGAACCAACGTCGATCATAGTAGACGAACGATTGTGCGGGTGTCAGAAAGCCGCGCACCGTCTGTGACGATGAGGAGCCGTGCATGGCCAGCCCAGTTCGCCCCGTGTTTCTGGATCTGCGCAAGATCCATCTTCCCCCCAACGCCCTGGTGTCGATTCTGCATCGTGTCACCGGCGTGTTGCTGATCCTGTCGATCCCGCTGGTGCTCTGGCTTCTGGGTCGCTCGCTGGCTGGTCCGGAAGGCTTCGCCCAGGCCGTGGCCGTGATCCGCCATCCGCTGGGAAGCCTGCTGCTGCTCGGTTGGCTGTGGCTGCTGATGCATCACTTCTTTGCCGGTATCCGCTTCCTGCTCGCCGACCTGGGCTTTGCGGAAGACCGGGAGCAGGCGCGGAGTTCGGCGTGGACGGCGTTGATCGCCGGCATCGTCGCCGCGCTCCTGCTCTGGGTGCTGCTGCCATGAGCCTGCTGAGCGGGCAGCGCGCCTGGCTGCTGCAACGCGTCACGTCCCTGTATGCGGGGCTCTTCGTGCTGAGCGCGATGCTCTGGCTGATCGTACGGCCCCCGGCGGATCACGCGGCCTGGCACGCGCTGATCACCCATCCGATGATCTGGGCCGCGACCGCACTCTTCATCCTGTTGACCCTGCTGCATGCCTGGATCGGTCTGCGCGACGTGATTCTCGACTACGGCCAGAGCGTGCCGGTCCGGTTGACGGCGCTGATCCTGGTCGCTGCCGCATTTTTGCTGATGGGCTTCTGGGCCCTGTGGATCCTGATCGAGGCAGCCCTGACATGAAGGCCCCCACATGAAGCTGAGCACTCGCAAGTTCGATGCCCTGATCATCGGTGCCGGCGGCGCCGGGTTGCGCGCCGCGCTGCAATTGGCCGACGCCGACGCCCGCGTGGCGGTGGTCTCGAAGGTCTTTCCCACGCGTTCGCACACGGTCGCGGCTCAGGGCGGAGTCAACGCCGCGCTGGCCAATGTGCTGCCGGATTCCTGGCACTGGCACATGTTCGACACCATCAAGGGCTCCGATTACCTCGGGGACCAGGATGCAATCGAATACATGTGCCGCGCGGCGCCGAAGGTGGTCTACGAACTCGAGCACTTCGGCGTGCCCTTCTCGCGCCTGGAGAATGGCGGCATCTACCAGCGCGCCTTCGGTGGCCAGAGCCAAGATTTCGGCGGCAAGCAGGCCGCACGCACCTGTGCCGCCGCGGACCGCACCGGCCACGTGATCCTGCATTCGCTGTATCAGCAGAACCTGCGCGCGAAGACCCATTTCTTCGATGAATACTTCGCGGTCGACCTGATCAGGGACGAGGCCGGTTATGTGCTCGGCGTGTTGGCCTTCGAGATCCTTTCCGGCGAGCCGATCGTGATCGAGGCGAAGACCACCCTGATCGCGACCGGCGGCGCCGGGCAGTTGTTCCGAACCACGACCAACGCCCTGATCAACACTGGCGATGGCATGGCGATGGCGCTACGCGCCGGCGTGGCGCTGGAAGACATGGAGTTCGTGCAGTTCCACCCCACCGGCATCGCCGGGCGCGGCATGCTGATCAGCGAGGGCGTGCGCGGCGAGGGCGGTTTTCTGGTCAATGGCGAGGGCGAGCGCTTCATGGAGCGCTATGCCCCGCAGGCGAAGGACCTGGCGTCGCGCGACGTGGTCAGCCGGGCGATCTCGATCGAGGTGCGCGAGGGCCGCGGCTGCGGCAAGAACAAGGATCACGTCATGCTCGAGATGACCCATCTGGGTCGCGACACCATCTTGAAGAAGCTGCCCGGCATCCGCGAGATGAGCATCGCCTTTCTCGGCATCGATCCGATCGACAAGGCCATCCCGGTGTTTCCGACCTGCCATTACAGCATGGGCGGCATTCCGACCAACCGCGACGGGCAGGTTGTGGTGCCGGTGAAGGATACGCCGGAGGACCCGGTGCCGGGACTCTATGCGGCGGGCGAGGCCGCCTGCGTGTCGGTACACGGTGCGAACCGCCTGGGCGGCAATTCCTTGCTCGATATTCTGGTGTTTGGCCGCGCGGCCGCCAACCACATCCTTGAGTACCTGCAGGAGAATCGCCTGCACCGGCCGCTATACCAACCCGCGGTCGATCAGGCACTGGCGCGTGTGCAGCGCTGGCAGCGTACCGGTAAGGGCGAGGCGGTCGAGCCGCTGCGCCGCGAGCTGCGCAAGATCATGGAGGACCACTGCGGGGTGTTTCGCACCGCCGAGGTGATGCAGGAAGGCGTAACCCTGCTGAACGCCTTGCGCGAGCGGATCGACAATGCGGTGATCCAGGATCAAAGCCAGACCTTCAACACCGCCCGGGTCGAGGCCATGGAACTGGAAAACCTGATGGACTGTGCGATCGCCACCATGCGCTCGGCCCAGGGACGCGAGGAGAGCCGGGGCGCCCACAGCCGGGTCGATTTCCCGGAACGCGACGACGAACGCTGGCTGAAGCACTCCTTGTACTCGCTGCACGACGACACCCTCGACTACAAACCGGTGCGCACGCAACCGATTACGGTCGAATCCTTTCCCCCGAAGAAACGGGTCTACTGAATCGCTCCCCCGTCAGGAATCCTGCTATGGAATTCTCGATCTATCGTTTCAATCCGGACCACGACACCGAGCCGCACATGCAGTCGTTCACCCTGAGCGACGACCGCGTCGAGCCCGACATGATGCTGCTCGATGCCCTGCTGCTGCTGAAGGAACAGGACGACAGCTTGGGCTTTCGGCGTTCCTGCCAACACGGCGTCTGCGGTAGCGACGGCATGAACATCAACGGTCGCAACGGGTTGGCCTGTATCACCCCGCTCGCGGACCTGAAGGCCCCGGTGGTGCTGCGTCCGTTCCCCGGCATGCCGGTGATTCGCGACCTGGTCGTCGACATGGACAACTTCTGGCGCCAGTACCGCGAGGCCGAACCCTGGCTGATCAACGACTCGCCGGAACCGGAGATCGAACGCAAACAGAGTCCGAAGGATCGCGAGCGCCTGGATGGCCTGTACGAGTGCATCCTCTGCGGCTGTTGTACCGCGTCGTGTCCGTCCTACTGGTGGAGTCCGGAGCGCTTTCTCGGTCCGGCCGCCTTGCTGCAGGCCGCGCGGTTCATCGAGGACAGCCGCGATCAGGCCACCGAACACCGGCTGGAACGCCTGGACGACGCCTATCGCCTGTTCCGCTGCCACAGCATCATGAATTGCACCCAGGTCTGCCCGAAGGACCTGTCCCCGGCGAAGGCGATCAGCGACATCCGCAAGACGATGCTCAAGCAATCCTTGTGAGCATTCCGATGGGGTCGGCCGCGCCCATGGGGGCATCTGCTGTGCCGGCGGTGTCGCGGTGAAGGCCGATTCCCGCACCCGCTGGCGGTGCCGGCGGGGTCTGTTGGAAAACGATCTGCTGCTCGGCACGTTCCTGGATCAGGGATACGATGACTTGGACCCGGAGGGTCGCGATGCCTTCGAACGCCTGCTCGACTACCCGGATCAACTGCTGCTGGACCTGTTGCTCGGCCGCCAGCCGACCGTGGATCCGGGCGTAGCCCGCGTTGTCGCCGATATCCGCGCCGCCACTGCGGCTCGCGCTGCGCCCTGACCGGATCCTGCCGGCCGCACAAATCGCGGGGCTGTCGCTGTTGGCGGCGACCGCCGTGCTGTACGCGGCGGTCTACAGCACCCCGGCCTGGACCCTTGCCCCGCTGGCCCTGGCCCTGATCGCCGGCCTGTGGACGCGTCATCACCGCCCGCCACACTGGGACTGGCTCGGCTGTGATGCCCAGTCACAGTGGTGGCTGGCGACCCGCGAGGGTCTGCGTCAGGAACAGCGGACCCCCATCCAGATCCTGCCGGAGACCCGGGTGACCGTGCGGCTGATCGTGCTGGTGCTTCGGCCGATGCCCGCGGGTCCGGTGCACGTGCTCTGGCTGCCCTGGTGGCGCCTGCATCCCGAGGATTTCCGGCATCTGCGGGTGCGTCTGCGCTGGCCGACCGAGCTGCGGGAGAATCCCGGTTGGGCCGCATGGCTTCAAGCCGGCCGCGCCGATCTGGTTGCTATACTGAGACGCCGCAAACGGCCGGACCCACTGCCCATGAGCACACCCCGCGAGTTGCCCGCGGTCGATCACCTGTTGAGTGACGATCCTGAACACACCTACAGCGAGGATGAACTGGACGCCATCGAGGCCATCGATCCCGAATTGGCCCTGCGGTTGGACCGCGCGCAGACCTTCGCCTCC
>PWGH01000043.1 GCA_003555285.1 Thioalkalivibrio sp.
AGTCGACCAGCACGATGCCGTCTTCCTTGCGCTTGTACGAGGCTCCGGTCGGGCACACCGGCACACACGGCGGCTCCTCGCAGTGCAGGCAGGACTTCGGAAAATGCACGGTCTCGGTGTTCGGGTATTCGCCGACCTCGAAGGTCTGCACCCGATTGAAGAAGGTGCCGCTGGGGTCGGCGTCGTAGGGGCGCAGATCCACCAGCGGTCCGGCGCCACCCGAGGTGTTCCACTCCTTGCAGCTGGTCACGCAGGCGTGGCAACCGACACAGACGTTGAGATCGATGACCAGGGCGAGTTGGGTCATTTCTTACCTCCTTTGGCCGCGAAGAAGTTCCAGACGCGCGGTCGTTTGGACTGCCCCGGGTAGGGCTTCATGGAATCGAACTGGGGAGCGGTGATCTGCGGCTCGTCGGCGTCAGCCTTGTAGATCCGTACGCGCACGTCGTACCAGGCGGCCTGGCCGGTGACCGGATCGGAGTTGGAGATCGGTCCGTCGGCGCCGCCCGGCAACTCCTCGGAGATCAGGTGGTTCAGCAGGAAGCCCTTGCGCGCCTCGTTCGCCCTCGGCGTCAGGTTCCACGCACCGGCCGCCTTGCCGATGGCATTCCAGGTCCACACCGTGCCGGGCTCGACGGCTTCCGAGTGCCGGGCCATGCAGCGCACTTTGCCCCACTGGCTCTCGACCCAGATCCAGTCCTCATCCTGGATGCCGGATGCCAGGGCGGTCTTGGCGTTCACGAACAGCAGGTTATGGGCGTGGATCTGCCGCAGCCAGGCATTCTGGGAATCCCAGGAGTGGTACATGGCCATCGGGCGCTGGGTGATCGCCGCCAGCGGGTAGGTGTGCTTGTCGGTCGCCTGGCACTCCAGCGGATCGTAGTAGAAGGGCAGCGGATCGAAATAGGTCTCGACCCGCTTGGCCAGATGCGCCGGAACCTTGCGTGACGAAGTTCCCTTGCCCTGGGCCGTCGCGCGGAACTTCATCAGCACCTCGGAGTACAGGTGGATCAGGATCGGCTCGGCGTAGCGGGTGATGCGGTTGCGCTGCGACCACTCGAGGTAGCCCTTGTTCCAGTTGCGCATGTACTGGTAGCTCTTGGGCAGCTCGTAGTGGAACACGCAGTTGTTCTTCTGGTACATCTCCCACTGGTTCGGGTTCGGCTCGCCACGCAGGGATTTCTCGCCACCCTTGCCGCGCCAGCCGGCCAGAAAGCCGATCCCGGAACCGGGCTCGGTTTCGTAGTTCACGACGAAGTCCGGGTAGTCGCGGAACTTGCGCGCCCCCTCGGGGGTGACGAAGGCGGGCAGCTTCAGGCGTGATCCGAGCTCGATCAGGACCTCCTGGAAGGGCTTGCAATCGCCCTTGGGCGCGACCACCGGCACGCGCACCGAATCGATCGGGCCGTCGAACTCGGAGATCGGGCGATCGAGCATCGACATCACGTCGTGGCGCTCGAGGTAGGTCGTGTCGGGCAGGATCAGGTCGGCAAAGGCGGTCATCTCCGACTGGAAGGCGTCGGCCACGACCAGGAACGGAATCTTGTATTCGCCGTCCTCGCCCTTGTCGTTCAGCATCTTGCGCACCTCGACCGTGTTCATGGTCGAGTTCCACGCCATGTTGGCCATGAAGATCATCAGGGTGTCGATCGGGTAGGGATCGCCGCGCCAGGCATTGGTAATCACGTTGTGCATCATGCCGTGCACCGCCAGCGGGTACTCCCAGGAGAAGGCCTTGTCGATGCGCACCGGGCCGCCCTGCTCGTCGACGAACAGGTCGTCCGGGCTTGCGGGCCAACCCAGCACCATGCCGTCCAGCGGCTTGCCCGGCTGCACCGCCTCGGGTCCCTTCGGCGGGCGTGCGCAGGGCGGGATCGGCCGTGGGAACGGGGCCTTGTGGCGGAAGCCGCCGGGACGGTCGATGGTGCCCAGCAGCGACATCAGGATCGCCAGCGAGCGGATGGTGTGAAAGCCGTTGGAATGCGCGGCCAGGCCGCGCATCGCGTGGAACGACACCGGGTTGCCGGTCACGCTGTCGTGCTCCACGCCCCACGAGTCGGTCCACGCGATCGGCAGTTCGATGCGCTGGTCGCGCGCGGTGACCCCCATCTCGTGCGCCAGGCGGCGGATCGTCTCGGCGGAGATGCCGGTGATCCGCGCGGCCCATTCCGGTGTGTACTCCTCGACCCGTTCCTGCAATAGCTGGAACGCGGGCTTGGCGGCGGTGCCGTCGGGGAGTTCGAAATCGCCGAGCAGGTAGGGGTCGGCCTCGACGGTGTGGGTGACCACTGGCCGATCGGATTTGCGATCCCACCAGAGCTTGTCCTGCGGGTCGTAACAGCCCTCTTCGTCGGAGACCTCGGAGCGCAGGAACATGCCGAACTCGTCGTTGGCCTCGTCGACGTTCACCAGCTGACCGGCATTGGTGTAGCGCACCAGGAACTCACGGTCGTACAGGCCCTGGGCGATGATCTCGTGGATGATCGCCAGCAGCAGCGCGCCATCGGTGCCCGGTCGGATGGGCACCCACTCGTCGGCGATCGCCGAGTAGCCGGTGCGTACCGGATTGATCGAGATGAAGCGCCCGCCGTCGCGCTTGAACTTCGACAGCGCGATCTTCATCGGATTGGAATGGTGGTCCTCGGCGGTGCCGATCATCACGAAGAGCTTCGAGCGCTCCAGATCCGGGCCGCCGAACTCCCAGAACGAGCCGCCGATGGTGTAGATCATGCCTGCGGCCATGTTGACCGAGCAGAAGCCGCCGTGGGCGGCATAATTCGGTGTGCCGTACTGCTTGGCAAACAGGCCGGTCAGGGCCTGCATCTGGTCGCGGCCGGTGAACAGCGCGAATTGCTTCGGGGCAGTTTCGCGGATCCGCTGCAGGCGCTCGGCGAGGGTGTCGAAGGCCTCTGCCCAGGAGATCGGCTCGAATTCGCCCGCGCCCCGTTCGGCACCCGCCTTGCGCCGCAACGGCTGGGTCAGCCGCGCCGGGGAATTCTGCTTCATGATGCCGGAGGCGCCCTTGGCGCAGATAACCCCCTTATTGATAGGATGATCCGGGTTGCCGTCGATGTAGCGCACCTCGCCGTCGCGCAGATGCACGCGGATGCCGCAGCGGCACGCACACATGTAGCACGTGGTATTTTTGATTTCCTGGGAAGGGATCTGTGGCATGATGACTACCGCCTTGGAGGATAAGTAAATTACGATATACCGCACGCAGTATGCCGGCGCCGAGTAGGTCCGACAAGGCGAATCTTTTTATCCGTCCATAAGCTCCGCAGGAATGTGATCATGCTCGACCCGATCCCCGACTTCACCGAAACCCAAAGTCCCGCGAGCCTTCGGGCCCCGTTGGTGCGCCGGTTGCGGGTGCCCACGCAGGGCGCCACCAAGGCCGCGGCGGCGGGCGCGGCCGATGGTCGGCAGCTTGGCGCATGAAGGTCTGTATCGTATCGGACAGCCACGACCGCGGCCCGATGCTGGCGCGGGCGATCGAGGCCGGTGCCGCCGAGGGTGCCGAGGCGGTGATCCACTGCGGCGATCTGATCGGTGGAAACACGCTGAGGGCCTCATTGAAGCTGGGCCTGCCGATCCACGCGGTGCACGGCAACAACCTCGGCGACCCGGTGGCCATCTCGCGCATTGCCCACCAGTCCAACGGCCTACTGACCTACTACGGGCACGACGCGATCCTTACGCTGGCGGGCCGACGCATCTTCGTGACGCATTATCCCCACTATGCCCACGCGATGGCCTGCACCGGCGACTACGACCTAGTCTGTTGCGGGCACAGTCACGAGATCGAGATCCGCCAGCAGCCGCACGTGAAGGGCGGCTCGACCTGGCTCGTGAACCCCGGCACCGTGGCCGGGCTCGGCGCCCCCGAGGCGACCTGGGCGCTGGGCGACCTCGACACCATGACCTTCGAGATCCGCGCGACGCCGGAAGAGGCTGCGCCCGGAGCCTAGGTCGGAGGGAACGGCCCCGGGGCGTCGGGGCCGGGCCTGGGCTGGAGGCCGCGCAGCCTCCGAAACAGTACCCCGCCCAACACCCACCTTCCGCGCCCGGAGATCCGCTGTCGAGGGGTCGTTTATCCATGATGAGGGGGGCCGCTTGTCAGCGCGCGCGCGGCAGGGCATCGTTAGACGCTTGCCCTGGATGGAGAGGACGCGATGACCGCAGAAAACCCGCACAAGCCCCTGCCTTCACACAAGGCGGGCCTCGGAACCGGCCTTCAGTCGGTGGCCGATGCCCCGCCCACCGTGACGATGTTGTCCTCGGCGCTGTGCGTGATGACCGACTTTCGAAAGGTCCCGGTGGCCACGATCGGGCCCGATGCCACGCTGAAGCAGGCGACCGATGAAATGATCGCCCGCGGGGTCCGTCTGCTGATCGTGGTGGAGGAGGAGCGCGTGCTCGGGCTGATCACCGCGCGCGATACCCAGGGGGAACGACCGATTCAGATGGTGCAGGAACGGGGGGTGCGGTACCCCGATCTCAGGGTGCGCGATCTGATGGCTCCGCTGGAGAGCATGGACCTTCTGGATCTGGGGCGCGTGATGCATGCCGAGGTGGGCGATATCGTCGCGACGCTGAAAAACTGGGGGCGGCAGCATGCGCTGGTCGGGGAGAAGGACCCGGCAACCGGTGCGATGCGCATTCGAGGGGTGTTTTCGGCCACTCAGATTGGCCGTCAGTTGGGGCTGCAGGTGCAGACATTCGATGTCGCCCGGACCTTCGCGGATATTCAGGCCGCCTTGTCGAAGGCCTACTGACCGGGACCGCGGGCGGCTGCGGACGGCCCGGGCCGCCCGCAGTGACCGGCGTTTCGCTTATTTCTGATCGAGGCTCTGGTAGTAGTCCATCAGGATCTTCGCCACTTCGGGGCGGGAGAATTCGGGCGGCGGTGCCTCGCCGCGACCCAACAGCTCGCGGACCTTGGTGCCGGACAGGAGCACGAAGTCCTCCTTGGTATGGTCCGGTACATCACGCATCATCACGACGCGGTTGAGTTTCTTGGAATACGCGGTGTGGTCGGCGCGGAAGATCTCGATCTCGAGTGCGTCGGGAGGCACGTCGGTGTCGAAGATGGTCTGGGCGTCGAAGGCCCCATAGTAGTCCCCGACCCCGGCGTGGTCGCGACCGATGATAAAGTCGGTCGCGCCCATGTTCTGGCGGAACAGCGCGTGCAGGACCGCCTCGCGGGGGCCGGCGTAGAGCATGTCGAAGCCGTAGCCGGTGATCATCACCGTATTGGGCGGGAAATAGAGTTCGGCCATCTTGCGAATCGACGCATCGCGCACCGGTGCCGGAATATCGCCGGCCTTGAGTTTGCCCAGCAGCATGTGAATCACCACACCGTCGGCTCCCAGCTGATCCATTGCCATCCGGCACAGCTCCTCATGCGCGCGATGCATCGGGTTGCGGGTCTGGAACGCCACCACCTTTTTCCACCCGCGTTCGACGATCTCGTTGCGGATCTCGACGGCGGTGCGGAAGGTGTCGGGGAAGTCGTCCTGGAAGTACGAGAAGTGCAGCACCTGAATGGGGCCCGAGACGCAGACGCGACCGACACTATTGAACGCGGCGACTCCGGGGTGCTCCGGGTCGGTGGTGCCATAGACCTTCTGCGTCATCAGCTCCATCTGTTCGGGAGTGAACTCCTCGATCGCTTCGACGTCCTGAATCGCGAGGACCGGGTTGCCCTCCATGTTGGGGTCACGCAGCGCGATCCGCTTGGCGCCTCGGATCGCGTCGGCATTCTCCAGCAGGTTGACGACCGGGACCGGGAAGAAGAGACCAACGGCGGTCCGCATGTTTTCAGCGCAGCCCATGGCATCGGCAACATTCATGAAGCCGGTGAGCGGCGTGAAGTAGCCGCCGCCCATCATCACGGCGTTACCGGCGGCGGCCGAGCTGATGGTTACACAGGGGAGGGTTTCGGCCTCCTGCATCAGGGCATGGTGCTGTTCGGTGTCGTAGATGAACAGGGGCTTCAGGGTGTCCGCACCGTGGGGTTTGATCATGGGCTTTATCTCCTGCCGAATATGAACGTTGAGTTTGGATGGATCAGCGGCTTCGCCGCGTTATGGGTTGTGGCCCGGTCGCCTGCTGCCGCACCGGTTTTCACGAGGACAAACGGCGTAAACGTAGCACAACACGCGGCTCAACGGGCCTATTGAAATTAGCCTATACTAATTAACGGCGGCCATTCCTGACGCGACCAGGATCCACCCCAGGATCCCTGATCCGCCGGGGCATCCCAGAGCTGCGTGGAACCCAATCCGGTGGCACGAGTCCAGGTGAGCCAGCGCCGAGCGGATCCGGTCCTGCGCGTCTCGGGTCCGCGCCGGTTCTTGCTGCGTCCGTGGCGGCCGTGCCCCGCGATGCCCGGCATCCACTGGAATCAGTACCTATAAGCTTGGCTTATGGGGTATAAAAAAAGTTTAATTGGATTCGAAATTTCGAATACCGGAAACTCGCCCGGTCATTTCTGAGATACCGAGGAGACCCCAGCCTGTGATCACTAGCAACCCTTTTGCCGAACTTGCCGCCGTCATTCCGCCGGCCGCAATGCAGACGTATGTCGTGCTGATGGTCCTCCTGGCGGCCGGCGGCACGATTCTCGATATCCTCCACAAGAAGAGTGCCAAGTACTTCTTTGAGAACTCGAAAAGAGCCCAACAGAGCGCAACCCGCAGCGTCGGCAGCGGCGAAAAGGTCGGGCTCGCGCTCAAGACCGTCGGAAAGGAAGTCCTGACCTCCGGTGAATTCGCGAATCCGCAGCGCCGGATGTCCCATCTCCTCACGATGTATGGCTTCATCCTTCTCGTGGTTACCACGTTCATCCTGATCTTTGGCTACCCGGCCGAAGCGGCGCCGGCCATCCTGCCGCTGCTGTGGCACCTGGGCGCGGTCATGCTGGCCGCTGGCGGCTACTGGTTCTGGTTCGCCATCCGGGTCGATGTTTCCGCGGAAGGCCAGGCCTGGTACGAGGTGAAGAAGGCCGACCTGTTCATCCTTTCGTTACTGGCAACCTCGACCTTCGCCCTCCTGTGGTCACTGACTCAGGGCGCCGGGGCCGTCAACTGGTTGTTCTTTGCCCTGTTCCTGGCTGCCACCACCTCGCTGTTCGGCACCGTCTACTGGTCCAAATTCGCGCACATGTTCTTCAAGCCTGCCGCCGCTTATCAAAAGCGCGTCACCAGGGCCGACGGATCCGCGGAAAATTTGCCGACCATTAGCCGCGACGAGCCCGAGCAGCAGCAAAGACATTCCATGGAGCTGCTGCGTGATGCACCAATGGACATGGGCTTGGGCATCAGCCGCGAAGCGCCCAACCACTATTAAGACAGCCAACTGATCAACCGACTTGATCGAGGATTATCATGCCAACTTTCGTATACATGACCCGTTGCGATGGCTGTGGATACTGCGTCGATATCTGCCCGTCAGACATCATGCATATCGACAAGACCTACCGCCGTGCCTACAACATTGAACCCAACATGTGCTGGGAATGCTTTTCCTGCGTAAAGGCCTGCCCGCACGACGCCATCGACGTCCGAGGCTATGCCGATTTTGCTCCGCTGGGACACAGCGTGCGCGTGAAGCGCGACGAGGAGCGGGGCACCATCGCCTGGAGAATCAAGTTTCGGGACGGTCGGGAAAAGAATTTCCTGTCCCCGATCACGACCAAGCCCTGGGGCAAGCACATCCCGAAACTTGCCGAAGCGCCTGCGCCGAGCAAGGAAATGCGGAACAGCGAGCTGCTTTACAACGAGCCCAAATACATCCGTATGGATGACGGGGAGCTGTACTCGCTGAAGGCGGCCGGTCTGAAGTTGAAAGAAGGGGTGTACTACTAATGGCTTACGAGACTATCGTTGAAGACAACATCGACGTCCTGGTCTGTGGCGCCGGTCTGGGTGGCACGGGTGCCGCCTTCGAAGCCCGGTACTGGGGGCAAGACAAGAAAATCATCATTGCCGAAAAAGCCAACATCGACCGCTCCGGCGCCGTGGCTCAGGGCCTGTACGCAATCAACTGCTACATGGGCACCCGCTGGGGCGAGAATAACCCCGAGGACCACGTCCGCTACGCACGTATCGACCTGATGGGCATGGTCCGCGAGGACCTGCTGTTCGACATGGCGCGTCACGTGGACTCCGCCGTGCACCAGTTCGAGGAGTGGGGCCTGCCGTTGATGCGCGACCCCAAGACGGGCGGCTATCAGCGTGAAGGCCGTTGGCAGATCATGATTCACGGCGAGTCCTACAAGCCGATCGTGGCCGAGGCCGCGAAGAAGTCCGCCGACAAGGTGTTCAACCGCATCTGCGTCACACACCTGTTGATGGACGAATCCAAAGAGAACCGTGTCGCCGGCGCCGTCGGTTTCAACGTTCGTACCGGCAATTACCACGTCTTCAAGTCCAAGGCGGTCATTGTCGCTGCGGGCGGCGCATCCATGATCTTCAAGCCACGCTCC
>PWGH01000150.1 GCA_003555285.1 Thioalkalivibrio sp.
CCCCGATGCTACGGGTGCCAGCCGAGCGCCTGTGCCTTTTCGCGGGCCATGCGGGGGATGTCGTTGGCGATGAAGTGTTCGTGAAGGACCTGGACGCTGATCATGTTGTTGATGACTGCGTCGAGCTGAACCTGCGTGGAGACCGTGGTGCCTTCGGCGTCGTGCAGTTCGAACAATTGTTTCACGCCGTCGGGGTCGAGCAGGCCGGCGGCCTGGATCGCCTCGTCGGAGAGGTAGCGGTCGGCCAGGGCTTTCATCGCGGCCCATTTCTCCGGATCGGTATGCGCCGGCGGGGCCATGAAGGCGAACTTCTCGCGTTCGTACAGCACACGCGGCAGCAGGCCCTTCATCGCTTCGCGCAGCACGTATTTCTCGGTGCGGCCCTTGATGCGCATCGACGGCGGCAGCTGGGCGGCGAATTCTGCGAGGTGGTGATCGAGAAACGGTGGGCGCGCCTCCATCGAATTGGCCATGTCCACGCGGTCGCCGCCCCAGGTCAGGATCTGGCCCTCGAGCATCGTCTTGATCCACACGTACTGGGCCTTGTCCAGCGGATGCCGGCCCTCGAGCATGTCGCCCTCGAGCGCCGCCGCGATCGCCGCACCCGGCTGATAGCCGTCGAGCGCCGCGCGCCGCTGCGGAGACAGCAGACCCGGAACGTGCGCCGCCGCCGCGAGCCACGGCTGCAGGCAGGAGGGGGTGAAGCCGACCAGTGCGGTCAAGGCCGGGTCGTCGAGTTCGTCTTCGGCGAGCATCGCGCCGCTGAAGAGCTTGTTGCTTTCGTCCAGCAGCTGCTGCCAGACCGCGCGCTCGGCCGCCGGCAGCGTGTCCAGGCCGTGCAGGAAGAGATCGCGGCGAAACGCCGGGTAGCCGCCGAAGAGCTCGTCGGAGCCCTCGCCGGTGACCACGACCTTGTACCCGGCACCGTTCACGTGGCGGCTCATCAGCAGCTTCGCGACCCCGAGGGTGTTGTAGATGCTGCGCTCGGCGTGCCAGAGGGTTTCCACCAGGTTGTCGTACAGGTGCGCGGCGTTCAGCGTCATGATGTCGTGGTCGGCGCCGACGCTCTCGGCCATCTCGCGGGCGATCGCGGTCTCGTCGTAGGCGACGTCGTCGAAACCGATGGTGAAGGCCTTCACCGGGCTTTGCTGCGTGGCCGCCGCGAGGCCCAGCGTGATGCACGAATCGATGCCGCCGGAGAGGTAGCAGGCGACCGGGACATCGGCCTCCAGCCGCAGCTGCACCGCCTCCATCAGCTGCGAGCGCACGCCTTCGATCCAGTATTCCTCGTTTTCCTCGCCGTGCTCCGGGCGTTCCGAGGCGAGCGGAAAGTCCATGTCCCAGTACTTCTCGGTGCGGATCTTCAGCTTGCCGTGGGCGCGTTCGATGATCACGAAGTGCCCGGGCTGGACCTGGTGGATGCCCTCGAAGGCGGTGGTGCCGGGCACCACCGTCTGCATCAGCTGGTGGAACAGGCCGGTGTCCGAAAAGCGCCGCGGCACGTCCGGATGCGCGAACAGCACCTTGATCTCGGAGCCGAAGATCAGCGCGTCATTGGCCTCGGTGTAGTACAGCGGCTTCACGCCGAAGCGGTCGCGAATCAGCACCAGCCGGTCGCGCTCGCGGTCGTACAGCGCGATGCCGAACTCGCCGCGAAAGTGCGTGATCGCATCGCCGAGCCCGAGCCGCCGGTACAGGTGCATCACCATTTCCGAGTCGCTCTTGGTGCGAAACTTCACGCCGCGCAGCGTCAGGTCGGCGCGGATGCGCTTGTAGTCGTAGAGCTCGCCGTTCACCGCGGTCATGATCGAGCCGTCGGTGATGCAGAAGGGCTGGCGGCCGCGGTTCTCGTCCAGGTCGATGATCGACAGCCGGGCGTGCGAGAAGCCCACGCCGCGGTCCTGCTGCACCCGATAGCCGAAGCCATCCGGCCCGCGGTGGTACTGGATGGCGGCCATCGCCACCAGCGTCTCGGGGTCGACCGGGCGTTTTGGGTCGGCATGAAAGATTCCAGCGATGCCGCACATGATGGTTCTCCTTGGATTCAGTCGGGGTCGGGTTTGCTGCGTGCTTATCGGTCCGGCGTGTCCATCACCGCGCTGATCCGGTGCACCACCGAGGTCAGCAGCGCCATGCGCACGAACACCGCGCCGCGCGCCTGGGCGAAGTACCAGTTGTGGGGCGTGTCATCGAGGTCGGTGGACAATTCCCGGCCGCGGGCCAGCGGGTGCAGGATCACCGCACCCGGCTTCAGCGGCGAGTCGCGGGTCAGCTTCAGGCCGTCGCCGAGGGATTCGTAGCTGTCGCCGACCCAGGCGATGGCATTGATGTACACCACGTCGAGTTCCGGCAGCACCGGATCGAGTTCGTCCACCAGGCGCAGGCGCAGGCCGGCGCGTTCCAATTCCTCGCGCTGTTCGGCATCGAAGCTCTCACCCTCGCGCGAGATCACGACCACCTCGAGGACGGCCTCGGCGAAGTTCGCCAGCAGCAGCAGCAGGCTGCGCACGGTGCGCATGCGCGCGGGTACGCCGATGATGCCAATGCGGATGCGGGACTCCGGGGGCACGTTCGGCTGGAACAATTCCGGGCGCCATTTGGCCAGCGTGTACAGGTCGGCCATCGCCTGGGTCGGGTGCTCGTCGATGCCGTTGCCGGCGTTGATGATCGGGATGCGCAGGGCGTCGAGCATCGAATAGACTGCCTGATCCTCACCGCTACGCAGCACGATCACATCGCCATAGTTGTTGAACATCTCGGCGATGTCCCCGAGCGATTCGCCCTTGGCCAGCCCCGTGCTCTGGGGGTCGGTGATCGACATGATCGCCCCGCCCAGCCGGTGCCAGGCGCTCTCGAAGGACAGCCGGGTTCGGGTGGACGGTTCGTAGAAGGCGCTGATCAGGATCTTGCCGTTCAGTGGCAGGTGCATCAGCGCCGGTGTGGATTCGTACTGCGCCGCCAGCCGGAACAGCTGGACCAGGGTGGCCCGGTCAAACTGGCGGCTGGACACCACATGGCGTGCGGCCAGTGCGACCAACGGCTCCGGATCTTCGGGCAGGGCATCCACCAGCGCGCGCGGCCGCTCGATGCCGGCGGTGCCGTCCTTGGGTTGCAGCGGACGCTGCAACTGCTCTTCTGGATTTTTCACCACAGTCGGCCTCTCTTCCAGTCGCGAATGAATAGGGTCAGCAGCACGATCGGGGCCACGGTGGCGACGCCCGTGGCGATCACCACGACGACGGCCAGAGCCTCCACGGACAGGGTCATCGGGCACCTCCGTTGGGCAAGGGGCCGCAGCCCGGGTTGTGCGGGTCCGGCGTGCGTGAAGCGGCGGTCGGATAAACCGGCGCGGTATCCATCGGATCCCGCCCGCGGGCGTTCCCGTCGTCACCGTCCGGGTCGACCTCGGCCAGGCGACCCCAGTCGAAGTCGCGCGGCGCGGCCCAGGTGAACAGCAACAGCACCGCGAGCGAGACCGCAGCACCGACCAGCGCGGCGACATAGAAGCCGATCGCGAAGTAGCTGAACAGGCCGAGCCCGCTGCCCAGGATCATCGACCAGGCCGCCCCGGCCGGGTTGGTCCGGCGCCAGTACAGTCCGGCAACCACCGGCCAGATCGCGCTGGCGACGAAAGCCCCGGTGAAGTACAGCACCGCGGCCAGCGAGCCGATGATCGGCAACTCGCCCCGGTAGCTGGCCGCGAGCCAGGTCAGCAGCCCGAGCAGCACGACGATGATCTTGGTCGCCCGGTACAGCTGTTGCTGGGAGGCCTGCGGGCGGAAGTGGCCGCGGTAGAGGTCGCGGGTCACCAGGTCCGAGGTCGCGGCGAGCAGCGAGTCCAGGCTCGAGGCCAGCGCCGCGAAGACCACGATGAAGACGACGATCGCGCCGGTGAGCCCGAGGATCTCGGCGGCGACCAGCGGGCCGACCATGTCTGCGACCGGCACGTTGATGCCGAGCGCCGGGGTCGCGAGCGCAACGAAGCCCGCGACGATGGGGATCGGCAGCCACAGCAGCCCGGCCAGCAGGTAGGCGCGAAAGCCGACCTGGCGCCCGAAGGCAAAAGCGCGCGACCACCAGACGTTGGAGTGGAAGATCTCGCCGACCCCGAACAGCAGGTTGTTGAACAGGAACATGATCGCCGCGGGGAACAGCAGGTTCAGCAGCTCCGGGCGCTCTTCGAGCAGGTTGAAGTGGATCGCCTCGAAGCCGACCCGGTCGATCGTCAGCCAGGCGATGAAGCTCACGCCGAGGATGATGATGATCGTCTGCACGAAGTCGGTGCCGATCACCGCACGCAGGCCGCCGAGCAGGGTGTAGAGCACGCAGACCGTCAGGATCACGGTCATTCCCACCCGGTAGTCGATTCCAGCCAGGGCATTGATCAGTACCCCGCCGGCCATCGCCAGGCTGACCAGCCAGCCGAAGGCGTAGATCAGCGACACGACCAGGAACACGCGCCAGGTGAAGGTGCCAAAGCGCAGGCGGATGAAATCCCCGGAGGTGAAGCCGTTCGGCATCAGCTCGCGGATGCGCCGCGCCATCGGCGCGAACAGGATCAGCCCGAGCGCGCCGAGCGAATAGCCGAACATGCCCCAGACACCCAGCTGTAGCGCGAGCTGCGGGGCGGTCATCGTCGTGTTCGCGGTGACCCAGGTCGCCATCGCGGTGGCGGTGGCGAGCGCCAGCCCGACGTTGCGCCCGGCGAGCATGTGATCGACCGCGGTGCGGTTGTTGCGCCCCAGATACCAGCCCAGAAGCACCCAAAGCACGCCGAAGCCGAGCAGCAGACCCCAGGCGATCCCCGCGGGGAGGATGGCTGCATCCTCCGCCAGTGTCATGAGGCCACTCGCACCTTGGCGATCTCGGAGATCGCCTCATCGGTGCTCATCACGCGGGCATAGCGGCCCTTGATGGTGGTGATCGTGGCCTCCTGCAGCTCCGGCGTCACCGTGGCGCAGCAATCCTCGATCAGCGTCACGTAGAAGCCGAGATCGCACGCATCGCGCACGGCGGTGGACACGCACTCGTTCGAGTAGACCCCGGTGATGAACAGCGATGTGATGTTCAGATTGCGCAGCAGGTACGTGAGGTTGGTCGAGTTGAAGACCCCGCTTGCGGTCTTGTTCAGCACGATCTCGTCGGCGACCGGGGCGACCATTTCGATGAATTCGGCCTCCTTGGAGCCCGGCGCCGCGTGCAGATTCAGCCGCTTGTGGCCGGCGCTGCGGTCGCGGCCGTCGTGGGTCAGCGACTGGATGCGCGAATGGATTACCTCCAGGCCATGTTGGCGAAAGGCGTCCTGCAGCCGCCGCACGTTGGGCAGTACCCGGCTCTCCAGCTGATGGAAATAGTATTCCTGGGCCGCGAGCGGCACCCCGGAGGCGGCCACGTCGGCGAAGACCCCATGGCCGCGCGCGGCATCCAGGTACTGCAGGTCGATGCACAGTAGGGCGACATGATGCTTGGCCAGTTCCTGGCGCAGCAATCGGGTGGAGATCAGCGTGCCCTGGTATTGGTCGTGCAGAGGGTCCAGGGCATCGAAGTCGGTGATCGGAGTGGTTTTGTCGGTCATGCGCAGCATCCTGTGGTGAAGCGGGCGTTCATAAAGCGGGGTCTCCGGGTTGGGCGGCCAGCGCCAGCACGCTGTGCAGCATCAGATTGGCGCCGGCCTCGATGTCTTCCCAGTTGGTCCATTCTCCCGCCGAATGGCTGCGTCCTTCCAGGCTGGGCACGAAGATCATGCCGGTGCGGGCGACCGAGCTGATGCTCTGGGTGTCGTGGGCGGCGCCGCTGGGCATGCGCAGGTACGCGAGGTCCATGGCCTCGGCCTGGGTCGCGATCAGGTCCAGCAGGCCCGGGTCGCATTTCGTGGGGCTGATCTCGGAGAGCACGTCGAACTCGAACATCAGGTCGCGGCGCCGGGCGAGGCTGGACAGCGTGCGGCGGGCCGCGTCATACAGCGCGCGCAGCACCCGCTCGTCGGTGTCGCGGACCTCGAAGGAGAAGGTCGCCAGCCCCGGAATCGTGTTCGCGGCGCCGGGCTGCAGTTCCACCCGGCCGATGGTCGCGCGGCTGTTCGGGCCGCCGTGCTCCTCCAGCAGACGGTTGATCTCGCCGGCGAATTCCGCGAGGCCCTGAAAGGGGTCGATGCGCATGTCCATCGGGGTGGTGCCGGCATGGTTGGGCTGGCCCTTCAGCCGGACCTCCCACTTGAACAGGCCGGTGATCGCCTCGACCACGCCGATGCTGATGCGCTTGCGATCCAGCACCGGGCCCTGTTCGATATGCAACTCGAGGAAGGCGTGGATGCTGTTCGGGTCGCGGCGGGCCCCCAATGCTGCGGTCGCGTCCAGGCCCCAGGCGGCCATCGCATCGACCAGCGAGTGCCCGTCCAGGTCGCGCGCGCCGAAGATGCGCTCCGGGCTCAACTGCCCGGCGAAGGCTTGGGAGCCGAACATGCCGCCGAAGCGGCCTTCCTCGTCGGTGAAGTCGATGACCTCCAGCGGATGACGCAGCGCGATGCCGGCCTCCTTGACCGTACGCAGGACCTCGAGCCCGACCAGAACCCCCAGCGCACCGTCCAGCGGGCCACCGCCGGGAACGGTGTCGAGGTGCGAGCCCATGATCACCGTGGACTCTTCGCTCGCGTGATCGAGCCGGCCGTGCAGGTTGGCCGCCCCGTCCTGGTGCACCTCCAGTCCGGCAACCGCCAGACGCTGCCGGAACCAGTCCCGGCCCGCGCGATCGCCGTCGCTGAAGGCGCGGCGGTTCAGCCCCAGATCCTCGCTACGCCCGATTTGGCCGAGGTCGAGGATGTCCTGTTGCAGCCGCTGCATGTCGATCTTGGTTTCGGTGAGGTTCATGGTTCGCTCCGGCGTCCGGTGGTCAGGATGCGCTTGGGTGTTGACTGGGGGATTCGTTTTCGGGCCGCCGTTGCGGCGCCGGTATCGTCTTGAGGCGTCAGCTCCATTTGCGGCCGTTGGCAATGGCCAGGATCAGTACCAGGAACAGTCCGGCACCGAGCGCGAAGAAGCCGAAGGCACGGCCGAGCCCATGGTGCTCCACCACGACCACGGCCTCGTCATTCCATTGGTGGGCGCCGGCCTCACGGATCCGGAATCGGTATTCGCCATCGGCAAGCCCGCTGATGGTGGTGCGGGTGTCGCTGCCGCGATACAGAATCCGAGCATCCTGATGCTCGGGCGCGGTGGCCTGTTCCAGTTCGACCTGCTCGGCACCCTCCCATTCCAGGCCGAAGAAGCCGGCTCGGTCATACGTCGGCGGCGACACGAAGACGGGTTTGGCGGCACGGTTGTCGGCATGGGCCACGCTGCCGCCGGCATCGGCTACACTGTCATCGGCGAGGCTGCCGCCAGCCGGCCACAGCCAAAAGACCAGGATCAGCACGGCCAGTCGGGCCCACGGCGAGGCCCCGCGGCCGGCGGCGTCGGGAGTCCGTGCCCCTGCGCACGGCTGTTGCGCGTCGGCGTCTTTCATGAGCCTCCTTCGTAGGGTTGCAGGCCGGCCGTCGGCTCGGTCGATTCCATCGTGGCCACCAGTTCCGCCAGGGCCTTCTGGAGGACCAGCAAGCGTTCGGGTTGCATGGCCTGCAGCGCCCGGTTCAATTCACCCTGGGGGGCCAATGGTGCATCCGCCAGCAGCCGGGTACCGGTCGCGGTCACATACAGGCGAACGATGCGCTGATCCCGTTCCCGCCGACGGCGTTCGATCAGGCCACCCTGCTCCAGTTTGTCCAGCAGGTTGGAGGTGGTCGAGGGATGCACCGACAACCGGCGGGACAGGTCGCTGACGTTCAGACCCGGGCTGTGCTGCAGTTCCCACAACGCCCACAGCTGTGCGGCACTGATGCCGCAGCTGCGCTCGACGTGGCGCGAATGGCCTTGCAAGGCACGGATGATCATGCGCAACTGGCGGATCACCGCGCGCACCGCGGCATCGCCTTCGCTATCTTCATGAATGTTCCCGGCGGGACTGGGCTCGACAGGGTTGGGCTCTACGGGACCGGGTTCGACGGATCTGGGCATGGTCGCGCACCTTGATCACGGAGACAGGGTATTTTTGTGCAAAAGTACTTTCGGTGCAAATGCCGCGCCGCCGCTCGGGCGTTTCTGTCCCGGACCCATCTCAGAAATGTTGCTTAAAAGAAACAGGTCCGCTGGTTCTTTCGTGGTATATAAGGAATTTCTTGGCATTTGCGTCGCACATCCGCTACACTTGCTCCCCAGATTTAACGGGTTTGTTGTTTCGCCACGGGGATTTCGGCGTATCAAAAGACCCGTCAGTTTCATCCGAGACATCGGCGCGGGTGGCCGTCAGGCACGCGTGGCCTCCGCCGCTTACGAACTTTTCATCATCCGGAGAAACAGCATGTTATCCAGAACAATCCTTGTGGCCGCCATCGCCGGCGCGCTGTTGGCCCCCACCGTCGTGGCAGCCGATCCCATCGAGTTCGATTTCTACGGCTCC
>PWGH01000264.1 GCA_003555285.1 Thioalkalivibrio sp.
CATTGTCCTGGGCCCCATTGTCCTGGGCCCCATTGTCCTGGGCCCCATTGTCCTGGGCCCCATTGTCCTGGGCCCCATTGTCCTGGGCCCCGCTGGCATGAGCCCCGCTGGCACCCTCCCTGACGCGCGCGCGATCCTGATCACCGGCTGCTCCTCCGGAATCGGGCAGCATGTCGCGCTCGCCCTTCAGCAACGCGGCTACCGGGTCTTCGCCACCGCGCGCGGCAGTGACGATGTCGCGCGACTGAAGCGCCAGGGGCTGGAGGCGCTGCAGCTGGATCTCGACGATTCCGCCAGCATCCACAGCGCGGCCCACGAAGTGCTGCTGCGCACCGACGGCCGGCTCTACGCCCTGTTCAACAACGGCGGCTACGGGCAACCGGGCGCGGTGGAAGACCTGCCGCGTGCCGCCCTGCGGGCCCAGCTGGAAACCAACGTGCTGGGGGCGCTCGAACTGGCCAACGCGCTGCTGCCGGCGATGCGCCGTCAGGCCGAGGGCCGGATCATCCAGCACAGCTCGGTGCTGGGGCTGGTCGGGCTGCGCCTGCGCGGCGCCTACGTGTGCTCGAAATTTGCGCTCGAGGGCCTGAGCGACGTGCTGCGCCAGGAATTGCACGGCAGCGGCGTGCATGTCTCCCTGATCGAACCGGGGCCCATCCGCAGCGAGTTTCGGGCCAATGCCTGGCTCGCCTACCAGCGGTTCATCCGCCCCGAGCACAGCCACTGGCACGAGACCTACGCGCGCTCGGAGCGCCGGCTGCAGGATCCGGGGCGCGAGGCCCCCTTCACCCTGGGTCCGGAGGCGGTCTTGAAGTGCGTGCTGCATGCCCTGGAGGCACGGCGTCCGAAGACCCGCTACCGGGTCACCATTCCCAGCCATCTCTTTGCCACCCTCAAGTGCCTGCTGCCGACCCGGGCGATGGACGCCGTGCTGCGAGCGGTGTCCCGCAGCGAGAACCGTTGAGCCGAGACGCCCACCCATGAATCTGATCTTCTTCGCGCTGGTGGCCGCCGCCTTCCTCAGCGCCGCCTGGCGGGAACTGACCGAAATCGGCACCGAGAGCCAGCCGATGCAGGAGCTGTCGCAGGCCGCGATCACCTCCGCAGGCAGTGCGGTGGAGCTTGCCATCGGGCTGGTCGGGGTGATGGCACTGTTTCTCGGACTGATGAAGATCGCCGAGGCCGGTGGCCTGCTGACCGTGCTTGCCCGCCTGCTGCGCCCGATGATGGCCCGCCTGTTCCCCGAGGTGCCCCCGGAACACCCGGCGATGGGCGCGATGATCCTGAACTTTTCCGCGAACATTCTCGGGCTCGGCAATGCCGCCACCCCTTTTGGCATTCGCGCGATGCAGGAACTCGACCGTCTGAACCCGCATCCCGGCACGGCCACCAATGCGATGGCGCTGTTTCTGGCGATCAACACCTCGAGCATCACCCTGCTGCCCACCGGCGTGATCGCGCTGCGTGCAAGCCTCGGGGCCGCGGAGCCGGCCGCGATCCTGCCGACCACCCTCTTTGCGACGCTGTTCGCAACCATCACCGGAATCACCAGTGCACTGATCCTGCAACGCTTCTTTCCGCCGCCGGCCACCAGCCCGACCGACGGGCACCCGCCCGAGGCCGCGCCGACGTCCTCCGGTGCTACCGGGTCCACCGAGACCGCCCGAAGCGCCGGAGCCACCGGGGTCCGCGGAGCAGCCGGAACGCTCGGGACCGCCGCAGCCGCCGGGCCGACCAACCCCGTCGCCGACACGTCCCTGCGTGCCGATCCGCAACCGATGCACCTCGATGTGCCGACCAAAGGCTATCCGGGTTGGGTCAGCGCGCTGGCGCTCGTGGGCGTGGTCGGCATCATCCCGCTGACCATCCTCCACGGGCAGACTATCGCCCCATGGATCATCCCGGGGCTGATCATCGGCTTCCTGCTGTTCGGGGTCGCGCGCGGGGTGCGCATCTACGAGGTCTTCGTCGAAGGCGCGAAGGAGGGCTTCCAGGTCGCGCTGCGCATCATTCCGTATCTGGTCGCGATCCTGGTCGCCGTGGGCATGCTGCGCGCCAGCGGGGCCCTCGGCGTGTTCGTGGGGCTGCTCGCCCCCTGGACCACGCCGCTGGGGTTGCCGCCGGAGGCCCTGCCGATGGCCTTGCTGCGGCCGCTTTCGGGCTCCGGTGCCTATGGGATCATGGCCAGCATCATGCAGGATCCGTTGACCGGCCCGGACACCCATGCCGGCCTGCTGGTGTCGACCCTGCAAGGCTCAACCGAAACCACGTTCTACGTGCTGGCGGTGTACTTCGGCGCGATCCAGGTGCGCCGAATCCGCCACACCCTGGTCGCCGCGCTCTCCGCCGACGTGGTGGGGGTGATGGCCGCCGTGTTCATCGTCGGCTGGCTGTTCCTGTGAAGTCCCCGCGAGCGGCGTTTGCCAGGCGTCGGCCGTTCCCGGCCCGGGGTCCGCATCGCTACGAACTGCATGTGGATGGCGGGACCTTCATTCCGGCGATGCTGACGGCGATCGACACCGCCCGGGTGCAGATTTTGCTGGAGATGTACCTGATGAGCTCCGGCGCAACCGCCAGCCGCTTCGTCGCGGCCCTCGGGGCCGCGGCGCGGCGGGGGGTGGCCGTCCACGTGCTGCTCGACGACTTCGGCACCCAGGCGCTGTCCCGGCCGGATCGGGATCGGCTCCAGGATGCCGGCGTACACCTGGCGCTGTACAACCCCCTCGGCCTGAGGCGCTGGCGCTGGGTCCTGTTGCGCGATCACCGCAAGCTGCTGCTCGTCGATGGGCGCGTGGCCTTCGTCGGCGGCATGGGCATCACCGATGAATTCGATCCCGCGTCCCGTTCCGACGGCAGCGACTGGCACGACGTGATGCTGGCCCTGCAGGGTCCCTGCGTGGCCGACTGGCAACAGGTATTCGTGAGGGTATGGACACGGTGGAGCGCCCAACCCATCGCACCGCCGGTCACCCCGCCGGTCACCTCGCGCATCACCCCGCTTATGGCCCAGCCCATCACCCTGGCCATGGCTCCGCCGGGGCACCCTGCGCCCACGCCGACGGATCGACTCGACGGGCGGGTGTTGGCGCAGACGCGCACCGGCGGACAGGCCGTGATGCGGGCGGTGCTCGCCGAAATCGGCAAGGCCCGTAAACGGGTCTGGATCGCCACCGCCTACTTCGCCCCGACCCGCCGCCTGCGCCGGGCTCTGAAGCGCGCCGCCCGACGCGGCGTGGACGTCCGCCTACTGCTCGCCGGACCGAATACGGATCACCCCGGTGTATGGCATGCCGGACGCCGCTACTACGGCCGGCTGCTGCGCTCCGGCGTGCGCATCTTCGAATACCAGCCGCGATTTCTGCACGCCAAGATGGTGCTCTGCGACGACTGGGCCAGCATCGGCTCCAGCAATCTCGATCACTGGAACCTGCGCTGGAGCCTGGACGCCAACCAGGCGGTGATGGATCCTCGATTCGCCGAGCAGCTGGCCGAACTGTTCACCCACGACTTCGCCCAGAGTACCTCCTGGACCGCATCGGACTGGCAGCAGCGAGGCCGTTGGGCGCGTCTGCTCGAGGGTCTGGCCGGTACGCTAGACGATTACCTGGTGCAATGGAGCTACCGCCGCGCCCTGCGCCATCCACAGCAGGACGAGACCGGCACGGCCGCGAGCTTTGGGCGCAAGTTCGAGCCCTGAGCCAATGGCGCCCCGCCAGAGCGTCACGTCCCTTCCCTGCGTTCGAAGCCACGAGGCAAGCGGCGGCCCGCAGCGCCTGGGCCAACCTACGATTCGTCGGGATACCCGGACAGGTGGTCCTGCAGAAAGCTCTGAATGCCCTGAATATAGGCCGCACCCGTACGTAGGAAAGCGTCGTTGTGACCACCCTGCATCACCAGCAATCGGGTGTCCGGGCCGGCTGCGGCCTGGAGTTCGCGGGCATGCGCAAAAGGCACGATCTCATCGTCACGGCTGTGCGCGAGCAGGATCGGCACCTCGATGGCGGTCACCGCCGCGCGGACGTCAAAAGCATCCCGCATCAACAGCCGCACCGGCAGCCAGGGGTAGAGTTCGGCACCCAGATCGCTCGCCGCGGTGAAGGCCGACTCGAGGATCACCGCACCGGGCGTTTCCTGGTCTGCCTCCTGGTCTTCGAGCTGAGCGGCCAGCTGGGCGGCCACCGCCGCGCCCAGAGAGCGGCCAAACACCACGATCCGCGAGGCCGGGACCCCGCGGTCCTCGCGCAGATAATGCCAGGCCGCCATCGCATCGCGCTGCAGCCCCTGCTCGCTGGGGCGCCCGCCGCTGCGGCCATAGCCGCGATAACTGAGGATGAACACCGACAGATCCAACGCCTGGAATTGGCGCAGGGATTCGATCCGATGAGAGATATTGCCGGCATTGCCATGCAGGAACAGCAGAGTGCCGCGCGGCTCGGCAGCCGGCAGAAACCAGCCGTGCAGCCTCACACCATCTGCCGCCGTCAGTTCCACGTCCTCAAACACCAGGCCATGTTCGTCGGGCGTCGTCACCAGCCCCGCGCTGGGGAAATAGATCAGCCGATCCTGGGTCAGGTACACCAGCGCGACGATCAGCACATACCCGGTGGCACCGATCAACAGCACCGTGAACAGGGATCGCCACATCGGATGACCAGCCTCGGCAAGCGTGCCGTCCCATCATGCCGCCGCCCGCCGCCCCGACGCAAACCACCGCCGCTCAGGCCGTGCCCGAGCCCTGCGGGGTGCGCCCGGTCGGACACGCTCAAGTCGTCCATGAGCGCTCGAAGATGGCCATCCATGGCCCTGGGGTCGGTGGCCGAGCCGTGCGGGGTGTGCCCGGTCCGGACCCGCTCAAGTCGTCCATGAGCGCTCGAAGATGGCCATCCATGGCCATCTACGGTCCGGACCGGGCACACCCCACACGGCTCTTCAGTGTTGGGTGTAAACCCCAAGGGCGTGCTGCCGGCGTTCGGGGGGGTCAGGGCGATCGGGGCACGCACCCGGCGCCTCGGTCGGAGCACCGATCCGCGCCGTGCCGGGCCTTCGGGGCCGGTGTTTTGCGGCCGAATCCAGGCCGGGCAGCCGGGAAGGTCCGCAAGAGCAGATCCCAGCCCCAAGGCCCGGGCCCTTTTTCCTTTTTCATAATAAAAAAGATGATCCCAGTGGAGGGCGTAGCCCTGTTCGCGGGTGTCGGCCGCACGGATGCGGCCGTCAAGCCTACAGGGATGTATTCACGGCGTCCCGCGAACAGGGCTGCGCCCTCCACTGGGATTCACCCCTTACTCGGGCGTTCGGAAAGCCCGAGGCGGCAGACACCGGGCCTCAGCCGCCCCCCCAGGCGCGCGACGTTAATGCAAGGTCGCGTGCCTGGGGCGGGTTCTGGGTCAGATCTCCTGGGCCTTGATCAGGTCGACGCGGGAACGGGCGTACAGGTAGTAGAGCATCGGGATGATCACCAGGGTCAGCAGCGTGGAGACCAGGATGCCGAAGATCAGCGAGATCGCCAGGCCGTTGAAGATCGGATCGTCGATGATGAAACCGGCGCCGACCATCGCCGCAAGCCCGGTGAGCACGATGGGCTTCGCCCGCACCGCGCCGGCATTCACCACCGCGTCGATCACCTCGACGCCGCGGCGGATCTCGAAGTTGATGAAGTCCACCAGCAGGATCGAGTTGCGCACGATGATCCCGGCCAGCGCGATCATGCCGATCATCGAGGTCGCGGTGAACTTCGCGTCCATGAAGAAGGCATCGACGAAGGCATGCCCGGGCATCACGCCGATCACCGTCAACGGAATCGGCGCCATGATGATCAGCGGCACCATGTAGGATCGGAACTGCGCCACCACCAGCAGATAGATCAGCAGCAGCCCCACCGAATAGGCGATGCCCATGTCACGGAAGGTCTCGTAGGTCACCTGCCATTCCCCATCCCACTTCAGACTGAAGTTGTAGGGATTGTCGGGCTGGGCGATGAACAGCTGCGCCAGCGGTGCACCAAAGGACAGCGGCATCTCGCGCAGCTGGGCATGGAGATCGAACATGCCGTAGAGCGGGCTGTCGACACCACCTGCGAGATCGCCGACCACGTAGGTCACCGGCAACAGGTTCTTGTGGTGGATCGAATACTCGCGAGTGGTATCGACCACGTTCACGACCTCGGAGATCGGCACCAGCGCGCCGTTCTGCGCGCGAACGTGCAGGCCCAGGATGGCGTCCAGACCGGACAGGTCGGCCTCCTCGAACTGCAACCGCACCGGCACCGCGTATTTCACGTTGGTGCCGTAGAGGAAAGTCACGTCGTCCCCCGACAGGGCGGTCTGCACCGCCGAGACCACCGCTTGCTGCGACACGCCCAGACGCGCAGCGCGCTCCCGATCCACGCGCAGGATCTGCTTGGGTCCCGGGTGTTCCACCGAATCGTCGATGTCGGTGATCAGCGGCGTGCCCTCGAACACCCGACGAACCTCCTGCGCCAGTGCGACCTGGCCGGCATAATCCGGGCCGTAGATTTCGGCCACGATCGGCGACATCACCGGCGGCCCCGGCGGCACCTCGACCACCTTCACCCGACCACCGTGGTAATGGGAAATCCGGTTGATCTCGGCTCGGGTGGACAGGGCGATGTCGTGGCTGTTGCGCTTGCGGTCGGCGGCATCGACCAGATTCACCTGAATGTCGCCGACGTTGGAGCCCTCACGCAGGTAGTACTGGCGCACCAGGCCGTTGAAGTTGATCGGCGCCGCGGTGCCGGAATAGATCTGCAGGTCGTGCACCTCGGGGATTCCCTTCAGGTAATCGCCGATCTCGGCCAACACCTGGGAGGTGTGTTCCAGACTCGTGCCTTCGGGCATGTCCAGCACCACCTGAAACTCCGACTTGTCGTCGAAGGGCAACATCTTCAAGACCACGACCTGGAAGTAGACCAGCGAAACCGAGCCGAGAATCAGCACCATGGTCCCGGCGAACATCACCAGGCGGGACAGCTTGGCCTTGCGGGTGACCCCCAGGAACGGCCGCAGGATGGTGTCGAAGAGTCGCGTCAGGCGTTTGGAGGCCTCTTCCCCAGTGTGTTCGGTATGCCCGGCCTCGATCGCAAGCTCGTGGCGCTCGGCTTGGCGCCGGAGCACCTTGTAGGTCAGCCAGGGAGTGACCACGTACGCGACCGCGAGCGAGATCACCATCCCCATGCTGGCATTGATCGGGATCGGGCTCATGTACGGGCCCATCAGGCCACTGACGAAGGCCATCGGCAGCAAGGCCGCGATCACGGTGAAGGTGGCCAAAATCGTCGGACCGCCAACCTCGTCGACGGCCTCAGGAATGGCATCGAGGAATTTCCGGCCGCCCATCGCCATGTGTCGATGGATGTTCTCGACCACGACAATGGCATCGTCCACCAGGATTCCGATGGAGAAGATCAGCGCGAACAGCGAGACGCGGTTCAATGTGAAGCCCCAGGCCCAGGACGCGAACAGGGTGATCGCCAGCGTGATCACCACTGCGGTACCGACGATGAAGGCCTCGCGCCAGCCGAGCGCGATCCATACCAGCACCACCACCGAGGCGGTGGCAAAGATCAGCTTGGTAATCAAGGTCTTCGCCTTGTGATCCGCGGTGGCGCCGTAATCCCGCGTGACCGTGGCGTTGACCCCGTCGGGAATGTAGGTCCCGCGCAGTTGCTCGATGCGGTCGCTCAGCGCATTGGCGATATCCACCGCATTGGCGCCGGGCTGCTTGGCGATCGCCACCGTGACCGCCGGCTGCAGCTCGCCGAAATGTGCCGGTGCCGATGCCCCGGCGCCATAGGCGAAGCTGACATGCTGGGTCGTATACCCCGGTCCCTGCACCACCTCGGCCACATCGGAGAGGTACACCGGCCGGCCCTGCTGCATACCGACCACCAGCGCGGCAAAATCCTCCGGACGGGTGATGAAGTCCCCCGCCTGCACCAGGATCGCCTGATCGTCCCGATACAGCAATCCGGCATCACGGCTGAAGTTGCTCGCGACCAGGGCGGTGCGCAGCTCGTCCACCGACAGGTTGTAGCCGGCCAGCGCCTCCGGCCGGAACCGCACATGCACCACGTGATCCGGGCCGCCGACGGTATAGACGTTGCGGGTTCCGGGGACACGTTTGAGTTCCGATTCGATCGCATGGGCCACTGCAGCCAGATCGTGGCCGCCGCGGGTCTCGTCCTCGGTCCACAGGGTCACGGTGACGATGGGCACGGCGTCGATCCCCATCGGCTTGATCAGCGGCTCCCCGACCCCAAGGTTGGCCGGCAACCAATCCTGGTGCGAGAAAACCTGGGTGTAGAGGCGCACCAGCGCATCGGTGCGGCTCTCGCCCACCTTGAACTGGACCGTGATCTTGGCCATGTTCGGCTGGGAGGTCGAAAAGATGTCGTCGATCCCGGTGATCTCGGAAAGCACCTGCTCCGCCGGCGTGGTGACCAGCTGCGCGACCTCCTCGGCCGTCGCCCCC
>PWGH01000144.1 GCA_003555285.1 Thioalkalivibrio sp.
CTCGCGTCGCCCTTCTGGAGGGTCGTCCATGGCTCACATCGACGTCGCGTTTCCCCTGTGGCTGCAGCTGTTCGGGGCGTTTGCACTGGGCCTGATCCTGCTGTGGATGTTGCCGCGCATGAACTGGGCACAGCTCTTCGTGCCGGGCCGACTGCACCAGTTCCTGATCGTCGCCCTGTTCATGGCGCTGATCTGGTCGATGCGGGCCGAGTCCATCGACGGACTGGCGATGCATTTCCTCGGGGTGGTCACCGTGACGCTGGTCTTCGGCTGGCAACTGGCCATTGTAATGGTGATCATGGTGGTGCTGGTGCTGGCACTGGTGGGCACGGTCGAACTCCTGCAGGTCCCGTTGATCGTGCTGATGACCGGGGTGCTGCCGGTGCTGGTGACGGCGAATGTGCTGCAGATCAGCGAACGGCATCTGCCGGCGCACCTGTTCATCTACCTGTACGTGGTCGGCTTCTTCGGTGGCGGTCTGTCGGTCCTGATCGTGATGGCCGGCAACGCGGCGGTTTACGGCTTGTTCACGGACCTGTCCTGGGCGATGATCGTGCGGGATTACCTGCGCTATGTGCCGTTGATGATGCTGCCGGAGGCGGTGCTCAATGGCATGTTGATGACCGGGTTGGTGGTGTTTCGTCCGGAATGGGTGGCAACCTATTCGGATGCCCGTTACGTCGACGGGCATTGACGAAGGCTATTAATGTCCGGTTCAGCAACGGCAACATAATCTATAGTTAAAGCACGCCAATAACGCGTACCCCGAACGATCCTTAAGGAGGATGAGCATGAAGAAGATGATGGTGGTTGTGGCCAGTGTGATCATGGCGGGCGGCATGGCCAGCGCCCAGGCCGGTGATGTCGAAGCCGGTGCGGCCAAGTACCAGGCCGTCTGCATGAGCTGTCATGGTCCCCAGGGGCAGGGACAGGCGATTTTCCCGGGTGTCGCCGGCCAGAGTGCCGAGCACGTGACCGAGAAACTCGAGCAGTACCGTGCCGGTGAGCAGGTCGGCCAGCACACCGCACTGATGGCGCCGCATGCAGCGCGCCTGACGGACGAGGAGATCGCCGATCTGGCGGCCTACATCGACACGGCATTCTGATCGTTGCCACCTGACCGATCCCGGCCCGTCTGGACCAGTAGGCCGGGGCGCGATCGGGTACCCTGGCCGAGCGGATCCGCTGGACCTGTCCTGCCCCGCAGTTGGCCCGCAGTCGAAAAACCACCCCGTTCCAGGGGTGGTTTTTCGTTTTGGGCTTTCGTTTCGGGCGGCCGGGGTGCCGCAGATTTTTGCCTCGTGGCAAGGCTTCCGGTAAAGTCTTGCGGCTATCCTGCGAGCGGCGCCGGCGTTATCCGCGCGGCTGCGTCCAACCGGTTTCGACCCCGAGGTTCGTTATGGCCCTTCCTGATCTGATCGCTCCTTCCATCCTTTCCGCCGACTTCGCCCGTCTGGGCGAGGAAGTCGATAACGTGCTGCGCGCAGGTGCGGACATCGTGCACTTCGATGTGATGGACAACCATTATGTGCCGAACCTGACGATCGGCCCGCTGGTGTGCGAGGCCCTGCGCAAGCACGGTGTCACCGCACCCATCGATGTCCATCTGATGGTGAAGCCGGTCGATCGCATCATTCCCGATTTTGCGAAGGCCGGGGCCAGCTTCATCACCTTTCACCCCGAAGCCTCCGACCACATCGACCGCACCCTGCAGCTGATCCAGGGCGAGGGCTGCAAGGCCGGTCTGGTGTTCAATCCGGCGACACCGCTGTCCTATCTCGACTATGTGATGGACAAGATCGACATGATCCTGCTGATGTCGGTGAACCCCGGTTTCGGCGGCCAGGCCTTCATCCCGGCGACCCTGGACAAGGCGCGTGAGGCGCGTCGGCGGATCAACGAATCCGGCCGCGAGATCCGGCTCGAGATCGACGGCGGCGTGAAGGCCGACAATATCCGCGAGATCAAGGCCGCCGGCGTCGATACTTTTGTCGCCGGCTCGGCGATCTTCAATGCCGGCAACGAGGCCGACCCGAATCACTACGACAGCATCCTGAAGGCGATGCGCGCCGAACTGGCCAAGGCCTGAGCCGATGGCGCTCCTGCCCCGCCCGAAGATGATCCTGATCGATCTGGACGGGACCCTGGTCGACAGCGTCCCGGATCTCGCCTTCAGTATGGATGCAACCCTGGTCGAGCTCGGGCGGCCGCCGCGCGGCGAGCCGGCGATCCGCAACTGGGTCGGCAACGGGGTGGAACGTCTGGTGCAGCGGGCGCTGATCAATGCCTTGGACGGCGAGGCCGATCCGGAACTCTTCGCCCGTGCGCTGCCGATCTTCCTGCGCATCTACCAGGCCAACACGTCCAAGCGCAGTCGCCTGTATCCGGGGGTGCGCGAAGGGCTCGATCAGCTGCGGGCGCAGGGGTTCCGGCTCGGCTGCGTGACCAACAAGGCCGAACGCTTCACGCTGCCGTTGTTGCGCGACAAGGGCATCCTCGACGCCTTCGAGCTGGTGGTCTCCGGCGACACGCTGCCCCAGAAGAAGCCGGATCCGGCGCCCCTGCTGCATGCCGCCGCCCGGTTCGAGGTCGCGCCGAACGAGGCCCTGATGGTCGGCGACTCCCGCAGCGACGTGAAGGCCGCACGCGCCGCCGGCTTCGGTATCGTCTGCATGCGCTATGGCTACAACCATGGCAACGACATCCGTGAGGAGGGCCCGGATGCGGTGCTCGACCGCCTGGACGCCCTGCCTGGTCTGTTGCAGGCCGAGGCCGCGTGATGCCGCCTTGCGGATCCGGTCGCCTCCGAGACTAGCGGGCGGTCATGAGTCCGAATCAATTCGATCGCCTGGTCGCCGAAGGCCATAACCGCATCCCGTTGGTGCGGGAGGTGCTGGCCGATCTCGACACGCCGCTGTCGATCTTCCTGAAGCTCGGCAACCGCCCCTTTACCTACCTCTTCGAGTCCGTCCAGGGCGGCGAGAAGTGGGGCCGCTATTCGTTTATCGGCCTGCCGGCCCGAACGCTGGTGCGCATTCGTGGCCACCAGATCGAGGTCGAGACCGATCGGGTCGTGGTCGAAAGCCTGGAGCACGAGGACCCGCTCGCCTGGATCGAGGCGTTCCAGGCCCGCTATCGGGTGCCGGACCTCGGCGGGCTGCCGCGCTTCACCGGGGGGCTGGTCGGCTACTTCGGCTTCGAGACCGTGCAGCTGATCGAGCCGCGGCTTGCGCCGGCACAGGAAAAACCCGATGCGCTGGGCCTGCCCGACATCCTGCTGATGGTGTCCGACGAAGTCGTGGTCTTCGACAACCTCGCCGGCCGCCTGTACCTGGTGGTCCATGCCGATGCCGAGCGGCCGGACGGGCAGGCCGAGGCCTCGATGCGCCTGGACCGCCTCGAGGAACGGCTGATGGAGCCACTGCAGGTGCCGCATCCCCATCCGCGCCCGCACGCGGTCCCCGAGTACGTGTCGGGCTGGGCGGCGGCGGACTTCCAGGCGGCCGTCGCGCGGGCGCAGCAGTACATCGTCGACGGCGACGTGATGCAGGTGGTGCTGGCGCAGCGCATGAGCGTGCCCTTCAGCGCGCCGCCGCTGGATCTGTACCGCGCGCTGCGCGGCTTGAACCCCTCGCCCTACATGTACTACATGGATCTGGGGGATCATCACGTGGTCGGCGCTTCACCGGAGATCCTGGTCCGGCTGGAGGACGACCGGGTCACGGTGCGGCCGATCGCCGGCACCCGGCACCGGGGCCGCACGCCGGGGGAGGATCAGGCCCTGGAGGCGGAACTGCTCGCGGACCCGAAGGAACGCGCCGAGCACCTGATGCTGATCGACCTGGGCCGCAACGATGCCGGGCGCGTGAGCCGCATCGGCACGGTTGAGGTCACCGAAACCATGGCCGTCGAACGCTACTCGCATGTGATGCATATCGTGTCCAATGTCGAGGGGCAGTTACAGCCCGGGCTGACGGCGATGGACGTGCTGCGCGCGACTTTTCCCGCGGGCACGGTCAGCGGCGCCCCGAAGATACGGGCCCTCGAGATCATCCAGGAGCTGGAACCGGTCAAGCGCGGCGTCTACGCCGGGGCGGTCGGTTACCTGTCCTGGTCCGGCAACATGGATACGGCCATCGCGATCCGCACCGCGGTGTTGCATGATGGGACGTTGCACATCCAAGCGGGGGCCGGGGTCGTCTACGACTCGATACCGGAAAATGAATGGCAGGAAACCCTGAACAAGGGCCGGGCCGTGGTTCGGGCCGCGGAGATGGCGATGGCCGGTCTGAGTCCGAGGCGCGTCTGAGCGCACGCCGCGGCGTTGAAGTCGTGCGCTGCGCGGCCGGGCTGCTGTTGGCGCTCGTCCTGGGGCTGCCCATGCCCGCGTCGGCACAGGTGATGTTGCTGATTCCGGGTCATCAAGGCACCCTTGCCGCCACCGATCCGTCCGGAACCCTGCGCTCGGTGGGACCCTTCCGCGAGGCCGGTGTGACGATTCCGTTGGCCGCCTCCGGCTGGGTCGATGGCGGGCAGCTGCTGCCCTCGCTGCGCGGTGTCGAATTCGAGCGTACGCCCGAGGCGACGCGGCAGGTTTTCTACACCCTGCTGATGCCCACCGACCGGCCGATCGCGATGCAGGCCGAGTGGCTGAACGCCTATCTGGATGCCGTGGTACGGCGGCATCCCGAGGAACCGGTGATCCTGGTGGCGCACTCCCTCGCCGGCGTGGTCGCGCGCTACTCGCTGGTGACCCGAGCGCGGCCGCAGTTGACGGCCCTGGTCACCATCGCTACCCCGCATGTCGACGGCAGCATGATTCAATTAGGGGATTTCTTCTGGCAGTCCCCGCTGGGGGGCTCCACGCCGCTGATGGGCCAGGAGCAGATGCGTGAACTGGTCGAACTCTTTGCCGGAGGCCGTCCGGACCAGCCGGGAAATATCCTGCGCTGGCTCAGCCACCAGACGCATCCGGACATCCGTTATGTCGGAATCGTTCGGCTGGCCGACACCCTGGTGGAGCCGGTGCTGCAAGACCTGAACCGCGTTGGCGACCTGCGAGGCCGGGCCGAACTGCTGGTCAGCCCGGGCGGACATGCCCTGCAGGCCACCGACGGTACGGTGCTTGCCGCACTCTTCTCCGACTTCTCCAGCCGCCGTCACGCGGCTGCAGCGGAACCCCGCGCGCCGGCCACCGCAAGCCCGGTGCCGCACCGGTAGCCGGCCGGAGCCCCCCGATCGGAGGGCCCCAGGTCGGATGACCCTGAAGAACCCGCAGCGGTCGCTTCTCCACCCCAAAAAAAAAGCCCCTGGAACAGGGGCCTCATGGGCCTAACAGGCCCGGTTCTCGTCGACTGAAGGGCCCGGGCCCCGAAGAGCCCGCACCCTGGGCCGGTCAGGCGGCGCTGTCGAAGATGAAGTGGTGACGCGCCCGGTACTGCCGAATCTCCGGCTTGCCCATCGCCTTTTGCACTTCGGGGTGATTGGCGAACTCGTCGAGATGGATCCCGTCGAGGAAGTCGTGCAGGCGCTGGTCGAGCTGCTGCCAGAGGACCTCGGTCAGCGGTTCGCCCTCGGCGTCGTCCTGATGCTGCTTGAGCCGGGTCAGGTTCATCGTGTCACCGAGCGCATCGATGATGTTGGCCACGCTGATCTGGTCCGGGCGCCGGGCCAGTCGGTAGCCGCCACCGGGGCCGCGAATCCCTTCGACCAGGCCACCCTTGCGCAATTTGGCGAACATCTGCTCGAGATAGGACATGGAGATGCCCTGACGCTCCGAGATCCCGATCAGCGTCACCGGCCCGGTACGTTCATGGATGGCGATATCCATCATCGCCGTGATCGCAAAACGACCCTTGGTTGAAAGTTTCATCGTGGACTCCTGGTTCTGTGCTATGGACGTATTAAACCAAAGTCCGAGTAAAGCAGTCAAGAATAAACGCGAAAAAAATGCACTGACCTGGTGCGGGTCGAGGTCGCCAGCCGACCAACACGAGCCTTTCCGAGGCGGTGCGCCGGGGCCGAGCACCGAAACGGGGTGCCGCATTGGCGCGTCGGCGTGGTTCGCGTGACGCGTCACGGGTGGACCGGTAAACCGGCACCGAGGCCGGGATCGTGTATGCCGGAGCCGATCTGGTGGAGAATGGGCGGCGCTGGAGTACCATCCGATCGCCGTCGATCGGAACCGCGGCGGGTCCAACCGCCATCCTCAGGCGTGAGCCCGTGGAGAACACGGAAAAACAACAGGATAGACATGCGATGATCGTGATGATCGATAACTACGACTCCTTCACCTTCAACCTCGTGCAGTACCTGGGCGAGTTGGGGGCCGAGGTCGTCGTGCACCGCAACGACCGGATCGACCTGGAGGGTGTGCGTCGCCTGGCCCCCGACGGCATCGTGATCTCGCCGGGGCCCTGCACCCCGAACGAGGCCGGCATTTCACTGGACGTGATCCGGGCCTTTGCCGGCAGGATCCCGCTGCTCGGGGTGTGCCTGGGCCATCAGGCCATCGGCCAGGCCTTCGGTGGGCGCGTGGTCCATGCCAAGGCGATCATGCATGGCAAGACCTCGATGGTCGCGCACACCGGACAGGGGGTCTTCGAGGGCCTGGAGAATCCCTTCGAGGCGACCCGCTACCACTCCTTGGTGATCGAGCAGGCGAGCCTGCCGGATTGCCTGGAGATCACCGCCTCGACCCGGACCGAATCGGGCGCGCTGGACGAGATCATGGGGGTGCGCCACCGCACCCTGGACGTGGAGGGCGTGCAGTTTCACCCGGAATCCATCCTGACCCAACACGGGCACGATCTGCTGCACAACTTCCTGAAGCGCCTCCCGGCGCCGGCGTGAACCCTCAGCGGCGCGCCCGCTGGCAGTTCGCGCTGCTGGTCGCGCCGCTGGCGATGCTGGCGCCGTTCTCGCTGGATACCTACCTGCCGTCCTTTCCGGCGATGGCCGAGCAGCTGCGGGTCAGTTCCGCGGCGATGCAGTCCACGCTGGCGGTCTACCTGGTCGCCTTTGCTGCCTCTACGCTGATCGTCGGGCCCTTGTCGGACACCCTGGGCCGGCGCACGGTGGTGCTCTGGGCCCTGGCCGCTTATGCGCTGATCTCCGTGCTGCTCGCCCTGTCGGTGGAGTACTGGCAAGTGCTGGCGTTGCGGATCGCCCAGGGCATGGCAGCGGCGGCCGGCGTGGTGGTGGGCCGGGCCGTGGTGCGCGACCGCTTCGATCCGGACGACGCCCGGCGCGTGTTCGCGCTGATCACGATGTTCTTCGCACTCGGGCCGGCCTTGGCGCCGATGGTCGGCGGCTGGCTGCAGATGCTGCTGGGCTGGCGCGCGGTGTTCGTGTTTCTGGCCTTGTATGGCGCGGTTCTGATGGTTTCGATCTGGCTGTGGCTGCCCGAGACCCTGCCGCCGGTGGGCCGGGTGTTCGCGTCTCCATGGCGCATCGTCATTCGCTATTTTCAGGGCCTGCGCAATCCCGCCTTTCTGCGTCCGGTGCTGGTCCTGTCCTTCCTGTTCGGCGCCCTGTTCCTGTTCGTCGCCGCCTCGCCGGTAATCATCTACGACCACATGGGCGGCGACGAGACCGACTTCTGGTGGCTGTTCGCGCCCCTGGTCATCGGGCTGGTCGCCGGCGGCTTCATCGCCGGGCGCCTGGTCGGGCGGGTGTCGCCGGCAGCCAGCATCGTATTGGGCCTGACGCTCTCGGGTCTGGCCCTGGTCGGTTTCCTGCTCGGGGTGCTGCTGGGTTCGCCTCGCTTCTGGCTGATGCTGCCGCTGGCCGGCTACAGCCTGGCGCTGGCGCTGACGATGCCGGCATTGACCCTGCTGGCCCTGGACTGCTACCCGCAGACGCGCGGCATGGCCGCGGCGCTGCAGTCCTTCGTGCAACTGGGCTTCAGTGCCCTGCTGGCGCTGTTCGTCGTCGATTGGCTCGCGGGCAACCTGTTGCACCTCGCACTCGGAGCGCTGTTCCTGTGGCTGCTGGGCAACCTGATCTGGTATCGGAAGGCACTGGGGCGCTAAGTCCGGCGCCACGCGGCAGGGCCCTGGCTGGGCGCCGGACTGCCCGCGTGGCACGGGGCGCGGCGGCGTGCCTGGTCGCCAGCCTGGGCCATGGGGCATGGCGGTGTGCCTGGCTTCCCAGTCTGGGCCATGGGGCATGGCGGTGGGCGTGCCTCGTCTGCGTGCGCGCAGGACGGTAGACTATCGCCCCAGTGCCTCCCTTTGATGGCGTTGAGGAGTGTTGGGTGACCTTACAAGAAGCAGTGGCCGCGTTGATCGAGCGGCAGAATCTGGAACCCGCGGCGATGACCGCGGTGATGCGGGCGGTAATGACCGGACAGGCCACGCCGGCCCAGATCGGAGGCCTGTTGATCGCGTTGCGCATGAAGGGCGAGACGGCCGAAGAGATCGTCGCCGCGGCTCGGGTGATGCGGGAGTTGGCGACCCGGGTCGAGGTGACCACTGAGGGTCTGGTCGACACCTGCGGCACCGGCGGCGACGCTTCCGGGACCTTCAACATCTCCACCGCCTCGGCCCTGGTCGCGGCCGCGGCCGGGGCCCGGGTCGCCAAGCACGGCAACCGGTCGGTCTCCTCGCGTTCGGGCAGCGCGGACGTGCTGGAGGCGCTCGGCGTGCATCTGGGCATCGCCCCGGAGGGGGTCGCCACGTGCATCGAGCGGCTCGGCGTGGGCTTCTTGTTCGCCCCGGCCCATCACGGTGCGATGCGCCATGCCATCGGCCCGCGGCGCGAACTCGGCGTGCGTACCCTTTTCAACGTGCTGGGGCCACTAACCAATCCGGCCGGCGCTCCGAACCAGGTGCTCGGGGTCTTCGCGCGCGCCTGGGTGCGCCCGCTGGCCGAGGCCTTGCAGCAGCTCGGTAGCCGCCATGTGCTGGTGGTGCACGGGGAGGACGGTCTGGACGAAATCAGCATTGCCGCCCCGACCCAGGTGGCCGAATACCGAGACGGCGCCATGCGCGAATACACTCTGACGCCGGAGGACCTGGGCCTGAAGCGGGCCTCGCTGGAGGGCATCCGGGTCGATGGCGTGGAGGCCTCGGCCGCGATGATCTGCGCAGTGCTCGCTGCCGAGCCGGGCCCCGCGCGCGATATCGTGTTGCTGAACGCCGGCGCCGCGTTGTATGTCGGTGGGCGGGCCGCAACGCATGCCGATGGCGTGCACCTGGCCGCCCAGGCGATCGACAGCGGTGCGGCCGGGGAGCGCCTGGGGCAACTGGTGGCGCTCACGCGGGAACTGCCGGCGTGGGCCCCATGAACGCGACCCCACAGGCAGTTCCGGACATCCTGCAACGGATCCTGGCCCGCAAGCGGCAGGAGATCGAGGCGCGCATGCAGGCGGTGTCCCTGGCGGACTTGACGTCGCACGTGGCGGCGGCCGATCCGCCGCGGGGGTTCCGGGCGGCCCTGCACCGCAAGATCGCCCAGGGGGACCCAGCGGTGATCGCCGAGATCAAGAAGGCGAGCCCGAGCCGCGGCGTGCTGCGCGCGGACTTCAATCCGGCGGGAATTGCCCAAACCTATGCCCGCCACGGTGCGGCCTGTTTGTCGGTGCTGACCGATGTCGACTTCTTCCAGGGGGCCGATGCCGACCTGCAGGCAGCCCGAGCGGCCTGTGCGTTGCCCGCCCTGCGCAAGGACTTCGTGATCGATCCCTATCAGATCCACGAGGCGCGGGCCCTGGGCGCCGACTGCATCCTGCTGATCGCCGCCGCGCTCGACGATGCCGGGCTCGGCGAACTGCACGCGCTGGCGCGTACGCTGGGCATGGATGTGCTGGTCGAGGTGCACGATCGCGCGGAACTGGATCGGGCGCTGGCGCTGAAGGCTGACCTGATCGGCATCAACAACCGCGACCTGCGCAGCTTCGAGACCCGCCTGGAAACCTCCCTGGCACTGTATCCGGCGGTGCCCGAGGGGGTGTTGCTGGTAACCGAAAGCGGCATCCATACCGCCGACGACGTCGCCCGGATGCGCGCCGCCGGCATCCAGGCCTTCCTGGTCGGCGAGGCCTTCATGCGTGCCGAGGACCCGGGAACGGCCCTGCAGACCCTGTTCGGTTCGGTCGGCTAGTTCGCCGACCCGACCGATACCCGACCCGAACGCCGGGCATCGGCGGGGCTGACGTTGGGTGGGCGCAGCGCAGCGGGTCCGCAGGCCCTGGCACCTACCGGGTGCCGAAGACGATAATGGTCTTGCCGTGGGCGCTGATCAGGCCGCGGCTTTCCAGGTCCTTCAGCACGCGACCGGCCATCTCCCGCGAGCAGCCGACCAGCTTGGCGATTTCCTGGCGGGTGATGTGCAACTGCATGCCGGCGGGATGGGTGATCGCATCCGGTTGATGGGCGAGTTCGATCAGCGTGCGCGCAATGCGACCGGCGACGTCGACGAAGACCAGGTTCACCACCTTTCTCGAGGTCTTGCGCAGGCGCTCGGTGATCTGGCCGGTTAGCATGATCAGGATCTCCGGGTCGCGGCGGATCAGACTCTGGAACCGCTCGTAGGGGATCTCCGCGGTTTCGGTGTCTTCCCGGGCGCTGACGGTGGCACCGGAGACCTCCTTCTGAAACAGGCCGAGTTCGCCAAAGCCGAAGAACTGCCCGCTGTTCAGGTAGTCCAGGATCATTTCCTGGCCGTCGTCGCGGATGGTCACGCGCACCGAGCCGCGCACCAGGTAATGCAGCGACTCCGGGGTGCTGCCGGCCTCGATGATCACGCTATGCTTGCGAAAGCTGCGCCCACGACAGTGCGGAAGCAAGCGCTCCAGGGCCGGATGGGGTTGGTGTAGCTCGGGAAGCAATCGGCTCATATGATACCGTTCCTTTGTCGCTACACGGCCAGTCTAGCAGAAGCGCCGGGCAGAAAAAGCCCCGGAAATCCCCCTGCGATGCGCCCCGCTGCGATGGCGGCGGGGCGCCAGATGTGGCCGATCATTGGAGGGTTTCGAGGAGGTGTTGAAGTCATGCAGGTACGGGTGAAATGGATGGACGGCATGGCCTTTGTCGGTGAAACCGGGACGGGGCACGCGGTGGTGATGGACGGCGCGCCCGAATTTGGCGGGCGCAACCTCGGCCCGCGGCCGATGGAGATGCTGCTGCTCGGGCTCGGTGGCTGCACCAGCTTCGATGTGATCGCGATCCTGAAGAAGGCGCGCCAGCCGGTCCTGGACTGCGAGGTGGTCGTGGAGGCCCGGCGTTCGGACACAGTGCCCAAGGTCTTCACCGAAATCGACGTGCACTTTCGGGTCTATGGCCAGGGTCTGTCGGAGAAACAGGTGGCTCGTGCGGTCGAGTTGTCCGCCACCCGCTACTGTTCGGCGTCGATCATGCTGGGGGCCTCGGCGAAGCTTTCACACGACTTTCAGATCATCGAAGGACCGGCGCCGCGGCAAGCGCATCCTCGGCCTGAAGGCAGTGAATCGTTGACACCCTGAACCAGGGGTCTAGAATTCCCCGCTCTTTGGTTGGGGCTGGAGGAAACGGCCATGCTGGCTCGCCACGACAAACGCATCAAGCTCCACGGGTTCAATAACCTGACCAAGAGCCTGAGCTTCAATATCTACGACATCTGCTATGCGGGCGGGGATCGGCATCGCGACGAGTACCTGGTGTACATCGACGAGGCCTACAACGCCGCGCGCCTGACCCAGATTCTGACCGACGTGGCCGACCTGATCGGGGCTAACGTTCTCGATATCTCGCGTCAGGACTACGACCCGCAGGGGGCCTCGGTGACCATGCTGATCTCCGAGGAGCCGGTGGCCACCGAGAAAATCGGCTTCACCGAAGGGCCCGGTCCGTTGCCCGACACGGTGGTCGCGCACCTGGACAAGAGCCACATCACCGTTCACACCTACCCCGAGGCGCACCCCGAAGGCGGCATCGCGACCTTCCGAGCGGATATCGATGTGTCCACCTGCGGGCGCATCTCGCCCCTGCGGGCCCTGAACTACCTGATCCACAGCTTCGAGTCCGACATTGTGATAATGGACTACCGGGTGCGCGGCTTCACGCGCGACATCCGCGGCAAGAAGCACTTCATCGACCACAAGATCAACTCCATCCAGGACTTCCTGTCGCGCGACACCCAGGACAAGTACCAGATGGTGGATGTGAACGTGTACCAGGAATATCTGTTCCACACCAAGATGGTGTTGAAGGATTTCGACCTGGACACCTACATGTTCGGGTTGGGCAAGGAGGATTACTCGGCCAAGGAGGCCTCGCGGATCGCGAAGCTGTTGAAACGCGAGATGATGGAGATCTTCTACGGCAAGAACATGACCGGGAACCTGTAGGCGCGATCCCGTGCACGCGCCGGATGCGGTGGGCGCTACCCGGCGGGTCCGCGCCCGGGTAGCGCCCGTTGCCGAATCACTCCATCACCGGGTCGATCCTGCCTGGATCTTACACCCAGTAGGCGGTTCGGGTCATCAGGCCGGCCACGGCCGGCATCAGCAGGCGGCGGACCGGCCACGGCAGCGGGCGGCCTCCGAGTTCCAGGGCCGCCGCCCCATGCTCGCCCTCGTCGAGCTTCATCTGTAGCAGGATCGCTGCCGACACGGTGTCGTCGGGAGGCACCTGTCGCAAGTGGTGGTCCAGATGCCGTTCCACCTGGCGCTCGGTTTCGTCCACGAAGCCCAGGCTGTAGGCATCGCCAGCGAGCCCGGCAGCCGCTCCCAGGCTCAGAGAGCCGAGGTACCACAGGGGGTTGAGCAGGCTGGTGTGGGTGCCCAACTGCTCGGCCCGCGCCGCGCACCAGTGCAGATGATCGCCTTCCTCGCGCGCCGACCGGTCCAGCCGCTCGCGCACCTCGGGCCGGCGCGACGTGAGCATCTGGCCCTGATACAGCCCCTGTGCAGCCACCTCCCCGGCATGGTTCACGCGCATCAGGCGGCCGACGAGTTCGCGCTCGGCGTCGTCCAGCAGGGGCTCCGGGAGGTCTTGCCCGGGTGCTGGGCGGCCGGTCGATCGGGCCTGGCCGGCGATGACCTTGACGAAGGCATCGGCCTGGCTGATTACTTCATCGAGCAGGGAGAGGTTGCGCATCACCCGATGCTAGGCCAGTTGCCGGGTCGGCTCAAGTGCGGGAAGTGGGGGTGGGAGTGAGCGGGGAGGGTCGCCGGCGGCACCGTGGGCGGCGGGGCGCGCACGTCAGGCTTGTCGTCCCAGGCGTTCGCGCAGGAAGGCGGCGGGGGAGAGGATGCGTGGGGCCTTGTCGGTGGCTGGTCCCAGTGCGCGCAGATGTACGCTGCAGCCGACGTTCGGGCTGATGATGATGGCCGCGTCGGTGGCCTGTAGCGCCGCCAGGCTCTCATGCCCGAGGGAATCGGCCATCGCCGGTTGGGTGAGCATCGCGGTGCCGGCCGCACCGCAGCAGTTGTGCGGCGGCGTCACGGCCGTGACCTCGACCCCCGGCAGGCGTTCCAGCACGGCCTGGAGGCCCGTCGTCTCGCGGGTGACGTTACGCAGCGTGCAGGGGAGGTGCAGCGCCACCTGTACCGGATCCCGCCGCCAGGGCAGGCCTGTGAGCGCGGGTCCGGCCAGAACGTCGCTCAGGAAGCCGGTGAGGCTGGTCACGCGCCCGCACCAGGCCGCCTCTGGCCCACCCGCATCCAATTCGTCCCGCAGGTGCGCCTCACAGCCGCTGTCCAGGACCACGATGGGGGCGTCGGTGGCTCCGAAGGCCTGTGCGTTGCGGGCCTGCAGCGCGGCCGCGGCGTGCAAACGTCCCAGGTGCTGGTCCAGGGCCCCACAGCAGACCTGATCCTGCGCCAGACCGACCTTCAGCCCGAGCGCCTCCAGCAGTTCCCTTGCGGCCACCGCATCCGGGCCGGTGAAGAAGGCGTCCATGCACCCGGTGAACAGCCAGACGTCGGCTTGTGCCGGTGGCGCGGTCCTGGTCCCGGTTCCGATGTCCGGGGAGGCTCGCGGCGGGATCTGCGCCGGCATCGGTACCACAGGTGGCATGGGCACCAGCGACGGGCCGACGTGCCGGAGCGCGCGCCCCAACCGGGTGGAGGCGGGCAGCAGACGCTGCAGACCGACGCGATAGGCCCCGCGGGCGCCCCAGGCTGCCAGGCGGCGCAGGCCCTGGCGGCGCAGCACCAGCCGCCGCCACGGGGCCAGGGCCCATTCCAGGATGCCGTGCCCGCTGCGGGCCGGGTGGTCCTGCAGGATCTTCCGGCTGCGATCCATCAACGCGCCGAAGGGCACCCGGGCCGGACAGACGGCCTCGCAGGACCGACAGCTCAGGCAGCCCTCGAGATGCGCGCGCAGGCGCGGGTTGCCAGGCTCCAGCTGGCCCTGGGCCAGCCCCAGCATCAGGGTGATGCGCCCGCGCGGCGAGTCGCCCTCCATCCGCTGCACGTGATAGGTCGGGCAATGCGGCAGGCACAGGCCGCACAGCACGCAACGATCCGCGTCGGCGAGGGCCTGCGCGAAGCCGGCGGCGTGCCGCGAAGGCGCGCTGCCGGCGGCGGGGGATGCGGATTGATGGGTGGGTGTGGGCATGGACCGGATGGGGTGGATCGGAGCCCCCAGCATACTCGGAATGCGCCCCGGTCCCTGCATGTCTCGGTCGTTGATGGGGTGGAAACGGTTTCCCCACGCGAATTCCCGTTGCCTGTGCCGCCCATGGCCGTAAGGCTATGATGGGAACGATTGCATGGAGGTCCTATGGCGTATTTCGAGCGACACATCTTTTTTTGCACCAATGTCCGCGAAGACGGCAACTGCTGCGAGGACCATGGCGCCAGCGAGATGCGCGCCTACGCGAAGGCGCGGGCGAAGGCGATGGGCATTCATGGCCCGGGCCAGGTTCGGGTCAATACTGCCGGTTGCCTGGATCGCTGCAACGAGGGTCCGGTGGCCGTAGTCTATCCGGAGGGCGTCTGGTACACCTACCAGGACGAACGCGACATCGACGAGATTCTGGAAGAACATCTGCGCGACGGGCGCGTGGTCGAGCGCCTGCAGATCTAGGCAGCGCATCGCGTCGGCCCAGCAAGGTTGGGCCAGCAAGCCCATGCGTGTGGATGCTGCAGCCAGGGCGAAGCGGACCGCCCGGCTGCCGCTGCGGGCGCAGGGGGCGGGTGTCCGGGAGCGATTCGGCTTGACATTGTCGCCCCGGGAATCGAGAATTCGCAGCCCGTATGGCTACGTAGCTCAGCTGGTTAGAGCACATCACTCATAATGATGGGGTCCCCTGTTCGAATCAGGGCGTAGCCACCATGACTTCGAGGGGCTGCAACTGCAGCCCCTTTTTATTTTTGGACCCTGTGCACCGGTTCCGTTTTGGGGCACCTGCCGCCGTGCAGCCACCGATACACCCCTTGATCCATCGCACCGACTGAAGCGAAACTGGGGCTGGCAGCCCTCGGAGATCGTCCATGTGCGGCCGTTTCGCCCTCCACACCCCGCGCAGCCGCATCGCGGCGCGCTACTTCGACCTCGCGTTGCCGGTCGACGACGGGCACGCCCGTTATAACGTGACCCCGGGCACGCCGATCACCAGCGTTCTCGCCACACCTGAGGCACCGGTGTCCGTCGGTTTTTCGCACTGGGGCTTTCGTCCTCACTGGGCGAAGGAAGACGCCCCGAAGCCGATCAACATCCGCGCGGAGAAGGCCGCGACCAGCCCGTACTTTCGTTCCGCGTTTGCCCATCGCCGCTGCCTGATTCCGGCCGACGGGTGGTACGAGTGGCGTCGGAGCGCCTCCGGCAAGCAACCCTACTACCTCACGTTGAAGGCGCCGGACGCCGACGAGGTGATCTTCCTCGCAGGCCTCTGGGAACCGGCGGGGGAAGGGGCGGGTACCTGTTGTGCCATCCTGACCGAACCGGTCTCGCCGGCCTTCGCCTTCATTCACGATCGCCAGCCGGTGGCGCTCGATCCCGAGTGCCGGTGGCAGTGGCTGGATCCGGAGCTCTCGGACCGGCAGACGCTGCGTAAAGTCGCCCGGCGGCTGGACCCCAATCGGCTGATCGCGGTTCCGGTCTCGAGTCGGGTCAACCGCCCGGAAAACGACGATGCGACGTTACTGGAGCCGATCGGCGATGCCGGGGCCGGAGCGCCAGAATCGTGCCCATGACCGTCGCGCGCTTCGGTGCCCCAGCGGGCGTTCGGCCGTGTTTTTTCCTCCACCGGTGATCCACGAGGGGACAAATCATGGAGCAGCGTGGGGAGAATCTGAAAAGCGAGTACAAGAAGTTTTGATTCCAGAACACCCCGCAAACGATGGGTAAAGTCCTGGGTGTGATGCTGGCGAGTTCGCAGGGTATGGTGTCCTTGGTGCCGAAGCCTTGTGGCACTTACTGGGAGCTGATCCAGTTCTCTGATCGATGGATCCGGGGGCCGGCCCCACCGCCACCCCAGGAGGCAGAACCGCGATCGCCCGCACCGGGGTCGGTCGCTACGCACTCGTGGCCGTCTCGTCGGCAGGTGGCGGTGCAAACGGGGAATACTATGATGAGCCTGATCTCGGGACTGCTCCGTTTTTTTTCCGAAGCACTTGTCATCCGACAAGAACGTTACCGTGATTACGCCCGGGAGTCGCGCTGTTATGATGGTTATAGTAATAAAGAGTTGCTGGACGGGCTGACTGCCTCGTGTTTTGTGAAGCTGGGCGATATCAGGAAGATCTACAAGTCGGTGAGTGGGCGGGATGTCTACCGTTTGTCTTCCTGCGATTATGATGAATTTGTGATGCCGTTTTTCGATTCGGTGATACTCCGGATTCGCCGAGGGGAAATGGAGTGCCGAATGCTTCCGGATGAAACGCTGTCGTGCGATGCGCGCGTGAAGGTCGGGGATCTCTCTGCACTGCTTGCGGGATCCGGCTTTCCTGATGGAAAAACGGACGGGCGCCCGGCAACCGCGTTGATCGCTGTTCCTGTTGATCCCGATTTCGGCGAAACGCTGGTGGACCAGGTTCGCCGGAAAATCTACGAAGCAGCGCCTTTGCGCACACCTTCGGTTGAAGTGAAATACGAAAAGGTTTCGGCCGATCATGTGCTTGATGTTTTCAGGCCTTTGATCCTGTCGATCGGGATGGCCGCCGTCTGGAAGGCGCAGAACCCGATCATCGAAAGCGCGGCCATGCCCACCTATCAGGAAACGGCGCTCCAGCGCACGGTGCTGGAGCGTACGCGCCGCGAGAGCCGCAGTGCGCGCGTGTATCGCGGGATCCGGATGAAGTAGCGGGGGGTCGATACCGAATCGCGCGGCCCGTAGCTTCGGTCGTAGCGCCCGCAGTACGGAGCCGGGCGCTTACTCGTTTCGATCCCGTACCAACGCTGGCGGTGTAGCGCGCGAGGATACGCTGAGCGCGGTCACCGTGACGAGGATCAGGCCCATCCCGAGAATCTGAATGAACCCCAGGCTTTCATGCAGGATCACGACGCCGAACAGCGTCGCGGTAACCGGTTCGACCATCGCCACGATCGAGGCCACGGCCGGGGCGGTAGATCTGAGCCCGTTGACATAGAGCGCGAACGACAAGCCCGCTCCGAAGACGCCAAGCGCCGCGAACAGCGGCCAGTCCGGTGTGCTCAGTACCGCAACCATCTGCGCGTTATCCCCCGGCAACGCCAGGAGGATCACGAGCACCCCGAAGGCAATCGAGAGCACCGCCTGCGGACTGCCGTGTGCACCGGCGTATTTGAAGCCGAAGATGAATACCGCGTAGGACAGGCCGGCCAACAGGCCCGCGCCGGCACCCATGAGCGTAACGCTGCCCGCGCCGGTATCGTAGATCTGGGTGAGCAGCACGATGCCGACCATCACCACCGCGATCGCCACCAGCTTGAGCGCGGTGGGGGTTTCCAGCTTCAGCGCGAAGGAAACGAGGTAGACAAACACCGGCGCGCAGTACATCAGCGTGGCCGCCACCGCAACACTTCCGTGCGCGATGCTGACGAAATAGAATGCGAAATTGCCCGCCACACCCAGGCCGGCCACGGCCGACCAGAACCACAGCCGACCACTCCCAAGCCCGCTGCCCTGCGGCCGCAACGCAAGCCAGGCGAGCACGAACACGAGCCCGATGGCACCCCGGTAGAACGAGACCACGAAGGCGTCCCAGCCGTCGGCCATCAGAATGCCGCCGATTCCTCCCGACATGCCCCAGAAGAGGGCCGCAAGCATCACGAAACCCACACCCAAACCCATCGATGGATTCCTTTTTTTGTGTCGAATGGACAGCAATGCGTGACGTGCAAAGTCCCGAGCTGCCTCTTGTGGAGAATTCTCCGCTAGCGGCGGAGACCGTCCCTTCACCATCGGTGCCCGTACACGACCCTGGCCGGCCAGTCAGCGAAGACTGCGGGATCGATCGGCGCCCGCGAATGGATCGGGCCGGCCGGGAGGCCGCAGGGTGGCTTGACCGCGCCCGAAAAACAAGCGACCGTTTGCCCCTCACGATGGATTGGCCGGTACGAGGCTGGTCCCCGAACGTTGGGGCCCGAGCGATGGGGCCCGAGAACCCGGTCCCGCTGGGCACCCTGTCCTGTCGACCCTTTTGTATCCTGGTAACCATTGATGAAGCGTTACGGTATCCGCGTGTCCTTGCCGGAAGGCAACACCTTCCATGCGCCGCACCTCCTAGGGCCGGAGTGGGTGTCCTACCGCTGGTTTGCCACCGAGGCCGAGCGTGAGCAGGCCTGGGCCGACATGACCCGGGGGTTTCGTAATTACCGCAAGGGCGATCGGCTCCCTCAGGTGCTGGAGCGGGTCGAACGCGACGCCTGAGGCAGTGTTTTCTGCGCCTGGGTCTTCCGGGCCTGGGACTTCCGGGCCTGGGTCTCCTGAGGCGGGGTGGCCTGCTCGTCCTCGAGCAGATCCATCGACTCCATCAGATAACACAGGCAATCCTGGGCGATCACCCGGGTGTTCAGCGTAAGCATGGACGGCATCATCGCACGGCGCAGGCGGATCTCCCGGCCATCGACCTCGAGGTACTGTCCGGTGACCGTGCTGCCATCCGGCGCCACCGCGAACAGGGCATCCATGTCGCCGGCGCCCTGACGCACCAGGCGCGTGCCGGCCGGCAGCAACTGGAAGTTCAGGCGGTCGAGATCCGGCTCCAGGACCACATCGGCACCGGCCTCGAGCCCCACCTGCAGGCCCGGGCGCACGCGCAGCTGGGCGACCGTGTGGAAGACGTCGATGGATCGGTGATCCGGCGGCCGCTTGGGGAAGTGATCCAGGTGCAGCACCGCGTCGAGAAATTCCGTCGCATGGTCGATGCCGACCGTGTTGCCCGGGTGGCCGCACTCCAGCGTCACGGCCGGCGCCAGGGTGGCCAGCGCCATCGAGGCGACCCCGCGCGGCCGGGTGAAGTAGACCACGGTGCGTCCGAACAGGCTGGCCAGGTTCAGAAAGGGGGTGTCGAGGTGGTTCACACAGGCGTAATGCGGATTGCGTCCGGTGGTGTTATGCAGGTCGATGCCGGCAAACAGGCCGTCGGCGCGCAGCTGTTCGAGGATCCCGGCGAACATCAGCGATTCCGGAGACCCGAGCTGTTCAGTACCCGGCCAGATCCGGTTGAAGTCCGGTTGGTCGTCCAGGTGCCGTTGCCCGATCGCGGCCGCGCGGACGTTGCCGACCACCAGCGTCAGCGCGCGCGGCAGCGGGCGCTCGGTATAGCGCCGCAGCAGCTGCTGGGTCGCCTGCAGCCCGACGGGCTCGTTGCCGTGCAGCATCAGCACCACCGCCACCGCCGGTTGGCGCAGGCCCGCAAGGCGGATCAGGGCGGGCCGGGGCAGGATCTGGTGCAGGGTGTCCGGCGTCGCGGTCAGAAAGCCTTCCGGCAGTCCGGTGTAGGTGTCGAAGGCGGCCGGCTCCATTACAGGCTCCACAGGTGGACCGGCCGAGCGGTGGTCTGCCAGGCGCGATAGGCCTGGGTCAGTGCCGCCATGTCGTGCCCATGGTGGTCGACCCAACGCTGCTGCCAGAGGCTGCCGGTCTGCCTCAGCTGAACCCGGGCCGCAACGATCCCGAGCAGGTAGTCGCGTTCCTCGGCGTCGATGCCCAGCCGGTCCAGCCCCTCGGCGGCACAGGGCAGCAGGCGGTGCTGGATCAGGCTGCCGGCCGGCTGCACGGCCTCGTCGCCCCAATACAGGCGGCTCTTCAGGCCATAGCGGGCCGCCGCGTAGAAATTGTCGCGGGCGCTGGCAAAGGGCAGGGGGCCGGCCCCGTTGCCGGGGCTCGCGACCAGGTATTCGACCAGGCCGAGCAGGAAGGCGGCATTCGCCAGCATGTCCGGGATCGTCGGCCCGGCCGGCAGGCTGCGGTGTTCGATGCGCAGGGTCAGGCCGCCGTCGGCGTCCACGCCGACGATGGGCCGCACCCAGCGCCAGATCGTCCCGTTGTGCAGGCGCAGATGCGGTAGCGAGGGGTCATTCTCGGACAGTTGGCTCGGCAGCAGGATCGGAAAATGCTCGAGGTTTTCGGTGAAGATCTCGGCGATGCTCTCGCGCAAGTAGCCGCTACCGAAAGTCACGCGGCGGATCGGTCCCCGGTCCGAATGGCCGAAGCCGCCGACCTCGACCGCCTGTTCGAACAGCGGAATCCGGGTTTCCTCCCAAAGCCGGCGCCCAAACACAAAGGGGGTATTGCCGCTGGCGGCGAGCACCGGCCCTGAGGCCGCGAGCATCGCGTTGTAGACCCGATGCGCCAGCGCCGGCGTGGTCTCGACATGGATCTGGAACGAGGTGGCGGCCGCCTCCAGCATCACGCCACTGTGTTCGTGGCGCAGGTGCTCCCGGCCCTCGATGTCGAGTTGCAGCGGGCGTTGCGCGCGGCGCTCCAGCACCGCCGTGTTCAGCGCCCGAAAGCGCGCGCGCGGGGACATGTTGTGCAGGTCGAGGTGTTCGGGCGACAAGGTCGGCAACGAGCCCGCCAGCAGCACGCGGCCGCCCAGCTGCTCGGCCGCGTGCTGGGCCGTGCGCAGGGTCGCCGAGAGTTCCTCCATGATCTGGCAAAAGCATTCCGGGCCGGTCTGAAAGACGCTGGAATTCAGCTCCACATTGAAGCGCGCGAGCTCCAGGGTGGCCAGTGGGCCGTCGAACAGCGCCAGGAAGGCCTCGTTTTCGGCCAGCGGCGCACCGGCCTCGTCGATCAGCCAGGCCTCGATCTCGAAGCCCAGGCGTGGCGGTGGCGCCGGTGTGTCGGTCTCCTGGTCCAGCCAGTCGCGCAGGATCTGCGTCTCCCGGGTGAGGTTCCCGGCAAAGCGCGTCACGTCTTCGGGCTCGAAGCGATCCTTGCTGATGTCTTCGCCCATGGTTTCAGTCCTCGTCCCGGTCGTCGGTGTCGGTGTACAGGGCTTCCAGCAGATCGCCCCAGCGCTGTTCGTGCGTCTCGATGAAGACCAGCAGGCGCTGGCGAAACGCCAGGTAGTCGCTCTCGAAGCGCGGGAAGTCCTGGCCCTCGGTGAGCAGCTTGGCGGCCCTGTCCACCTGCTGCAGACTGCTGCGCAGGTTCAGGCTGGCCGCCATCGCGCCCTTGACGCGTTCGCGCTCGTGCGGAATCCAGCGCCGATCCGAAACCACCGAGCGCAGGTTCTCCCCGAGTTCGAGAATTCGCTTGCGCAATTTCGGCACGGCGCCAATGGTGCCGCTCTTCAGGTCGTTCCAGACCACCGCCACCATCAGGTCGGCCCAGGCGCTGCGCAGGTGGGCGACGGTTTGCGGGTCGAAGGCGAAGGCGTGTTCGAGGTGTTCCGGGTCGAAGGGCATGGTGATTCCGCAGTCGATGGGCCAATGTGCTGGAATAGGTGCTGGATGACTAGCGTCTTACGGTTTACGAGAACAAGCAAGATCGCTTTTGCGATCCGGCGTGGAGAATGACATGGCGACCTGGCTCGCACAGCGGCGGTTACGGCAACAAGTGTGCGACATGCGCGCGCAACTCTATCGAACCGCATTTGCCTGGTGCCACGATGCGGCGCTGGCCGACGATCTGGTGCAGGAGGCGATCATCAAGGCGCTGACCCGCCTGAAGACGCTCCAGGACGAGGCGGCCTTGAAGGCCTGGGTCTTTCGCATCATGACCAATTGCTACCGGGATTGGGGCCGCCGTCAGAAGGACACGGTGGACGTGGACACCATGGAGCTGGCCTGCGAGGACTGCCCCGAGGCGCAGACCGAACGCTCCCGGGTGGTCCACGACGTGCGTTGCGCGATGGCGCAGCTCAGTGACGATCATCGCCAGGTCGTCGCGCTGGTGGATCTCGAGGGCTTTGCCTATGCCGAGGTCTCCGAGGTGCTCGAGGTCCCGATCGGCACGGTGATGAGCCGCCTGAGCCGGGCGCGGACGCAACTGCGCAAACTGCTGCTCGAGCAGGCTGCCGCCACCTCGCCGACCTTGCGACTGGTGCGCAACCGTCATGACTGACCGTCGCCCCAGCGAGGAGATCCTGAACGCGTTCGTCGATGGAGAGTTTTCGCCCGAAGATCGTCTGCTGACCCTGAAGTCCATCGCCGGAGACGAGCAGCTCAGTCACGAGGTCTGCGATCTCTACCAACTCAAGGAACTGGTGGGCATGGCCTACCGCCACGATGTCGTGCCGCCTTCGCTGCGCGGCCCGGTACGTGCCGAAGGCGGACGCAGCGGCTGGTGGAAGGGCATCGCCGCGGGCGTGGTCGCGGTCGCTCTTGTCGCGGTGGCGGCGCTCGAGATGAGCACGGAGCAACGCGTCGGTTGGCAGGACATCGCCGACACGACACCGACGGATGCGGGACCCCTGATGACCCCGGACGGTGTCAAGGATGCCCGGCAAGTGCTGCTGCACGTGACGGACGTGGATGCGGCCGAGGCCAAGATCCTGCTCGACGACATCGAATTCATGTTCGAGACCGCCTGGCTGCACGGGCAGGAGCTCCAGGTGCAAATGGTGGTGCACGGCACCGCGATGGATCTGGTCCGCGCCGATCTCTCGCCCTTTCCGAATCGCATCCGGGATCTGGTGCATACCTATTCCGGTCTGACGGTCACGGCCTGCGGTCAATCCCGAGCCCGCCATGAGCGTGCCGAAGGCCGTACGATCGAATTCCTGCCCTGGGTGAAGGAGGTCGAATCCGGCGTGCGCGAGGCCGCACAAAAACAGGGCGAAGGCTGGACGTATATTCGCGTATGAACGCGGTAGCACGTGCCCGAGCGTCGGGACGGTGGCGCGGTGGGCTTCGAGGCCACCGCCGGCCCGGACCGTGGCCTCTGTCGACACACGCCCGGGGAATCGGGTTGCCCCTGGTGTTGCTGCTGATGCTGCTGATCGGCCCGCAGGCCGTAGGGGCTGCCGAGGGTCCGTTCCGTGTCGTCTATCACGTGAACCAGGGCGATGCCGCCGACCACCTCCGGACCCTGCGTTATGTGCAGGATCATATCGATGCGGTCGGTGCCGAGCGGATGGACATCAAGATCGTGCTGCACGGTCGGGGCTTGAACTTGTTGGCGGGCGCGCTGGAGAATCCCGAGGTCCGGGCCAGTGTCGATATCCTGAAATTGCAGGACGTGGGCTTTCAGGTCTGCGGCAACAGTCTGCGCGCGCGGGGTCTGACGCTCGAGCAGTTGTACGACACCACCGCTGCGGATCGGGTCGACAGCGGCGTGGGGCAGATCGCCTGGCTGCAGCGTGTGGGGTACAGCTACATCAAGCCCTGATCGAGGGCCTGCAGGCGCTCCGGCGTGCCGATGTCGATCCAGGTGCCGCGGTAGTGTTCGCCGCGTATGCGTCCGGCGGCAATCGCGTCGCACAACACCGGGGCCAGCGCTTGTCGCCCCGGCGGCAGATCGGCAAACAGCGCCGGCCGATACCAGCCGATGCCGCTGAAGGTGTAATGCATGGGACCCGACAAACGGACTGCGTGGTCCTCGAGCGCGAAGTCCCCGGCCGGGTGGTGGTCGGGGTTGTCGACCAGCACCAGGTGCGCCTGGGTTGCCGCGGGCAGGTCGGGGCGCTCGAGCGGGTGATCGCACCAGACGTCGCCGTTTACCACCAGGAAGGGGTCCGCACCCAGCATCGTCAGTGCCTGGCGAATTCCGCCAGCGGTCTCGAGCGCCCCCGGCGGTTCGCGAGAATAGCGGATGCTCACGCCCAGCCGCGTTCCATCGCCGAGCCGGGTCGCGATCTGCTCGCCGTGATGCCCGAGGTTGATCACCAGATCCCCATAGCCCGCCGCCCGCAGGCGGTGGATGCTGTGTTCGATCAGCGGGATGCCGCCGACCATCAGCAAGGGTTTGGGGGTGTGGTCGGTCAGCGGGCGCATGCGCTCGCCGCGTCCGGCCGCCAGGATCATCGCGCGCATGGCTGCCCGTGGCGATCGAAGTGCGCGTTGAACCAGTCCGAGACCGCGGCGAGTTCCGGGGCCTCCAGACCGCTCGCGAGCAGCCGCCACAGCCGCGGCTGGTGCGCCTGGTACGCGGGTTTGTGATCGCGGCGGGCGAGCCGGGTGAAGATGCCGATGATCTTCACCGTGCGCTGCACGCCAAGGACGCGGTAGTGGTGCAGGAACTCACCGGCGGGCCAGGGGCCCTGCTGCACCCAGTCGTTCAGGATCTCGTGCGTGAGCGCGGGCGTGACGTCGCGGCGGGCGTCCTCGAGCAGGGACACCAGGTCGTAGGCCGGGCTGCCGAGCACGGCGTCCTGAAAATCCAGCAGCCCGCAGCCGCCAAGGCCCGATGGCTCGGGCAGCTGCATCAGGTTGTCGACATGAAAGTCGCGCAGCACCAGGGTCTTCGGCAGCGTGGGAAGGACCTCCAGCGTCGTGGTCCACGCGGTCTCGAAGGCCGCCCGCACCGCTGCCGACGCCGACGCGCCGTGGACCTCGGGCCAGTACCAGTCGATAAACAGCCGAAGCTCCTGGAGCAGGCGTTCGGTGTGGTAGACCGGCAGCGGTGGCTCCGGGGTGGGCCGGTGTCGCGCCCAGCGGGTCTGCAGGGTCTGCAAGGTCTCGGCGGCCAGCCGGTACAGCGGCGCCTCCGGCTCGCCGGCCGCCAGCGCGCGGGTGAAGGTTCGGTCGCCGAAGTCCTCCAGTACCAAGAAACCCTGTTCGCGGTCGGCGGCCAGGATCCGAGGCGGCCGCAGGCCGAGCCCGTGCAGGATTTCGGCCACCTGCAGGAAGGGCGCGGTGTCCTCGTGTTCCGGCGGTGCATCCATGATCACCTGCCAGGTGGTGCCGCGCCGGCTGCGGAAATAGCGCCGGAAGCTGGCATCGCTGCCGAGGGGGCGGACCGGAGAAAACGTCGGGTCGATCGCCTGCAGCCAGCGATTCAGCGCCTGTACCCGGGGATCGGCGGGGCCATCACCGGCGGTCTCGCCCCCGGGCCGGGAGTCGCCTGCCGGCAGTGGCGTGCGGCTCATGACGGGCGGACCACGGTGCGGGTATCGGCGACGCGCTCGATCCGGGTTTCCAGCCGGCCGTCGGGATGCAGGTGCAGCACGCGATAACCGGCCTCCTCGGGATCGAGGGCGAAGTCTTTGGAACCAGGCCGGAATTGCACGCAGGTGGCCGGGCAGCCGAGTAGCCGCAGGCCGCCGTGCGTTTGATCGAAGGTCTGGTGGATATGGCCGAACACGCAGGCGCGCACCCGGGCATGCGGCGTCAGGCGGGCGAGGAACTCCTCGCCGTTGAGCAAGCCGATCGCATCCATCCATTCGCTGCCGATCGCGACGACCGGGTGGTGTACGGCCACCAGCACCCAGTGCGCCGGGTGCCGTGCGATGCTGTCCTCGATCCGCTGCAGTTCCGCGGCCGAGACCCAGCCGGCCGAATGGTCCGGATACGACGAGTCCACGCCAAGGATCAGCCAGGGGCCGATCACCCGCTCGCCATCGAAGCCGTGTCCGGCGTGGGTGAAGACCTGGTGCGCCAGCGTGCGGTCGTCGTGGTTGCCGGCCAGGGCCACCAGCGGGGCCGGGAGCCCCGACAGCTGCCGCACCAGGCGCTGATACGCCGGCGGCTCGGGGACCTCGACGAGGTCCCCGGTGACCAGCACCAGGTCCGCGGTGGGATGCCGCCGTTGCAGCTGCTCGAGTACGGCCGCGAGCTGGGCGTCGCTATCCGGCTGACCCGGACGGATCGGACCCGGCTCCACGCCCAGGTGGGTGTCGGTGATCTGGATCACGGTGATCCCGGTGGTTGCGCTCGCCACGTCGCTCCTCTCGTTGGTGGTTGTCGCCAGCGTCCTGATCGTGCGTTGGCGGATCCTGCGTCGGCTTGCCGTTGCGGCGCGGTCGTTATAGCTTTGCAGGGTAACGCCTTCGATTATACTGATCGAATTGCGAACGAACGCCCACCTCTACCCGCTCCGGTGCGTTGCCGGGGGCGGGTCGCTTGAAAGGACGTTGACATGGATACGACACCGCAGGAGTATCGGCCATCGAACGATGAGCCGTACATGAATCCGCGTCAGCGCGACTATTTCCGGCGCAAACTCGAGGCCTGGCGCGCGGAGCTGATCGCGGAGTCCGAGGAAACCGTGCGGCACCTGCGCAGCGAGAGCTGGCAGGAGCCCGATCCCAACGATCGCGCCAGCCATGAAACCGAGGCGACCCTGGAGCTGCGCACCCGCGATCGTTATCGCAAGCTGATCGGGAAGATCGATTCCGCCATCCGACGCATCGAACTGGGCGAATACGGCTACTGCGAGGAAACCGGCGAGCCGATCGGGCTGGCCCGTCTCGAGGCCCGTCCCATCGCCACCCTCAGCGTCGAAGCCCAGGAGATGCACGAACGCGACGAACACCGCCGTGCCGAATAACCTTTAGCAAACCAGCCCATGTAGGAGGCGAGCCCCCTCGGCGACGCCCTTACGCTGGAAAACCGCTCGCCCAGAGGCTGGCCTCTCCTGCACACGCCAATCAGACGTTGTTTCAGGCAAACAGCTTGCGGCGCAGAAACTCCGGGGTTGCCGCCGCCGCCCGGTGGATCGCGGCGTTGTAGTACTCGGTCGGGAAGGCCAAGGCCTCGGCGTCTTCTTCGCGCTGGAACTCGACGGTCGCATCCTTCGCCGCCAGCGTCGCGGTCCACCAGCCGGAGGGGTAGCTCGCCTGCGGGAAGTGCATCGTCATCGCGTCCAGGAAACCGGCGTTGCGCAGGCTGTCGTGCATCGGCCGGATGATGCTGTCGGTGTGCAGCAAGGGTGATTCGCTTTGTTGCACCAGCAGCCCGCCGCGCCCCAGCGCACGCAGGCAATCCCGATAGAAGGCGGTTGAAAACAGCCCCTCGGCCGGCCCCACCGGATCGGTGGAGTCGATGATGATCACATCGATCGAGCCCGGTTCGGCGTTCTTCACATGGGCGATGCCGTCATCGAACAGCAGCCGCGCGCGCGCATCGTCGTTCGAATCACAGAGTTGCGGAAAGAATTGCTCGGCTAGCCGGGTCACGCGTTCGTCGATGTCCACCTGGGTCACCTGCTGCACGCCCGCGTGCTTGAGCACCTCACGCAGCGTGCCGCAGTCGCCGCCGCCGATGATCAGCACCCGGCGCGGCGCATGATGCGAAAACAGCACCGGATGCGCGATCATCTCGTGGTAGATGAAGTTGTCCCGATCGGTCAGCATCACGCAGCCGTCGATGACCATCAGCTTGCCAAAGCCCACGGTGTCGTAGATCTCGATCTTCTGGAAGGGCGTCTGTTCTTCGTGCAGCTTCGCGGTGATGCGCAGCGAAAAGGCCGTGTCCTGGTGGGGTTCGCTGAACCAGTTTTCATCGAGCGTCATGATCGTGGGGCTCCAAGCCGTAGGCAGTGGGCGCTATGATAACGATCCAACCCCGTTAGCCGATAGCCCCGTACGCTGGGGCCTCCCAAGGACGCCGGATACCCGATGACCACACCGACCTGGAACCTGGACGAGGCCCGTCGCGCCTACAGCATCGAACACTGGAACGGCGGCTTCTTCCAGATCAACGACGCCGGCCACGTGGCGATGCACCGCCCGGACTGGCCGGAGCACCCCGGGGTCGATCTGTTCGAACTCGCCCAGCGGCTGCGCCAGGAACACATCGGGCCGCCGGTGCTGGTGCGCTTCCAGGACGTGCTCGGTTCCCGCGTGCAACGCCTGACCCAGGCCTTTGCCGACGCTGCGGCTGAGCTTGACTACGACGGTGGTTACACCGCGATCTACCCGATCAAGGTGAACCAGCAGCGCTCGGTGGTGCAGCGCATCCTGGCCGAACCGAACACCCGCGTCGGGCTGGAGGCCGGCTCGAAGCCCGAGCTGATGGCGGTGCTCGCCGTGGCCCCGCCCGGTTCGGTGATCGTCTGCAACGGCTACAAGGACCGCGAATACGTGCGTTTGGCCCTGATCGGGCGGCGCCTCGGGCATCGCGTCTACCTGGTGCTGGAGAAGCCCTCGGAGCTCGAGGAGGTGATCCGCCAGTCCACCGACATGGGCATTCCGCCGCTGTTCGGTTTGCGCGTGCGCCTGGCCGCGATCGGCAAGGGCAAGTGGCAGAACACCGGCGGCGAGAAGGCGAAGTTCGGGCTGTCCGCGGCCGATGTGCTGCATCTGCTGGAGCGGCTGCGCGCGCAGGGCTGGCTGGAGCACCTGCAGCTGCTGCACTTTCACATGGGCTCGCAGATCGCGAACATCCGCGATATTCAATCCGGCATGGGCGAGGCGGTGCACTACTTCGCCGCGTTGAACGACGCCGGTGCCAACCTGCAGGTGGTCGACGTCGGCGGCGGTCTGGGGGTCGACTACGAGGGCACGCGCTCGCGCAACGACTGTTCGATGAACTACTCGGTCGAGGAATACGCGCTGAACATCCTGCGCCCGTTGGCGCAGCTGTGCCGCGAACAGCAGCGCCCGATGCCGGAGATCTTCACCGAATCCGGGCGCGCGATGACCGCGCACCATGCGGTGCTGATCACCAACGTGATCGACAGCGAGACCGCCCCCGGTCTGATGGAGCCGCAGCCGCCGCTCGCGGACGAATCCGCGGTGCTGGCGACGATGCGCGCGCTGCTGGACGAGGACCGGCGCCCGGCCTCGGAGATCTACCACGATGCGGCCTATGGCCTGTCCGAGGCCCAGGCGCGCTTCGGCCGCGGCCTGCTGTCGTTGGCGGAGCGGGCCCAGGCCGAGGAGTTGTACTTCACGGTCTGCCAGCGCCTGCTCGCGCGCTCGGTCGAGACGCTGCCCGGGGAGGTGCGCGCGGAACTCGTGGAGAAGCTCGCCGACAAGTACTTCTGCAACTTCTCGGTGTTCCAGTCGATCCCGGATGCCTGGGCGATCGACCAGATCTTCCCGGTGCTGCCGCTGCATCGCCTGAACGAGCAGCCGACGCGGCGGGCGGTCCTGCAGGATCTGACCTGCGATTCCGACGGCCACGTGGACCGGTACGTCGAATCCGACGGCACCAGCAGCACGCTGCCTCTGCATCCCTGGCATCCGGGCGAGGACTACCTGCTCGGCATCTTCCTGGTGGGAGCCTATCAGGAGATCCTCGGCGATCTGCACAACCTGTTCGGCGACACCGATTCGATCAATGTCGAGCTGACCGAGGACGGCGGCTATCGCCTGGTCGAGCCGGAACGCGGCGATACCGTCGACGAACTGCTGCAGTACGTGCACTTCCAGCCCGACACGCTGCGCCGCGCCTACCGCGACAAGATCTACGCGATCGGCCTGCGCGGCGTCGAGGCCGGCGCGCTGCTCGCCGAACTCGAACACGGCCTGACCGGATACACCTACCTGGAGGACTGACGCGCCCGGAGGAGGGACGCGAAGTTTCAGGGTTCTGAGCAGCGCGCGCGTCAAAAGGGTATAATTCGCGCCCTTTTACCCGCCGAGCCCGACTCGAATGACCGTGAATCTTCGCAACATCGCCATCATCGCCCACGTCGACCATGGCAAGACCACGCTGGTGGACCAGCTCCTGCGCCAGTCCGGCACCCTGGACGCCCGCACCGAGCAGGGCGAGCGCCTGATGGATTCCAACGCCATCGAGAAGGAGCGCGGGATCACCATTCTGGCCAAGAACACGGCCATCCGGTGGCACGACTACCGCATCAACATCGTGGATACCCCCGGGCACGCCGACTTCGGCGGCGAGGTCGAGCGCGTGCTGTCGATGGTCGACTCGGTGCTGCTGCTGGTCGACGCGGTCGACGGGCCGATGCCGCAGACCCGCTTCGTGACCTCCAAGGCCTTCGCCATGGGCTTCAAGCCCATCGTGGTGGTGAACAAGATCGACCGCCCCGGCGCCCGGCCGGACTGGGTGGTGGACCAGATCTTCGACCTGTTC
>PWGH01000234.1 GCA_003555285.1 Thioalkalivibrio sp.
GAACAGATGAGTTGGTTCGAAAAGCTGATGCCTTCGCGGATCCGCACCGACAGCGCCAGCAAGCGCACGGTGCCGGAAGGCCTGTGGGTGCGCTGCGAGGGCTGCGATGCCACGCTGTATCGGCCGGAGCTCGAACGCAACCTCGATGTCTGCCCCAAGTGCAGTCATCACCGGCGCATCGGCGCGCGCCGACGCCTGGACATCTTCCTTGATGAACATCCGCGTGAGGAAATCGGGGCCGATGTCGAAGCCTCCGATGTGCTGAAATTCCGCGACACCAAGAAATACCGGGACCGTCTGGTCGCCGCACAGAAGGCGACCGGTGAACGCGATGCCCTGCTGGTGATGCGCGGCGAGCTTGAGGGCGCGCCGCTGGTGGCCGCGGCCTTCGACTTCTTCTTCATGGGCGGTTCGATGGGTTCGGCGGTGGGCGAACGCTTCGTACGCGGCGCCACCCGGGCGCTGGAGGAGCGCATTCCGCTGGTCTGCTTTTCCGCCAGCGGCGGCGCCCGGATGCAGGAGGCCCTGTTTTCACTGATGCAGATGGCCAAGACCAGCGCGGTGCTCGCGCGTTTGCGCGAGGAGCGCGTGCCCTTCATTTCGGTGATGACCGACCCCACGATGGGCGGCGTATCGGCGAGTCTGGCGATGCTGGGCGACATCAATGTCGCCGAGCCCAAGGCGCTGATCGGTTTCGCCGGCCCCCGCGTGATTCAACAAACCGTGCGCGAGACGCTGCCGGAGGGCTTCCAGCGCTCGGAGTTCCTGGTGGATCATGGCGCGATCGATCTGATCATCCATCGTGGGGAGATGCGCAGTCAGTTGGCCTCGCTGCTGGCGATGCTGACGCATCACATCGCGCCCCCGCCGGCGTCGGAGACGGCCACCGACGCCCGCGCGGCCTCGATCGAAGGCGAGATCGTCACACCCGAAAGGCAGGGCCCGGCCTGAGGGCAGGGGCAACGGTAACCCTCGCCCCGACATGCGCTTCCAAACGCTACAGCACTGGCTGGACTGGCAGGAGACCCTGCACCCGAAGAGCATCGATCTGGGGCTGGAACGGGTCGGGCAGGTGGCCGATCGCCTGCAGTTGCGCGATCCCGTGGCGCCCACGATCACCGTCGCCGGGACCAATGGCAAGGGCTCCGTGGCCACCCTGGTCGCGGCGCTGCTCCAGGCGATGGGCCTTCGGGTGGGGCTTTTCACCTCGCCGCACCTGCTACGCTACAACGAGCGTATCCGCGTGAACGGCGCGGCGGCCAGCGATACCGATCTCTGCCGGGCCTTTGCCGCTATCGATGCGGCTCGGGGCACCACATCCCTGAGTTATTTCGAATTCGGCACCCTGGCGGCGGTCTGGCTGTTCCGGGAGGCGGCCGTGGACTTCCAGGTGCTCGAGGTCGGCCTGGGCGGTCGCCTCGATGCGGTGAATCTCTGGGATGCCGATGTCGCCGCGATCACCAGCGTGGATCTCGATCACGAATCCTGGCTCGGGACCGATCGGGAGCAGATCGGGAGGGAGAAGGCCGGGATTCTGCGCACGCGGCGGCCGGTCGTGCTGGGTGAGTCCGCACCCCCGCAGAGCGTGCTGCAGTGTGCCCAGGCCCTGGAGGCGCCGGTCTTTCGTGCCGGACGCGACTTCGCGCTCGAGATCGTCTCCGGCAAGGCGCGCTGGTCCTGGGCGGATCGCACGCTGGAACTCGCCCTGGATCCAGTCCAGGCCGAGGCTCTGGCGGGCGCTCGAGTGCAGAACCTGGCCACGGCGCTCGCCCTGATCCACCTGCTCGGACGGGCCGACGAGCTCAACTCCGAGCGACTGGCCAGCGCGTTGGAGGCCACACCGTCCGGCCGGCTGCAGCGCCTGCCAGGCCCCCCTGAATGGCTGCTCGACGTGGCCCATAATGCGCAGGCGGCACGCGAGTTGGCGCGTTGGCTCGACGCCCATCCGGTCGCCGGTCCGGTCGTGGCGATCGTGGGCATGATGGCGGACAAGCAGCGCGGGCCGATGCTCGCGGCTCTGGCGGAGCACATCGACGTTTGGGTCTGTGTCCCGTTGCCGTCCGCACGGGCCTTGGCCGCGACGGAACTGGCCGCCGAACTTCAAGGCGGCACGACGCGCCCGGTCCTGGTGACGGCCGACGCCGAGGCGGCCATGGCCACGGCCCGGGCGCGGGCCGGGCCGACCGGACGCGTGGTGGTGTGGGGATCCTTCATCACCGTGCAACTGGCGATGGAGCGGCTGCTGCCGGCCTCGCCGATGTTGGCGCAGGCCTGAGCCCGGACCGGTATACTGCTACGCATGCAATCGCCTGTACGTTATCGCCTGGTCGGTGCCATCGTCCTGACCTTTTTGGCCGTGTTGGTGCTGCCATGGCTGCTGAATGGGGCCGGCTATGAACTGCTGCAGGAGGTTGAGCAGCCGATTCCCGATCGACCGGAATTCGTGGCGCCGCCGCGCCCGGCCCAACCCCTGGCCCGCGATTCGGCGCCGGACGCGGTCATCGGTGGCGCGAACGCCATGCCCGACGGCACTGGGGCGAACGGATCGAGCCCCACTGCGGAAGCCGCTCCGGTGCCGGCCAGCCCGCGCTCGCCTGCGAGCGCACGTCCCAATGCGGCACCGCCGACGGCTGCCGCCCCCGCGTCCAGCGCTTCGGAGACGGTCGGCTGGGCGGTGCAGGTCGGAAGTTTCGGACGCGAGGCCAATGCGCGTGAGCAGATGCAGCGCCTGCGCGAGGCCGGTTTCCATGCCTTCAGCGAGCGCGCCAATGCCGACGGACGCGCGGTCTGGCGCGTGAAGGTCGGGCCGCGTGCCGAGCGCGATGCGGCCTTGCAGTTGCGGGATGAAATCCAGCGTCGAATGGACCTTCCGGGCATCGTGATCGCCCATCCCTGAGGCGCGTGCGGATTGGCCCGTGATCGTTACGGGTACGCACAGCGGCCCTCGTCTGCGGTAGACTACCGCCCTTTCGGGGGCTGCGGCCGGTGTGGGCGACGGCCCGGGGGGCTCCACCTCGATGCCCCTGGCCGGGTACGTTGTCGTGCAGCCTGGATCCCGGTTGCTACGGCTGCGAGGTTCGACCCCGAGGTTCGACCCGGGTGGTTTGTCCCGGTTGGTTTGTTCCACGAGAGTCCATCCATGTGAATTGGCTTGATCTGGTCTTCATCGCGCTCATCGTGCTCTCCGGGCTGCTCAGCCTGTATCGTGGTTTTGTGCGCGAGGTGCTGTCGCTGGCCACCTGGATCGTGGCCGCCTGGGTCGGTATCCGCTTTGCCAGCGAACTGGCGGTGCACCTGCCCGATGCGGTCACCGACACGACGCTGCGCATGGGCATCGCCTTCGCCATTCTCTTCGTGCTGGTCCTGATCGCCGGTGGCATTCTTGGCGCCCTGGCCAATCGTCTGGTGCGCGGCACCGGCCTGACCGGCACCGACCGCTCGCTTGGCGTGATCTTCGGGTTGTTGCGCGGCGTGCTGCTGGTGGCCGTGCTGGTCTTCCTGGCCTGGCTCACGCCCCTGACCGAAGAGGGCTGGTGGGAACAGAGCCGGCTCGTGCCGGAATTCGAGCGGCTGGTGAACTGGTTGCTGGACCAGTTGCCGCAGTCGCTTCAGGAACGTCTGCGGGAACTGCCGGCAGAGGCATGAATCCCGCCCCGATCCCGTCCAGTTCAGTGGAGTTGCCATGTGCGCAGTGGTAGGTGTCGTCGGCACGGCGGCCGTGAATCAAGTGCTTTACGACGCCATGCTGGTCTTGCAGCATCGGGGGCAGGATGCGGCTGGCATCGTCACCTCGGATACCGAGGGGCGTCTGCACCTGCGCAAGGATAACGGCCTGGTGCGGGATGTGTTCCAGGCTCAGCACATGCAGGGCCTGCTCGGCAACATGGGGATCGGACACGTTCGCTACCCCACCGCCGGCACCGCAAGTTCCGCTGAGGCGCAGCCCTTCTATGTGAATTCGCCGTTCGGCATCACCATGGGCCACAACGGCAACCTGACCAACGCGCGGGAGTTGAAACAGGAGCTTTTCGCCACCGATCGCCGCCACATCAACACCGACTCCGATTCCGAGATCCTGCTGAATGTCTTTGCGCAGGAGTTGCTGCGCTTTCTCGACAATGGGCTCAATGCCGAGGCGGTCTTCAACGCCATTGCCCGCGTTCACGAGCGTGCGGCCGGGGCCTATGCGGTGGTGGGCATGATCGCCGGTCGCGGGCTGGTGGCCTTCCGGGATCCTCACGGCATCCGCCCGCTGGTCTTCGGACGACGCGAAACCCCGGGCGGCGTCGAATGGATCGTCGCGTCGGAAAGCGCGGCGCTCGAGTCGCTCGGCTTCGAGCTGGAACGGGATCTCGCCCCCGGCGAGGGGCTGTTCATCACCCCCGACGGCCACGTGGCCACCCGCTCCTGCGCGCCGAATCCAACGCTGAGCCCCTGCATTTTCGAGCACGTGTACTTCGCGCGGCCGGATTCGGTGATCGACAACATCTTCGTGCACCGCGCGCGGATGCGCATGGGCACGCGCCTCGGGCAGAAGATTCGCCGCGTCTGGCCGGATCACGACATCGACGTGATCGTGCCGATTCCGGACACCGGACGCACCGTGGCACTGGAGATGGCCCATGAGCTGGGCATCAAGTACCGCGAGGGCTTCATCAAGAACCGCTACATCGGCCGCACCTTCATCATGCCGGGCCAGACGCTGCGCCGGAAGTCGGTGCGCCAGAAGCTCAATGCGATCGGCCTCGAGTTTCGCGACAAGAACGTGTTGCTGGTCGACGACTCCATCGTGCGCGGGACGACCTCGCACGAAATCGTGCTGATGGCGCGTGAGGCCGGGGCGCGCAAGGTCTACTTCGCCTCGGCCGCGCCGCCGGTGCGTTTTCCGAATGTCTATGGCATCGACATGCCCGCGGCCAATGAGCTGATCGCCCATGACCGGGACGAAGACGCGGTGTGTGCCGCGATCGGGGCCGATCGGTTGATCTATCAGGATCTGGACGATCTGGTCGCGGCGGTGCAGCGCGGGAATCGCTCGATCAAGCGCTTCGATTGCTCGGTGTTTACCGGTGAATACGTGACCGGATTGGCGCCCGGCTATCTGGATTACCTGGCCTCCTTGCGTGCGGACGGCATCAAGCCCCCGTCGGTGGGCGGCGAGGTCCTGGACCTGGCCAACAAGAAGTAGCCCGGGGAGGATCAGCAGCCGGCATGGCAAGGGATCGACCGGTGCGGCAGAGCCCGGTTCTGAATCCGGTATGGATCCGGCCGGTCATCGCGGCGGCCCGCGAGGCGGCGGATCAGATGGCCGACCGTGCCACCGATCCGGCCACCGACCGGACGGCCCAGCCGGTCGTGGTCGTGCGTATCGACGAGCAGCGGCTGTATCTCTGGGCCGATGGGCAGGTGAGTGCGGTCTACCCGGTGTCCACCGCGGCCCGCGGCGCCGGCAACCGCGAGGGCAGTCTGCAAACCCCCCTCGGGCTGCATCGGGTCGCACGCAAGATCGGTGATCAGGCACCGCTGGGCGCGATCTTTCGCGGACGCGTGGACACCGGCGAGTTGGCGCCGATCCTGACCGCGTCCGAAGCGAGGAGCGCGCAGGATCACGTGACCACCCGGATCCTCTGGCTGGAGGGGCTGGAGCCGGGCAGCAACCGCGGCGGCGACCTCGACAGCTTCAACCGCTACATCTATATCCACGGCACGCCCGAGGAGGGACGCATCGGCACGCCGGCCTCCCACGGCTGCGTGCGCATGCGCAACGCCGATGTGATCGACGTGTTCGATCGCGTTCCGCTCCATACGCCGGTGATGATCCTGTTCCACGTGGAATGACCCCAACCCCGTGGCCCACCCTTGTCCGATCATTGGGGCCGCTTCAACTCGATCAACTCCAGTCGATGGTTTGCGTCCGGGTTTTCCTCGGAGGGCCCCTGCGTGAGCAACACGAGCCCCGCATCGATGCCGTGCTCGGACAGCCACTGGCGGGCGAAGGCGTTCCAGTCGGCCCGGTCGCCGGGCGCCTCCACCGGCAGCACGCCGCAGGAGAACTGCAGCGCCTGGGCGCTCGCCGGACGGGGGGTAAAGGCGACGATCCAGCAGGGTAAGCGCAGGCGGGCGATGCTGCGTGCGGTGGCACCGCTGCGAGTGGGTACGATCACCAGGCGCGGCAGGCTGCGCTCGACGGTGTAGAACACGTTGCGCGCGATCAGATCCACCGCTCGCGGGGTCTGGTGCCGGTCGTAGTCGCGTAAGGTCTCGGCCACCACGCGATTGTCACGCTCGGGTTCGATGGATTGGGCGATGGCCGCCAGCATCGCCACCGATTCCACCGGAAAGCGGCCCATCGCAGATTCGGCCGAGAGCATTACGCAATCGGTGCCGACCAGGATCGCATTGGCCACATCGGTGGCCTCGGCGCGAGTCGGGCGGCGCGAGTTCACCATGGATTCGAGCATCTGGGTTGCGGTGATCACCGGCTTGCCGAAGCGGTTGGCACGTTGGGTGATGCGCCGCTGGGCGCTCGCGATGGTTTCGATCGGGATCTCCACCCCGAGATCGCCGCGGGCCACCATGATCCCGTCGGCGGCCTCGAGGATCGGGTCGAGGGCGTCGAGTGCCGCCGCCCGCTCGATCTTGGCGATGATGAAAGGCTGGTAGCCGAATGCCTTCGCGGCCGTGCGCACCGCCTGAACGTCCTCGGCGCACACCACAAAGGACTGGCTGACCGCCTCGATGCGGTGCTCGGCGGCAAAGCGCAGCCACTGATGATCCTCCTCGGTAAAGGCGCTGATCCCCAGGTCGATTCCCGGCAGGTTCAGGCCCTTGCGCGAACGCAGTTCGCCGCCGGCGCCGATCCGGCACAAGACGTCGGTGGCGCTCACCTCGAGGACCTCCAGCAGGATGAAGCCATCGTTCAGAAACAGGTGATTCCCGGGTCGCACCGCCGCCGGCAGCCCCGGGAAGGAGACGCTGATCCGCTCGGCATCGCCCAGGCACTCTTCGGTGGTCAGGGTGATCTGTTCATCGCGGACCAGTTCGATCGGCTCCTCGGCCAGTTCGCCGATACGCATCTTCGGGCCGGGCAAGTCGCCCAGGATCGTGATGCGGTGCCCGATTTCCAGAGCGACATTCCGGATGCGTGCGATCAGGTCCGCGTGATAGTCGGGATTGCCGTGCGAGAAGTTCAGGCGCGCGACATCGAGTCCGGCGCGCATCAGGGCCCGTAGCGTTTCGGGTGTGTCCGACGCAGGCCCGATGGTCGCGACGATCCGGGTCTTGTGCGCAGGAAAGGCCATCGGCGCCTCCGGTTCGGTCAGCGGACATCGGTGATCATCAAACGGCTTCAGGTCTGTCGAGTCAAGTGTGCGGCATTTTCGGAGAGCGTAAGTGGTTGTTCTGCCGTTCTAATCCATTGTGACTGACCATTTCCGGAGAGGGTCCAGGTCAAGGTCAAGGGCAGCGGGTGCACTGCGCTGCCCCCACCGTCGGTCGCCCCGTGCGTCAGACCATGCCCATACCTGGTTCATGTGCTTTGGCAAAAGGCCTGATACAATGCTGGAATTATTCTTGAGTAAGCTGGTCAAGAAAGATCGAGCGAGTGGATGCGGCGACGCAGAAGCTCGGGTTCCCAATCGTCACAATGCAGCCCCGGAGGCGACGTTTATGAAGTTATCAACCAAGGGCCGCTACGCGGTCACCGCCATGATGGACCTCGCCATCCACGACCGCATCGGGCCGGTCACGCTGGCCGATATCTCCCAGTGTCAGGGGATCTCCCTGTCCTATCTGGAGCAACTGTTCGCCAAGCTGCGCAAGGCCAGCCTGGTCGAGGGCGTGCGCGGACCGGGGGGTGGCTATCGTCTGGCCAAGCGCGCCGATCAGATCAGTATCGCGAACATCATTACCGCGGTCGACGAGTCGGTCGACGTGACGCGCTGCAAGGGACAGAAGGATTGTCAGCAGGGCGAACGGTGTCTGACCCACGAGCTCTGGGACGACCTGAGCCAGCAGTTGTACGACTTCCTCGACGGCATCACCCTGGCGCAGTTCGCGAACCGACCCGAGGTGCAGAAGGTGGCGCGCCGTCAAGAGGAGCGCCGGGCCCGGCACCACTTCATCTTCCGTCACGACGCCGCCTAGTCGCTCGTCGGACCGGGGCATCGGCGTCGTCATCGACCGGGGTCTTCGGGCCTCGGTTTTTTTAAGTCCGGTTCAGGCCCGTGGGTTCAGGCGCATGGGGCGGCCGATCGGCGCTGCGGCCACCGGGTGTACACTCGGGCGATGTGCAGCGTGTGGGCCAATTGCTGCGCGAACTGCGCCTGCTCTATAGCGCTGAGGTTGGCGTAGCGCAGTTGGGTGTGGGCCTCGGCGAATGCGGTCAACGCCGAGGCGAGTTCCGGATGCGCAGCGCCGACCCGCGCGGCGTAGTGCGGGGC
>PWGH01000095.1 GCA_003555285.1 Thioalkalivibrio sp.
CCTGAAAACCCTTGGCGGCGCCGCGCCCCGCCGCACCGAGGGTACGGCCGGCGAGCAAGACCCCGGCCACCCCGTACACGACACCCCGGTGCAACAGATGACGCGCGGCGGGCGACAGCAGGGCCGCCGTCGCGGCCGCGGTGACCGCAACCTCCGGCTTCTTGAAGTCATCCAGGTCCATTGCCCTCTCCTCCATCGTCAGCCAGGGATGGGAATCGCAACGCCCTGTGATCAGTATCCAGAGCGCCTTCGGTCGGATCAATGGGGTCCATTGCGCTGCCAGCCGGACAAGCCCCCCTTATCCGCGTTCCTCGTCATCGCGCACCTCCACCTCGCAGATCACGCCATGTTTCTCCAGGGCCTGCTGCAGAACCGGGGGCAGTTCCCGCTGCAAGGCCTCGGCGATCCGGCGCTCGACCAGGTCCTTTAGATAGCGCTCCCCGAGGAGAAACACCGGGACGCGAGCGAAGAGCCCCCCATGGCGTTGGAAGATCGCCTGGTGGTTGTGAATCGACACGCACAACGACAGTCGACGCATGGCTCAGTGCCTCCGCACTACGCGACGGGTTGTACCCCCGGTTTCATCGACACCCAGCCCGCCGTCACGGCGTCGCCCGAAGCACGGTGACCAGGGCCGACTGGTCATGCACCTGAGCCCGCAGCCAGATCCCCACCGCGGCCCAGTCGAGAGCGTGCCCGGCCAGCGCGGGCAGGTCCAGTTGCAGGTAATCGCCCCGTGCGTTGACGATGATCCGCTGCCGGAGCGCATCGGGTTCGGGCTGCAACGCCAGATGATCCCAGTCGATGGGCTCGCCTCGGCGGACGGCCAGCCGCAAGGCGGCGCCCAGGTGTTGCAGGTCGCCCACCACGGCACGGCACAGCGCCTCCTTGTCCGCGCGGTCGGCGAGGCTGGTGAATTCACACCGCAGGCCGTTGGCATGCTCCCAGGCCGGGTGCCGGCCCTGGGACAGCACCCAGAGCCCGTGCATCGGCGCCGGCTCGGTGCCCGCGTCGCCGGCCCGTGCACAATCGTGGTGTCGGCAGAACTCGACCGCGAGTTCCCGTTCCATCCGGACCTGGGTGCTGATTCGCGGCCACGCGACCCACACGAGGCGGTCGTCGATGCGCAACAGGATCTGCTGCTGCCGGTCCATCTGCACCTCGACCCGCTGCGCCGCCGCCAAGGCCGCCTGGGCTCGGCGCAGGTCATTCAGCAACGGGGCGCTTGCTTGCTGCCACCGTGCGAGCTTGCGGTGCCCCGGTCCGTCGACCCGGTGCGCAAGCAGGGCCGGATCCAGCTCGTCCTCATAGGCGGCGACCAGGGCCGCAATCAGGCGAGTCGCGAAATCGCGGCGCACGGCCGCCGGAGCATCAGCGAGCCCCGCGATCACCCTCATCAGGGCCGAAGGCTCGGCCTGCAGCTGCCGCGGCGCGGGCTCCGCCGTCGCCCCGCCAGCGGACAGCACCAGGCCACACAGCGCAAGCGCGAGCAGGCCGGCCCGAAGCCCGCGCGCGCCGCGCCACGCCGCCACGCGGTGTGGCCTCATCGCTGCGGCAGATGGCGTGAAGGAAACCCTCGAGCCCAGGCCTGGCATAACGCGCACCCCGCTGCGAGCAATGGAAGCCGGCGACAGCGATCATGATCATGGAACCGTGTGGTCATGGTATGGGAACCTTGTGGTGCGGAAAAGCCTGCCTTCGCCGGTGACGACGACCCTCGGGAGCCGAAGTCAGGATCGATAACGTGGCAGGCCTCGCGATCAACCCCTATAAACAGGTTCTCTACACACCACGACCGCCGCCAAGGGCCGTGCATGTCCGGTGACCCCAGCACCTTGGCTCCAAGAACAGCGACCCGAGAACCGCCATGAGTTCGACCTCCCCTGCCAACGCCGATCCGTCCTACGACATCCTGCGTTCGGATTATTTGCACCTGCGCTCGATCTTCATGCCCCGGTCCATCGCGCTGATCGGTGCCACGGACCGGCCCGGCAGCGTCGGGCGCACGCTCCTCTGGAATCTGCTGAGCCACCCCTTCGGCGGCACCGTGTACCCGGTGAACGCACGGCGCCACTCGGTGCTGGGCATCCGCACCTACGCCACCATCGGCGAGGTGCCGGAACCGGTCGACCTGGTGATCATCGCCACGCCGGCGGCGCACGTGCCCGCGGTGATCCGGGAATGCGTCGCGGCCGGTGCGCAGGGCGCCATCGTGATTTCGGCGGGCTTTCGCGAGATCGGGCCCGAGGGTGTCGCCCTCGAACACGAGATCCAGGCGGCGCTGCGCAACAGCGCCCTGCGGGTGATCGGGCCCAACTGCCTGGGCGTGATGAGCCCGCGCACCGGACTGAACGCGACCTTCGCCGGGGTGATGGCCCAACCCGGTCACGTCGCCTTCATCAGCCAGAGCGGTGCGGTGGGCACCGCGGTGCTCGACTGGAGCCGTCGCGAGAACGTCGGTTTCAGCACCTTTGCCTCGATCGGCTCGATGCTGGATGTGAACTGGGGCGACCTGATCTATTACCTCGGCGACGACCCGCACACCCGCAGCATCGTGATCTACATGGAAAGCATCGGCGATGCCCGGGCCTTCCTCTCCGCCGCCCGCGAAGTGGCACTGACCAAGCCGATCATCGTGATCAAGGCCGGGCGCACCGAGGCCGCCGCGAAGGCCGCCGCCTCCCACACCGGCTCGCTGGCCGGCAGCGATTCGGTGCTCGATGCGGCCTTCCGGCGCTGTGGCGTGCTCCGGGTGGACTCGCTGGCGGAGATGTTCGACGTCGCCGAGGTGCTGGCCAAGCAGATCAACCTGCCGCAGGGACCCCGCCTGACGATCCTGACCAACGCCGGTGGCCCCGGGGTGTTGAGCACCGACACGCTGATCCTGGGCGGCGGCGAACTCACGCCGCTGCAGGATACGACCCTCGCGGCCCTCGACGAGGTGCTGCCGCCCCACTGGAGCCACGCCAATCCGATCGACATCCTCGGCGACGCCGATCCCGAACGCTACGCGCTGGCCTTCGAACGCGCCGTGGCCGATCCCGGCGCCGATGGTCTTCTCGTCGTCCTCACGCCGCAGGCAATGACCGACCCGACGCGCACCGCCGAGCTGATCAAGCAGGCCGCCGCCGGGGTGAAAAAGCCGGTCCTTGCGAGCTGGATGGGCGGCGCCGAGGTCTTCCCCGGCCAGGGCATCCTGAATCAGGCCGGCATCCCGACCTACCCGCAACCGGACGCCGCGGCCCACCTGTTCAACCTGATGTGGCGCTACCACCGTAATCTGCAGGCGTTGTACGAAACCCCGACCCTGGCGATGGAGGGCGGCAAGAGCGGCCTCGCCCACGCTACGGTCAGCCGGGTGCTGCAGGAGGCAAAGGCCGCCGGGCGCAGCCTGCTGACCGAATTCGAGTCCAAGGCGTTGCTGGCCACCTACGGCATCCCGGTGGTAGACACCCGCCTGGCCGCCACCGCCGCCGACGCCGTCGCGCAGGCCCAGGCGATCGGCTATCCGGTGGTGGTCAAGCTGCACTCGCAGACCCTGACCCACAAGACCGACGTCGGCGGGGTGCAGCTGAACCTGGCCCATGCCGATGCCGTGGCCACGGCCTTCGCGACCATCCAGGCGTCGGTGACCGCCAAGGCCGGGGCCGAGCACTTCCAGGGCGTGACGGTGCAGCCGATGATTCCGCGCGACGACAGCTATGAATTGATCCTCGGCAGCAGCCTGGACAGCCAGTTCGGCCCGGTGCTGCTGTTCGGCGCCGGCGGGCAGATGGTCGAGGTCTTTCGCGACACGGCCATCGCGCTGCCGCCCCTGACCACCACGCTGGCCCGACGTCTGATGGAACAGACGCGCATCCACACGGCGCTGCAGGGCGTGCGCGGACGCGCCGCGGTCGATCTTCGGCAACTCGAGAAGCTCCTGGTCCGGTTCAGCCAACTGATCGTCGAGCACCCGCAGATCAAGGAGATCGACATCAACCCGCTGCTGGCCTCGCCAATCGATGGCCCGGCCGACGCGATGGGTGCGGGAAGGCTGCAGGCGCTGGATGCCCGCGTGGTGCTGCACGCAGCGGACACCGATCTGGCCGCACTGCCGCCACCGGCGATCCGCCCCTACCCGCTCCAATATGCCGCCGACTGGGTGCTGGCGGATGGCCGGCCGGTGCACATCCGGCCAATCCGGCCGGAAGACGAGCCCCTGATCGTGCAGTTTCACCAGATCCTGTCGGAGGCCAGCGTGTATCTGCGCTACTTCCACGTGATGCAGGTGGACCTGCGGGTAGCCCATGAACGCTTGAAGCGCATCTGCTTCACCGATTACGATCGCGAGATGGCCCTGGTCGTCGAACACACCGACCCTGCGAGCGGGACGCCACGCATCCTCGGTGTCGGCCGCTGGAGCCGCCTGCACGACAGCAGTCACGCCGAATTCTCGATGCTGATCAACGATGCCGACCAGTACCTGGGCCTGGGGACCGAGCTGTTGCGCCGTCTGATCGACAGCGCGCGCACCGAGGGCGTGGTGCGCCTCACCGCGGAAATCCTGGCGCAGAACCAGGGCATGCAGCGCGTCTGCCAGAAGCTCGGCTTCGAGCTCGGCCCTCCGGAAGACGGCATCGTTCACGCAATGATCCTGCTGCGCGAGCGCCGCGCCCACGCCCGCAACGCCGCCTGAGAGGTGGATCCCAGTGGAGGGCGCAGCCCTGTCGGGGGGACGCCGTGAATACCTCCCTGTAGGCTTGACGACAGCGTCCCTGCTGTCGACACCCCCCGACAGGGCTGCGCCCTCCACTGGGATCAGCTTTTTATGGAAGCTAAAGGGCCGGGGGGCCGGATCTGCTCTTTTGGACCGTTCCGGCTGCTCCGGCCTGGATCCGAGCGCTCAGGGACGACTTGAGCGTGTCCGGACCGGGCGCAGCCCGCACGGCTTGGGCACGGAACCAAGCATGCATCGGCGCTTCGGCCAGGGCCATGGTGGGCCCGCTGCGCTTGGCCCACCCTGCGAAACCCCTTACCGCTGGGCCATCGATTGGAGGGTGCGGGCCAGGGCGGTGGTGACTCGGGTCATGGTGTCGTAGTCGAGGGTGTCGGGGGTGTCGCTGGGCTGGTGGTAGTGGGGATTGCGGAAGTTTGCGGTGTCGGTGAGCATCAGCGCCGGGTAGCCCATTTCCCAGAAGGCCCAGTGGTCCGAGCGCCGGATGGCCTCGAGGAATTCGGGGGCGGCCAAGCCTTGCGAGGGCACCTTGGCGGTGGCGCGAAAGGTACCGATGGTCTCCCGCACCAAAGCCCGGGAGTCGAGGTTGCCGACGAAGGCCAGGAAGTCCCCGGTGTCCGGATAGAAGAGGTCGAGCACGGGGGGGTGCTGCTGGCTTCCCGAGGCGTCGGTGTAGTAACCGAGCATCTCCAGCGAAATCATGCCGACGATCGGCTCCTGGTTTGCATGGGCTCGATGCGCATACTGCAGGCTGCCCATTTCCTCGGTGCCGAAGAAAGGCGCCTCCTCGTTGACGAAGGCGACCAGACGGAGTTCGCGTTCCGGTCGGCTATCGCGCAACAGCCGCGCCAACTCCAGCAGCACCGCGACCCCCGAGGCGTTGTCATCGGCGCCCGGGCTGCCGACCACAGTGTCGTAGTGGGCGCCGACCACCAGCACCTCCCGCTGCGGGTGATCGCCCGGTATGCGAACCTCGACGTTGTGAAACACCCGCTCCCGGGTCGGAACGCCCTGCCGGAAGACCTCGTGGCCGGCGGCCTCGAAAGTCTGTTCGATGTAATCGGCCGCCGCACGCAACGCCTCCGGCGCCCAGTAATGACGCTCGCCGATCTCCCCCGCCAGCACCTGGACATGATGCTGGAGGCGATCGCGCAGCGCTTCCTCTTCGGCCGTGAGCGGCGGCGGCGTGTCGCGATAGGACGTCCCGGGCATGTGCAACACCATCCAGTACATCCCGCCCAGGAACACGGCGGCCAGGACAAGAATCACCACCAGGGTCATGCCCAGCACACGCAGCAGCATCGCCAGTCCCTCCCTTGCGTGGTCCCCTGTAGTGGCTCACCCCTGTAATGGCTCACCGCTGAGTGGCTGACCCCTGTAGCGGCCGCCTGCAATGGCTCATTCCTGCAGTGGCCTCCTGCCGTGGCCGCGGCCTCCGCCCGATGCTGGGGCTCAGTACTTCACGGTGCAGCCATAGTGTCGGGTCGTCGATTCCAGGACCGGCTGACCCGCCAGCACCGCATCGAGGGCATTGGCCACATAGGGTGTGGCCTGCGGGATGTCGGCCGGGTCGGCGCTGGGGATGCTGTCGATGCCGCCCATGTAGACCAGACGCCCCTCGCCGTCGATCACGTACATGTGGGGCGTGACCCGGGCGTCGAAGGCACGACCCATCCGACCCTTGGGATCCAGCAGCACCGCCGTTGGCGCCGCGCCGCGCGTCTGGGTCAGCGCCTCCGCCTCCTGCGGCTCGACATACCCCTGCATGCCTGGTGCCGAGGAAATGACCGTCAGCCACACGACCCCCTGCTCCGTATAGTGCTCCTGCAAGGCCTGCAGGTTGCCACTGCCATAGTGCTTGATCACGAAGGGGCAGTCGTGGTTGGTCCACTCCAGCACCACGATCCGATCGGCATAATCATTCAGGCTATGGGTATTGCCGGCGGTATCGGTGGCCTCGAAGTCGGGCGCCGGCTGTCCGACCTGGGGCCCGGCCACCAGAGCCGCGGGGCACAGCAGCAAAACGGCCAACACGCCGAATCGGGCAAGGTTCATGTCAGCGTCCTCGTGGATGGGTGGGGATCGATGCACGGCTTCTGCACCAGCGTCCCTGCATTCTGCCAAATCACCGAGGCGCGTGCGCAATGGCCCTGCCGCGTCATGGCGCTGGCCGCCTGCCCGGACGCGGCAGCGCATCCGTCAGGCCGTGCATCCACCGGAGGTTCCATGCAGGACTCTTCCGTGAAAGACTGGCGTCCTCATCTTTGATCGACGGGGTGCACGTAATGGCCATTATATCGAATCCGCCACGCAGCAACGGCTGCATCCACCGCAGGATCCCCTCGCCACGCTGCGTGGCACCTTGCCCATGCGGAGTCACCCCGTGACCGCCGATTCGACGGACCCCACTTCGACGGCGACGGGCGCAGCCGACAAGAGCCCGAGCGCCTCGACCCCCAGCCGACCGACGGTGCGCATCGGTGCCGATCCGGAGGCGGTGATGGCCGGGACCGCCCGCCGTATCGCCGCGGTGTTGAACGAGGCCATCGCGGCGCGCGGTGTGGCGACCCTCGCGCTCGCCGGCGGCAGCACCCCCCGCCGGCTCTACCGAATCCTGGCGGCACCGCCCTATGACCGCGCAATTCCCTGGGATCGGGTCCGGCTGTTTCTGGGCGACGAACGCTGCGTGCCCGCGGCGCATCCGGACAGCAACCAGCGCATGGTCCGGGAGTCGCTACTGGCGAAGCTTCCGGTGGCGCCCGGATTCCACCCGATGCCCTGCGGGGCGTCGGAACCGGCCGAGGCCGCAGCCGGGTATGCCGAAGCGCTGACCCGTGAGGTCGACGGCGAGGACGGCCTGCCGCGCCTCGATCTGGGGCTGCTCGGGATGGGCGACGACGGCCATACCGCCTCGCTGTTTCCCGGTACCGCGATCCTGGACGAGCAGCGTCTGGTGGCCGAGGTCTACGTGCCGCGCCTGGACACCTGGCGGCTCAGCCTGACCCTGACCACGCTGAACGCCGCGCGTCATGTGCTGTTCCTGGTCACCGGGGCCGGCAAGGCCGAGAGTCTCGCCCGGGTCCTCGCCACAGGCCCGCAACGCCAGCTGCCCGCGTCGCTGGTGCATCCGCCGCACGGCACCGTCGAATGGCACGTGGACCGCGAGGCCGCCGCCCAGTTGTGATTTCACCGGATCGTTGCAATCCCGCCGGATCGTGGTGATTCCGCCGTGATCGACGCGCGGCGGTCTGACGCACCGAACCTTCCCGCCACGCCCAACCCGATCAGCAGTGATCGGATTGCATGCTGTGGCGCCAGGCGTCGATCTCGTTCTCGAACAGGCGCCGGCTCTCGTCAGGTCCCCAGCTTCCCGCCGGATAGGTGTAGATGAAGTCCCGCTCGACCGACCAGGTCTTCAGCACCGCATCGACGATGCGCCAGGCGTATTCCACCTCGTCGTAGCGCAGGAACAGCGAGCGATCCCCCTCCATGATGTCGAGCAGCAGGCCCTCGTAGGCCCCGGTCGCCGGACCCTGCGTCGAGCTCAGCCCGGCGTTCAGGTTCACCTGGCGGGTGTTCATCTCGAGCCCCGGCTGTTTGGCCGTGAGTTGCAGGCTGATACACTCGGAGGGCTGGACGCCGATCACCAGCCAGTTGCGCTCGACGTTCTGGACCTGGGTGCCGCGAAACAACTGCTGCGGCGGCTGATGAAAGCGGATCATGATGTGCGAGGCGCCCTCGGCCATGCGCTTGCCGGTGCGCAGGTAGAAGGGCACGCCGCGCCAGCGCCAGTTGTCCACATACAGCTTCATCGCCGCATAGGTCTCGACCACGCTGTCCGACGGCACGCCGTCCTCCTCCAGATAGCCGCGCACCCGCTGGCCCTGGATCGTTCCGGGTCCGTACTGCGCCCGAAACGCCTGAGCATGGACCGCGCCGGGGGTGATCGGGCGCACCGACTTCAGCACCTTGACCTTCTCGTCGCGCAGATCCTCGGCGCCCATCGACGCCGGCGGTTCCATCGCCACCAGCGTGAACAGCTGCATCAGATGGCTCTGAAGCATGTCGCGCATCGCACCCGCGCCCTCGTAGTACGGGGCGCGTGAGCCCACGCCCAGCGTCTCGGCCTGGGTGATCTGCACGTGGTCGATGTAGTTCCGGTTCCACAACGGCTCGAGCATCAGGTTGGCGAAGCGGAACACCAGCAGGTTGCGCACCATCTCCTTGCCCAGGTAGTGATCGATGCGGTAGATCTGATCCTCGCTCAGAAAGCGGCTCAGCCGCCGCTGCAGCGCCTGCGCGCTCTCCAGGTCGTAGCCGAACGGCTTCTCGATCACCACGCGTCGCCAGCCGCCGTCCTCGGTCAGCAGGCCGGTGCGGCTCAGGTTTTCGGTGACCACGCCGAACTCGGCCGGGCGAATGGCGAGATAAATCGCCAGATTCGCCGGCAGATCGCTGGCGTGTTCGCCCAGCCAGCGCGTCAGCGCGGGGTACATCTCGGAATCGGTGATATCGCCTTGAAAATAGTCCTGGCGCGCCTCCAGGCGCTCGAGCACCTTCGGGTCGATCTCGCCACGCACCTGCCCGTCGAGCATGCCGCGCATTTCTTCCAGCCAGCGGTCGCGATCCCACGGGCGGCGCCCGGTGGCGACAATATGAAAGGTCTCCGGCAGGCGGCCGGCCGCCTCCAGGTGGTACAGCGCCGGCATCAGCTTCACCCGCGACAGGTCGCCGGTCGAGCCGAAGATGATCAGCGTGCAGGGTTCCAGGGTATATGCCATCGCTCAGGCCTCGTAGGTGGAGGAGGCCACGTCGCCGCCGCGCCCGGTCCAGTCGGTGTGGAAGAAGACGCCGCGCTCGCGGTCCACCCGCTCGTAGCTGTGGGCGCCGAAGTAGTCGCGTTGGGCCTGCAGCAGGCTGGCCGGCAGCTGCGCGGTGCGATAGCCGTCGAAGTACGCGAGTGCCGAGGCAAAGGCCGGGGTCGCCACACCCTGCTCGATCGCCAGGATCACCGCGCGCCGCCAGCCGGCTTCCGCCTGCTTCAGCGCGTCGGTGAAAAAGCCGTTCAGCACCAGGTTCTGCAGCTGCGGATCCTGGTCGTAAGCGGCCTTGATGTCCTTCAGGAAGGCGCTGCGGATGATGCAGCCACCGCGCCACATCAGCGCGACACTGCCATAGTCGAGCGTCCAGCCCTGCACCCGGGCGGCCTCGCGCATCAGCATGAAGCCCTGGGCATAGGAGATGATCTTCGAGGCGTACAGCGCGTCGCGCAGGGCCTCCAGGGTCTCCTGAGAGGCGCCCGCTGCCCTCGCGGTTTCACCGGCTGCCTCGGTCGGGCGCTGCGGGCGGCCCAGCACCTCGGCGGCGCGGACGCGTTCGTCCTTCAGCGAGGACAGCACCCGGGCGAAGACCGCCTCGCCGATCAGCGTCAGCGGCACCCCGAGTTCGAGCGCGCTGATCCCGGTCCACTTGCCCGTGCCCTTCTGGCCGGCGGTGTCGAGAATCCGGGTGACCAGCGGGGCGCCGTCGGTGTCTTTGGTCGCCAGGATCTCGGCGGTGATTTCGATCAGGTAGGAATCGAGCACCCCGGTGTTCCACTCGGCGAACACCGCCGCCATCGCGTCGTGATCCATGCCGAGCGCCCGGTCCATCAGCGCATAGGCCTCGGTGATCAACTGCATGTCGCCGTACTCGATGCCGTTGTGCACCATCTTCACAAAGTGGCCGGCGCCGTCCGGGCCCACCCATTGGCAGCAGGGCTCACCCTCCACCTGGGCGGCGATCGATTGGAAAATCTCCTTGACCAGCGGCCAGGCCTCGGGATCGCCGCCCGGCATGATCGACGGGCCGTGGCGGGCGCCCTCCTCCCCGCCGGAAATCCCGGTGCCGATGAACCGCAGCCCGCGCTCGCGCAGTTCGCGCGTGCGCCGGGTGGAGTCGGGATAATGCGAGTTGCCGCCGTCGATGATCACGTCACCGGGATCGAGCAGCGGTACCAGGCGCTCGATGAACTGATCGACCACCGCCCCGGCCTTGACCATCAGCATCACCTTGCGCGGCTGCGCCAGGCTCGCGACCAGGTCCTCCAGGCTGTGACAGCCCTGGATGGCCTTCCCTTTCGCAGGCCCCTCGACAAAGGCATCCACCCGTTCGGTACTGCGGTTGTACACCGCAACCCGGTAGCCGTGGTCGGCCATGTTCAAGACCAGATTCTGGCCCATCACGGCCAGTCCGATCAGGCCGATATCCGCCTTTTCCATATTGCTGCTCCTTGCAAGTGAATGCCCGGCCGATACGCGCGGCGATCGTGCCGCAGCCTACGCCCGAGAAAAAAGTTCAAAGCTTGTGAACGAAGAGCATAGGAGATCGCAGCGCTGGCGTCGAAGAATCGGTCTGCTCAGGGTTCGGCGGCCTCCGGGTTTCGCACCGCGCCGGCGCGGCGCCCCAGGTATTGATGAGCAAAGGCCAGACCCAGCAGCGACAGCCCCAGACCCATGAAGGACAGTGCGCGCAGCAGGCCCGTCAATTCGCCCATGTCGACGAAGAAGATCTTCAGGATAACCAGGGTCAGCAGGGCCAGACCGCCGCGGTACCACGCGACCTGGCCGCGCAGCGTGCCCAACAACATGGTCGCCACCGCCATCAGCAACCAGGCAATCGAATAGCTGTACAACTCGCCCATGCGCACGGCATCAGACAGATCCAGCCGGCCCTGCCACAGGTGACGGATTTCGAGGCTCACCCACAACCACAGGCCCAGGCCCGCGAGCCACCCGAAAAAAGTTCGCAGGTCCGGCTCGTACCAGCGCCGCGCCACGGCCCACAGCACCACCGGCACTCCATAGGCCAGCAACAACAGATTGAAGATCGGCGTCTCGGCGATCATCTGCGCATTCGCCGAAACCCACAGCGGGTTCATCCAGCTCACCAGCAGCAGGTAATTGCCCACCGCCAGCAGCATCAGCAGCTGTGCCCCGGTGCGATAGAGTTCGCGCCCTGCCCTATCGAGGGCGCTGCGCCAGTAATAGAGCATGGCCAGCGCCGCCCACAGGCTGGTATTGAGCGCTGCTTCGAGAAAGTCGTACCGGGGCGCGAAGACATCGCCGGCATACAGCCAGTAGCGCGTCTGGGTGTGGACGAACAGCACCAGCAGGTGCAGCGCGGCGGCCTGCAGCCAGCGCTTCAGCCCCTCGCCGTCCGCGAGCAGCCGCGCGGACAGCCACACCAGAAGCAAGCTGCCGCCGTAGGTCCACAGGGTCCAGTGGGTGCCGGCGTCGTACGCGGGCACCCAGGGATTGAAGGTGAGACGCAGCAGGATCAGAGTCAGCACCAGCTTCACCAGCCAATGCAGATGGCGCACCTCGAAACGGCGCATCAGCCAGGTGAGCGACAGCACCTGCACCGCCAGGGCCAGCGTCAGCGTGGCCTGCTCGAAACCGATGACCACCGCCAGCGAATAGGCCAGGTGTCCGGCGGCGATCTGCCAGAACGCGATCGCATCCGTCGCACCCGCACGCAGGCGTCGGGCGGCCAGCCCGCCGAGCGTCAGGCCCGCGAGCAGTCCGATGGCGCTAAGCCCCCAGCGCGGCAGGGCCTCCGGTACCAGCAGATGAACCAGCAGCAAGGCCACCAACGGGGCCACGAAGGCCAACGAGGCCGCAAGTGCCGAATCCCGTCGCGCCCACAGATGCCAGAGGCCCGCACCGCCGAACAGGACCGCCAGTAGCAGCAGCGTCTGCAGCACCGTGCCCTGGTGGACCGCCTCGACCGACACCCAGGATCCGATGCGCCCATAGCCGAACGGGGGCGGCAGGGACCCTCCGCTCAGCAGGCTCGCCACCAGGCCGAGGCTCATCGCGCCCAACGCAAGCCAGGGCAAGACCCGGATGCGCTGATCAAAGCGGCTGGCCCAAAGGATCAGGGCCGGCAGCGGCAACCAGATCCAGGGCCCCAGGGTCCAGTGTGGGTCCAGAGCCATGGCATAGGCCTGCGCCACCAGCAGGAGCAGCAGCGCGGCACGCAGATGCGCGGATTCGGTGCCGACGAAGTGCCACCAGGCCCCGGCGCCCGGACGGGCGGATGCGCCGACCTCCGCTGGACCGTACGGCTGGGTCAGACGGTAGTTGCGTCCGCGCAGAGCAAGCAGGCTCCAGGCCAGCACGGCCAGATACACGCCCAGCCAGGCCTCCGAATGCTGGCCGGCCTGCAACGCGACCCACCACCAGAACAGCGCGCCGGCCACCGTGCCCCACCACAGCCAGTCGCGATAAACATACCGCATCAACACCAGGCTCGCCATCGCGACGATCAGGCTGTAGAGGAGAACCGTCAGAAGCTGATCCGCCTCGCCACCGATCAGCGCGGGCACGGCAAAGGCACCGAGGATGCCGAGGATCGCCAGCACCGGACCGTGGCGCAGCGCCAGCACCAGGGTGCCCATGGAAATCAGGGCGAGCAGCGCGAAGACGACGACCGGCGGCCACAGCGCGTACAGGTGCAGCGCCGCGAGCACGGCCGCGTACAAGGTGAGGCTCGCACCCCCCGCCAGGGCCGCCAGAGCGTCGTAACGCCCGTGGACGCGCCGGCGCAGCCACTCGGCGAGCCCATGCAGCGCCACACCGGTGCCGATCCCGAGCAGCACACGCGCGGTCGGCCCCAGATACCCCTGTTCGATGGAATAACGCACCAGAAAAACGCCGGCGAGGCCAATGGACAGACCGCCCAGTGCGACCATCCAATGGTCCTGGATCCCGTTGAGGACACGGCCGATCCGGCCCGGTTCGGCACCGGGCTTCGCCCGCCCGGTCGCCGCCCCAAGCGCTGATCCCGCCCCAGTCGATACCGTCCCCGACGCCGCCCCCTCCATGGGTTCTTGTGCAACCCCTACCCCGCCGACAGCCGCTTGCAACCGGTGCAGTTCGGCCTCCACCCGCGCCAGCCGCGCTCGCAGCGAACGCAGGATCCAGAGACTGACCCAGCCCAAGAGGGCCCCGGCCAGCACGCCGAAGACCAGCAGCGCGACCAGCACGCCCACCATGAATTTCATCTGGAGACGAATTGCATCGGGAAATCGGACCCTGCCCGTGAAGGATCCATACAGAGTAGCCTAGAATGCCGCGGAATCTAGCCCAAGGGCGACGCCGCGTAGTGCTCCAGCAGGTTCGCGGGATCGTCGTAGATTGCGACGGCCCCCTGCAGGTCCGGATCACTCCACCCGCCGGTGCGCAGCGCGATCAGCCGGATCCCGGCCCGTGCCGCGGCCTCCACATCGTAGGGGGTGTCGCCGAGCATCACCACCTGTTCGGCGGGAACGCCGGCCTTCTCCAAGGCCGCCTGAACGATGTCCGGATCCGGCTTCGAGGCCTCTGCATCGCTTGCGGACGTGGCCTGCTCGATCAGATCGTCGATCCCGGCCTGCTTCAGCAACCGCTGCATCGAGGCCTCGCCGGACGAGGTCGCCACCACCCGCCGGATGCCTTCGTCGCGCAGGCGCAGCAACAGATCGCGCGCCCCGCGGGTTGGCTCGAGCGCGTCCAGGTAGCGCGCCATGAAGATCTCCTTCTTCCGGGCATTGATCCGCTCGCCCGGTGCGCTGTCGTGGGCGAATCCGAAGGCCTCCGGGATCAGCTTGTCGCCGCCCTTGCCGATCAGCGGTCGGACGGTGTCGAAGTCGACCGCAAGACCCATCTCCTGGCCCGCCTCCACGAAGGCCTGCGCGGGGGCGTCGTTGCTCTGCAACAAGGTGCCATCCAGGTCCAGGATCACCGCATGCACGCTGCTCATGGCTCGCCCTCCGCGCCTTCCGCGCTGGTTCAATAAATGGGATTCCATGGATCGAATACGCGGGCGCCGCTCACGCCGGCCCCGTGCTGCGCCGGCCGCAAGGCCGCTTCAATCCGCGATTGTCTCACCTCCGGGCACCCCATCGAAATGGCGTTCCAGAAAATGGCAACCGCCCATCGGCAACCACGCCGGGATGCGGTAGAAACGCTCCCGGACCGGACGCAGCACCTCGCCCCGGTAGGCGGAATAGCGGAAACCCTGCCCGAGGGCGACGTGGAACGGGGCCCCGTGGATCTCGAGCTCCAAAACCTCCAGGCTTTCGAAATAGGCCTCGAGGGTCTCGCTGCGCATCGGGTAACGCCGAGCGAGGATCAGCACGCTCTCGCCGTCCCGTGCCCGCCAGTCGGTGATGCGGTCATCCTCCCGTCCGTAGGCCGCGCCGGTGCCGAAGACCGACCAACTCTCGCCGGTGTAGTAACTCAGGACCGCCGCGCGGGAATAACTGCCAATAGCGTAATGGTCTGCCTGCAGCGGCGCGAGGGCCTCGGCCACGGCCTGCGGTTGCGCATAGAAGAGTGCGTCGGCATACCGCTCATGACCCTGCAAACGCTCCAGCGGATAGAGCAATAGCCCGACCACCACCAGCACGTGCAGGGTCGCGAATACGGTCATGAAACGCAACGAACGCTCCAGGCTGGCACGCGGCAGGAAACCATAGAGCACATAGAGCAGCGGCACGAAGCCCAGGACCCAGTGCAAACCGACGCTGCGAAAGGGCGCGATCAGCAAGAACAGGGCGAGCGGCACCAGCCCGGCGACCAGGAAGACCCGCCATGGGCCGGTGCCGATCCCCGCGCGGATCCGAGCGCGATCCCTGACGGCGAACCACAACGGCAGCGCGAACAGATACACCAGCATCAGCCCGTACAGGGCCAGGTTGACCACCCCGCTGCCCAGACTCGGGGCCCCGCCGCCGGAATGCCGGTTCACCACGTTGAACATCACGTGATTCCAGCAATGCAGGTAATTCCAGAACAGGTTCAGCAGCACGAAGATGCCGGCGATCGCAAACAGGAGCAGGAATTCCCGCCACCGCGAACGCGCATACGCCAGGAAATACACGGCAAAGGCCAAGCCCAACAGCGCCGCAAAGTATTTCGAATAAAAGGCCAACCCCAGCAACAGGCCCGCCAGCGCATACCACCGCAGTGGTCCGTGGGATTCAGCGCGGTAGAGCGCCAGCACCGATAGAAACCCGAACAGGATCAGCCCCGTGTCGGTGGTGATCAGCACACCCAGCAGATACACGGGGGTGAGCAGCAGCAACAAGGCGACCAGGCGCGCCTTGCGCACATCGACCGGGCGCAGCACCGCATACACGCCCAGCGGCAATACCAGCCCCAGGGCCACCGCCGGCAGGCGCAAAATGAATTCGTGGGAGCCGATGTGCGCCATCAGCCAGATCAGCCACCCCACCAGCGGGGGATGATCGTAGAAGCCCCCCCAGTCCGGGCTACGCGCGTAGAGGACGAAATAGGCCTCGTCTCCGGTCAACGGCAGCGCGGCCGCGAAGCCGAGCTTGAGCAATGCCGCCAGGAGAACGAACAGCCAGAACCGGCGCGGCTCGTCTGCGGCCGCCGTGATGAATTGCATGGCGCGTATGCTACAACGTCTTCACCCCGTCTGCGGCACCCACTGACCGTCTTCCAGCCGAAAGACCACCCGACTGATCTCGGTAAACGCGCTCTCGCGCCAACGGCGGACCGTGACCTCGATGCAGTCCCGCTCCAGGCGAATGACGTTGTAGCCATTGGGCTCGCGATGCATTCGGTGGGAGATGGCCGTACCCGCCTGCGCCACGATGATCGAACGCTGCGTGGAGGGGTAGAAGGTTCGGATATCGCCGGTGTAGCCATGGTGCAAATGCCCGGCCAGCAGCAGATCGACACCACCGCGCTCGATCACCTCCAGTGCGCGCGCCGCCCGGCCCACCAGATCGACCCCGGCCATCGCTTCACCCGGCGGTGGAATGAACGGATGATGGCTGACGATCACTTTGAACACCGACTCCGGAAAGGCCGCCAGCATGCGCTCCATCGCCTCGACCTGCGCCGCCGAGATCCGGCCGCTCTTCCAGGTCAGGGAACGCGCGGTGTTGATCCCCAGCACCGCCAACTCGTCATCCACATAGCGTGGGAACAACTCCGCGGTGATGTACCGTTGATACCGGGTCAGCGGGCTCAGGAAGCGACGCAGCACATCGAACAGCGGAATGTCATGATTCCCCGGGATGCTGATCTGCGGTTGCGGCAGACGTTGCATGTAGGCCGCCGCCGCCCGAAATTGCGACCGCCGTGCCCGCTGGGTGAAGTCCCCGGTGTTGACGACGATATCCGGCTGCAGACGCTGCAGGTCGACCCGCAACCCCTCGGCCACCACCGGGTCCTCACGCCCGAAGTGCAGATCCGAGATGTGGGCAATGGTCTTCATGGCCCCACCACACGCAGGCTCTGGCGGCGGATCCGAAAACGAAGCGGCGTGTCCAATCGTCGGTTTTCACCATCGATGGCCACGACCGCCTGGGGACGCCGGGTATGGACCGTGACCGCCTCCAGCCGTTGGGCGTCGAGATCCTCGATCCGGTCGATACCGCCGGCGCCCAACTGCCAGGCCATGCGTACCAACGCCCACCTGCCGTGCGCCCGCGCGGTGCAAAACCACAACAGCCCGTCGGACAATGAGGCTCGCTTGGAATCCGCCATGATGGCTCCCGTGTATTCGTTGTTGCCCACAAACACAAAGGGCGTGCGGTAGGTCGTTCGCTGGCGGTCCTGCTCGATCACCAGCTTCATTTGCCGGATCCGCCGCAGCAGGATCAGCATCGCGGCAATGTTCGCCTGCCACTTGTGCCAACCGCGCGCGCGCATCGTGCGTTCACGCTCTGCGACCAGCCGGGGATAGGGACCGAGGGCGGCATTGTTGATGAAGACATGACCGTTCACCTCGCCCAGGTCGACCGCGTGCACCTGCATCCGGTCGAGCAGCCCGATCGCCGCCACCGGCTCCAGCGGCACGCCGAGGTCACGGGCGAAGTGATTCCGGGTCCCGAGCCCGAGCACCGCCAGGGCGATCGGGGTGTCCATCAGCAGTTGCGCGGCGGTGCTGAGGGTACCGTCCCCACCGCCCACGACGATCACCTCGGCCCCCAGATCCTTCAGTCGCTCGATCTCCGTTCCCACCTGCGGCCCGGGGACGATGGCCAGCCAGCCGGGCGCGACCCGTGCCTCGAGTTGGGCTCGGAGTTCCCGAAGGCGCTCCTTCGCCGCGGCGGGTGCCAAGGTCCCGGCGTTGGGGTTGATCACGGCCCCGATCCTGCGCATAACGGCCATCCTCCCGGCCCCAGGAAACGGCAGCGGGTGGAACCGCGTCAAGCCGTGAAAGCACGCTCAGGAAGGTTCCTCGGCGGGCCGATTCCCCGGGTGCCGATGGGCAGCGCTTTGCACGAACCCGTTGCTGCCAACCCGAACGCGGCCCCACACCGAGTTTCGCCATCTCGGCGATAGCCTCTTCAGCCCCCGGGAACGGCGTCCACGGTCTCGCTCTCCGGGAGTTCGGCCACGTCCGGGGCGCCGTCGGTGCCCCGGTCGGCCCGCAGGGCCTCGGCCAACGCGCTGCGCGCCGCGGGCTCGCCGTGCACCAGCCAGACCTGCCGCGGCGGGACCGGGGCGGTCGCCAGCCATTGACGCAACTCGTCGCGATCGGCATGGGCGCTGAGACCCTCGAGCACCTCGACCCCGGCCCGCACCTCGAGTCGACGGCCCTCGATCTTCAGCTCGCGTTCGCCCTCCAGCAGGGCCCGGCCCCGCGTGCCCGGCGCCTGGTAACCGGTCAGCAGCACCCGGTTGGCCGGTTCCTCGCCGTGGCCGAGCAGGTGCCCCAGGATGCGCCCGCCGGTGAGCATGCCGCTGCCGGCGATGATCATGATCGGCCCCTCGCGTCGGTCCAGCCGAGCCGCGCGCTGGGCATGTTCGACGATCCGCACCCGGGCGAACACGGCCGCGAGGTCTTCGGGATTCAAGCGGTGCTCGTCGGTGTGGATTCGATACAGCTCGGAGACCGCAGCGGCCATCGGGCTGCTGAGGTAGATCGGCAACTCGAGCTCGGGTCGCCGACGCAGCAGACGGTCCATCAGCACCATCAGGGTCTGCGCCCGGCCCACCGCGAAGGACGGCACCAGCAGCACCCCCCGCCGCTCGATGATCCCGGCCACCACCGCGGCCAGCTGCACCTCGGGATCGCCCGGCGGGTGGTTGCGATCCCCATAGGTCGATTCCATCACCACCGCGTCGACCGCCTCCGGCGGCCGCGGCGGGAACATCAGGGGATCGTTCAGCCGGCCGATATCGCCCGAGAACCAGATGCTCTGCCGCCCGTCGTCGACCCGCACGCCGGCCGCCCCGAGAATATGCCCGGCATAGTGAAACCGGACCTCGAGCGTCCCCAGCCGCAGCGGCTGCCCGTATTCCGCGCTGCGAAACTGGTGCAGCGTCTTCTCCACGTCGGCGCTGGTGTACAGCGGCAGCGCCGGGCGATGCTTGGACCAGCCCTCGCGGTTGGCGCGCTCGGCGTCCTCCTCCTGCAGGCGGGCGGAGTCCAGCAGGATCACCCGAGCGACCTCGCGCCCGGCCCGGGTGGCATAGATCGGTCCGCGAAACCCGGTCTTGACCAGCCGCGGCAGGTAGCCGCAGTGATCCAGATGCCCGTGGGTCAGCAGCACCGCATCGATGCTGCGTGGATCGAAGGGCGGCGCTTCCCAGTTGCGCAGGCGGCCCGTCTTCTCGCCCTGGAACAGCCCGCAGTCGATCAGCAGACGCTGGCCGCCCGCCTCGAGCAGGTGCTTGGAACCGGTCACCCCCGCCGAACCGCCAAAACTGGTGAGCTTCATGCGGACTCCTGGTAGGTCTGGCCGCGATCGAGGATCTGCGTGGCCTCCTCGCGGATGCGTTCGCCGTGTCGATCCTCCAGTCGCAGCGCCTGCAGGAAACCCGGCCGATCGAGCAGATCCCGGCACAACACGGCGCCGGCCTCGATCAGCTGGTGCTTCTGCGCCACCTTCAGGCGGGTCAGGCAGGTGACGGGGTGCAGGCCGTGTTGATCGATCAGGCCCCGGGTCAGCGGGTAGTGGTCGGTGTTGTGCCCGGCCAGGATCAGCCCCTCGCACGCACCATAGGCCAGGGCGTCGGCACTGAAGGGCGTATTGCTGAGCACCCAGAAGGCATCGTGGCGCCCCTGTGGTGTCGCCGCCAGATCCAGCGAGCGGGCGTGCAGATACAACGGAATCTTCACGTCGTTCCGGTACGAGGGGCGGTTGTGAAACTTGCACTCCGCGAACAGCCGCTCCCCAGCACGTTCGGCGACGATGTCGACTTCATGGCGTACGCAGCGGCCCTGCAGCGACTGGTTGTACTGCACCCGGTAGCCCATGGCCTCGAACAGGCGGCCGCAGAACTGCTCGAAGGGAAAGCCGCTCGGCCCCAGTTCGAGCAGCGCGCGCTTCAGGCTGTAGTTGATCGCGGTGCGTCGTGAACGGTGCCGCAGGGCCTTGTGGGCCATCCGGTAGAGCCGGCCGGTGCTGATGCCGTCGCGCAGTCGCGGCTCCAAATCGGTCATCACCGCTGCGGCCAGGTTATCGCTCGCCCCGGCGCGCCGCAGCGAGGCCCACAACTTGTCCGGAGCGTAGGCTTCGCGTTGCCCATCGCTCTTGCGGACCTCGATCCGCCGGTGTTCGAAGGCCCCATGCCGGCGCGCTGTCATCGCGGGGCCCTCCCCGGCCCGCCCTCTTTGCTCTGCTTCGAGTATAGGCAGAAGCCCCCACATTTGCCCCAGGCACCGCCAAAGGCTGAATCGTTGGGGACTTGAATGAAACCCCTTCGCCCGCGTACTGTCCTAACTATCTCCGATAGCCATGAGGCCGGCGCGATGCGTAACCTGTACCGATCCACCGCCGTTTCCCGCGATCAACGGCTGCCCCTGAGCATCCTGGTGCTCGTTACCGGCCTGGTGCTGACCCTGCAGAATCCCGATGCCCAGGATTCCGCCGCCGCCGCGCTGGCCAAGGTCGAGGTACCGAGCCTCAGTCAGGTGATGGAATGGCGCCCCGGCGGACCGCTCCCGTGGATGGACGGCGACCAGATGCTGACCGAGGAAATCGAAGACCTTCCGGCGGCAGCCAACCTCGAGCGCGACATCGAGCGTTCCCGGGATTTGCGCGCACGACCGCAACGCTGACAGCGTACCGATGAGGCTCTGATCCGACACCGGAAGGCCTCATGCACCGATCCTGCACCCCGGCGCCGCGCCTTCGAAGGCCTGCCGGCGCCCGCCGTTCCGGATCGATTCACCGACGCCGGTGGGCGCGCCGGCTTCTGGGGTTTGCCCTGCTGCCGGGCGCGGCGGGTGCCTCGGGTGGGATCGATGCCATCGGCGTCGAATTCGAAAACGACCTGTTCGCCGGTGTGGACCGGTATTACACCAACGGCGTTCGAGTCTCCTGGATCCGTAGCGGCGACGGCACCCCCGCGTGGCTGCACACCGTGGCCGATTGGGTGCCCGTGTTCGTACGCCCCGAGGTGCGGGGGCGCATCAAGTCCGGAGCCGGTCTCGGCCAGAACATGTACACCCCCGAGGACCTCGAACGGGACCCCCCCGATCCGCAGGACCGCCCCTACGCCGGCTGGTTGCACCTGAACGCGAATTTGGCCGAGGACACCGGCTATCGGCTGGACCGACTGCAGATCACCCTGGGGATCGTGGGACCGGCCTCCCTGGCCGCGCGCACCCAGGAGTTCGTTCACGACGTTACCGGGTCGCCCGATCCGGCGGGATGGGATGCGCAAATCGGCAACGAAGTCACGTTGATGGTGGGCTACGAGCGCCAGTTACGTTCCCATGCGTCCGCAAACGATTCAGGCTGGGGTACGGATCTCACCCCGCATTGGGGCGCCAGCGTCGGCTCTCCCTTCACCTTCGCCAACACCGGTGCCATCGCGCGTGCCGGCTATCAACTGCCGCGCGACTACGGCCCGCCCCGCATCGGTCCGGGGCTGCCGGGGTCCTACACCGTTCCCGGTCTCCTGCGCTCGGGCGGGTATGTCTTTGCCGGGGTCGACGCCCGTTTGATGCTGTTCGACCTGTTTCTGGACGGCCCCGTGTTCCGCGACGGTCCGTCGGTGAACAAGTACCCGCTGATCGGCGAATTCACCGCCGGCTTCGTGATGAACGTGCGCACCCTGCGGCTGGGCTACACCCATGTCTGGCGATCCCGGGAATTCCAGGGCCAGGCCACCGGACCCATCGAATTCGGCACGCTGCATGCCACTTGGCAATTCTGAAGCGATCACGGTGATGACGCGATAAGCTTCGGCGATCGCTGCAGGTACTGGCCTCAGGGCCCGGCGCTACGGGCCCATCGATTCCATGGGTGGAAAACGCCATTCCTGCGGTGCTTCCAAAAAAAAGAACCCCCGCCATGCACGGGCGGAGGCCTGGGGAAATCGATCTGTCTCCCATTAAAAAAGGATGTCAGTCCAGATCGTAGAGATGGGCCATGTCCTTATAGATCAAACGCGGCAAGAGACGTGTCTCGTACGGCAATCCGTAGTGATACCGCCAGCCGTTCCTGTCTTGATCGTCGATGACGCCATCATGATTCAGGTCCACGATCAAGTGCTCCGTGATCGGACCGGTCTGGTTTTCCTCGTCTTCATAACCGACAATCTTCGGCGCCATCAGATGAATGCCGACGAAGCCTTCCCAGATGTTGCGCACATTCGTGTAGCCAGCATCCGTCAGCAGGTTGGAGGCTCCAACGCTACGCACCCCGGTACGGCAAAGCGTATAAATCGGGGTATTCTTGTCCGGAATAATGCGTTGCACATAACTGACAAAGGCGGTGTCATCCTGGAGAATCCGAGGCCCGGCGCTGGCACAGGCGCCGTCCGGATGGCGAACGTCGCAGCCTTGATAGATGAAGGGGTACGGAACGTTATACGCGCCCTCCGGATAGCCCGCCTTGTACTCAGGGGTACTGCGCACATCCAGAATCACCGGGCGTTCGGAAGGCCGTGTCCAGCTGCCCCGTTTCACCACGGCGTTCAGGAAGGCCTCGGATGGACTCACCTGGGAATGGTAATAACCGCACAACCCCGACCGGCTCTCATCAAACGGGCACGGGGGCTCCTCCGCATGAGCGGCAGTGCTCAATAACGCGACTACGGCGGGAACGATCACCGCCAGAACATTTCGACTCGCTGAAAGACGCATACTCTCTCCTTTGGCATTTTATTATAGTTTGATGCTTCCTCGCCGAACCCCATGAATCATCTTTTCTGGGTCCAATCGCCAGAGCATGATGATTCACGGAGATCATTGAATCGGCACCTTACCGTCTCCTGACACACACAGGAAGGCGCAATTCTTCCAAAATCGTTCCACACAGAAAATGATGGTTATTTTTGAGAAGTAGCTCGCATTTTTGTATCGCCGAGTCGTATCGAAAGCTTCTGGATCAGACCCATCTCGGTGAGCGACAGGTAATCGACGGTCGGCACCGCACCAGGGAACGACGGTCACTGATCGCCGAGCACCTCGACGGACTCGCCCAGCACATCCTCGACGTAGAGCATCTGGATCGCCACCGCCGCCACCACGGCGAGCGGGGTCGCCAGGATCACGCCGGGTAACCCGCCGAGCACGCCCCCGCCGATCTGGATCAATACGGTGTAGGCGGGCGGGATGTGCACCACGTGTCGCTGCGCCAGCGGATAGATCAGGCTGCTTTCCACCGACTCGATCACGAAGTAGAGAATCGCCACGTACAACGCAACCATCGGGCTGACCAGAAAGGCGACCAGCACCGCAGGAATCGCCCCGAGGATCGGGCCGAGGTAGGGGATGAAGGTTGCGAGGCCGGCGATCAGGCCGAGCGTCAGGGCCATCGGCACGTCGAGTAGCAGCAGGCCGATGGCCGAGGTCACCCCGACGAAGACCATCGACACCAGACGGCCGAGCAGCCACAGCCGCAAGGCCTGGCCCTGCAGGTGGAACATTTGGGCCACACGGGAGCGACGGTCGACCGGCAGCAAGAGCAGCAGATGGCCGATATACACCCCCGGGTTCAGGACCAGGTACACGGCCAGCAGCAAAATGATAAAAAAACTGCCGACCGCACCGACCGTGGTGGAGAAGATCCCCAGCGCCTGGCTCAGGATGTCATCGTCGAACAGTCCCGGTCCGTTGTCGTTGTCGTTATCGTTCTCAAGCTGCGCCTCGATCTCCTCCCCCACCTCGCGGGCGAACGGCACCTGCTGCAGGATCTCCTGCAACGCGAGCGGCAAGCGTTCGGCGAGGCGCGGGATCTGCTCGGCGGCCTGTGGCCAGATCAGCGCCGCCAGCCCCCCGATCGACAACAGGATCAGCACGAAGGCGGTGGTCAGGGACAGACCGCGGCCCAGCGGCGTGTGACGTTGCACCACCCGAGTCAAACCATCGACCGCCACGGTCACCAGGATCGCGGTAAAGGCCAGCATCAGGACCTCGAGCATCAGCCCCAGAAAGACGATCAGCAGAATCACCAGGGCGGTCAGGCCGAGGGTGATCAACACGCGGGTGGCAAAGACGGCGGGATTGTCGACGGTACCCATCGCACACTCCGTTCAGGTGATTCGACGAGAAGGGGCTCGACTTACAACGGCAAGACTCGGCAACCTGCGGGCCCAGCGGGCTACGGGAGCGGCAACCTCGGTGGCACCGCGTGCAAGGGGTCCGGCCCGGCCGTCGACTCGGCCCCAGGCGCGGCGCGCGGTGCCCTCGAACGTTCGGCCAGCAGGGCATCGATGGCCTTCCACAGGCGCAGGGCGTCGCGCCAACGGACGTCGTCGAGGTCCACGTGGGCCAGGCCGTCGAGCAGGTACAGCCGCGCCTGCGGTGCGGCCTCAGCCAGCGCCATGCTTTCGGTGTAGGGGACCATGTCGTCATCGCGACCGTGTATCAGGATCAGCCGAGCCTGCAGGCGCGACAGGTCCGCCCGCGAGGGGCTAAGCTGCTGCCAATCCCGCCGCATCGGCTCCGGCAGGGCCGCCAACAAGGCGGGCATCCGTTCAGGGTCTTCATTCAACAGCAACCGCAGCACGGAGGCCGCCTCGGGTCCAAGGCCGTCCATCCGCTCCGCCGGCACCGATCGGTCCGGGTTCAGCAACTGCAGCTCGGCGATCTGCTCCAGCCGATTACGGTCGTCCGGATCCTCGATGCGCCAGAGGTTCGCGCTCAGGAAGACCCATTTCGCGAAGGGATTGGGGTCGCGGCACGTCCACACCGCATCCAGGTCCTGGTAACAGCCAGTGACCAGAAAGGTGACCGCGTGGGTCAGATCGTAATAGCCGCCGATCCCCAGCAGAAACCGTACCGACGCCATGGCCCCCGGCTCCAGCGCCGCAAGAACGGCCGGGCCCACCGCATAGCTGGCCGCCGCGATACCCACTCCGCCGCTGCGCCCCAGCTCCGGTTGACTCGCCAGCCAGACGGCGGCATCCGCGATGTCCCGCACGTCCTGCGGACCGACTTGCAGGTCTTGCAGGTCGGTCAGCTCCGGCACCAGCACGACAAACCGGGCGCGGGCCAGACTGGATGCCAGCGCCACGAGCCGGGGATCGTCGCGACCGGCCTCGGCCACGCCGGGCACCAGCACGAGAGCCGCTCGGCCATCGTCGCCCGACCGGTAGAGATCGCCGGCGTGGCGCCGGCCATCCACTTCGTAGCTCACCAGGTTTCGTGTCACCGGCGGGCGCTGCCGTTGCAGGGCGCTTGGCTCTCCCATCGCCACGATATCGAACAGGAGCTGGGCCGACTCGACCGGCCGACTGGGTAACGAACAGCCGGTCAGCACGAACAGACTGACGATCAAGAACAGGCCCCGCCCACGCCCACGCCGGGCGGCGCTACTGGAAGTCACCGAGGCCTTGAATGACGTCCTCGACGCTTCGATAGGTGCGCTGCGGCATGTGTTGCAGAGTTTCGATAATCTGATCGTCCACCGAATGGGCACGCGCCTGCTTCACGAGTTCGTCCCGACTGGCCGGAAACTCAAGACCGGCGACGGCCTCATTGAGGTCGGTAGCGTTGAGCATCAGAACCTCCTTTGCGAACCCAGCATGACCTGTGTGCACCACGCGCTCGAACCAACGGGGTCACGCGGTTACCCGATGAACCTACAAAAATTATAATCGGGCTTGATCAGTTTTCAAGGTCGTTTACTGCGCCAGAACCTGGGTTTCCTCCGTTCTTCGTGAGGCCGGTATTACAACGTAAGTAACAACCCCTAAGTAAGCTTACCCGGATTCAAAGGCGTCTCCGGTTCATGGAACCTGCGTTCTTGGGGGTGGTCCTTTGAGTCAGTCGCTTTCATCGGCTGCTTGAACAGCAGAGCAAACGGGAAAAGAAACTCAGGAGAGCAAACATGGCTTCTACCGATTCGAAGGAAATCATTGATGTCCTCAACAACCTCATTCAGACCAGTAAGGATGGCGAGGAGGGGTTCAAGGAATGTGCGGAGAATATTGAACGAGAGGACCTGAAGTCCGTGTTCAATGCACGGGCCCAGGAATGCCAGGATGCGGCGGGCGAACTGCAGACCTTGGTCCGGCAACTGGGCGGCGATCCTGAAACAGAGGCGAGCGTTTCGGGGAACCTGCACCGGCGCTGGGTCGATCTGAAATCGATGCTCACCGGCAAGAGCGATCAGGCCATCCTGAACGAATGCGAGCGCGGCGAGGACATTGCCAAAAAGAATTACAAGGAAGCGCTGGATCATCCCCTACCCGCCGACGTTCGAACCGTGGTGGAACGCCAGTATCAGGGTGTGCTGCGCAACCACGACCAAGTGAAAGCGCTACGGGATGCCGAAAAGGCACGCGACTGAGACCATCGTGCCGGGGCCAACCCGGCCCCAGCGGGTTTGTATCAGCGCAGGGCCTCGACCGATTCGCACTGCAGGATGCGACTGTTCGTCCGGTTGCGGCCCTGGCGTTTACTGGCGTACAGCGCGTGATCCGCACAACGGACGATGGCCTCGGCCAGCATGGATCCGCTTGCCTGTTCGGTATGCCCACGGGTGCAGATGGTGAGTCCCAACGAGGCGGTGACGTTCTCATGCTCCAATTCGGGGAATTGGATCTCCCCGACGGCTTCGCGCAACGCCTCGGCCAGACGCAGGCCCTCATTCAGGTCGCAACCGGGGAGTAGAATCGCAAACTCCTCGCCTCCGTAGCGCGCCACGGTGTCGGTAGCGCGCACCCGTTCCGACAACCGCTGCGCCACGACGCGCAGGATCCGGTCGCCGGCCAGGTGGCCGAAGCGATCGTTCACCAGCTTGAAGTGATCGATGTCCAGGAGCACATAGGCCAGCGGCTCGCCGCTTCGATTGCAACGTTTGATTTCCTGCAGCAGCCGATGATTCAGTGCCCGTCGGTTCAATACGCGAGTCAGCCCGTCGACGCTACTCAGGTGCTGCAGGGTTTCCCGACTGATACTGTTTTCAATGCACACGGACACCACGGAAGCCACGTGTGCGACGTAGTCATACTGAAGATCGCCATGAAACCGTTGTGGATCGACACTGCCGAGCCCGAGACTGCCGATCAGGCAATGTTCTCGCACCAGCGGCAGTAGTGCACAGGAAACCACCGCGGGATGGTCCGGAAAGCAGGCAGCCCTCAGCGGGCCGTCCGCTTCGCCACGATAAATCTCTTGCTGCGGATGGATGTCCCTCAGGAGATGTTGCCTAGCGACCAGCCGCAAGTTGGGGAGCTGATTCTGGCGCAGCGCCTCACCGAGAAGATCCCTCGCGGTCTCTTCCGGATCAAGCAATATCAGGGTCACCGCATCCAGGCCGAAGCGCTCCCGGAAGGGAGTGAACAAATAGGCCAGTAGCTGTTCCAGCGTATTGCAGGACAGCAACTCCAGATCGGCGGCAAAAAAGGCATGCAGCAGCGACTGGTTGCGGTCGGCCTCCTGACGCATCGAGTGCACCAGGCGCCGGAACCGTCGGTTCTCTGCTTCCAGGCCGCCTGTGCTGTTCATGCCTGCATTACCCACTGCGAACGCCGCTACTTCCATCGGAAGGCTCTATTCTGCAAGTCCTGAGCCTTTCCGCCAAATCCTTCACCCGCTGCATCGCACGCAGGGCGGCCAAGGCGTCCGCCGACCGGGGCCCGGCGGACGCTCGGCGCCACGCGCGTTAAACCCGGCCCTGCGCAGCGAAGCCGGCTGCAGAAGGCTCAGAACAACGCCTACAGGTGCCGTAATGAGGCCTCGATGAAGGCAGGCAAGTCCTGCGGGCCGCGACTGCTGATGAGATTGCCATCCTCCACCACCTCGCGATCCTCGAACTCGGCCCCGGCGTTCTTGATGTCCTGCACGATTGATTTCCACCCGGTGATCCGTCGACCCTGGATAACCTGTGCGGTAATCAGGAGTTGTGGCGCATGGCAGATTGCAAAGATCGGCTTTCCACTTTCGACGAATTCCTTGGCAAAACGCACGGCGTCGGGATCCACGCGCAACTGGTCCGGCGAATAGCCGCCGGGGATGAGCAGTGCGTCGTACCGCGTGACCTCGGCCTCCTTCACCGCCTGGTCGATCGTGACCTCCACGCCCTGACGTTTCCCCTTCACCGTCTTGCCAGCCTCCAGACCGATATGGAACAGTTCATTGCCTTTCTCCAAAAAGGCGTTGGCCGGGTCCGTATATTCCACGTCTTCGAAATCATCTGTGATCAACACCGCAATTTTCGACATTTGCCTGCTCCTATCTGCTGGGGATGAACCGAAGGGACCCGTCACCGTTCATGCAAGGCGGAATAGCCGCTTCTTCAGCAGCCTTCCGATGTCTCGATCAGTACAGATTGTGACCGTCGTCGACGAATCTCAGTTCCTCGGCGACTTGGACGGACGATTCCGGGCGGTTGGAACGTCTTGACCACCAGGAACGGGTTGACACCAGGAACGGGTTGACACCAGGAACGGGCACGATACGTTGTTCTCGGCCTCGGCTGCGCACGAGTTCCGAACCCGGAGAGGATACCGGCATGGCCCATGGCACCAGCCGTGGGGCCGAGCCGACCCACATTCCCACGCACACGATGTACATCGTCCCGAACGGGGCCCGCGCTATCAACTGCGCCCGCGGTAGATGTCTTCCAACTCACGTCGCCCATAGGGAGAGCAACATGACCATTCGTCTGTTTGCGTTGATCTTTGGCATCGTGTTTCTTCTGGTCGGGATCGCCGGCTTCATCCCGGGGCTGGTTCATACCCCCACGTTGGAGCGCGACTTGGCAGTTGATCAGGGGTATGGCCATCTCTTTGGCCTGTTTCCGGTGAATATCCTGCACAACCTGGTGCACTTGGCCTTCGGGATTTGGGGGATTCTCGCCTACCGAGGGCTCGGCGCGGCCGTCATCTATGCGCGGGTCGTGGCGATCGCCTACGGCGTACTGACCATCATGGGGTTCATTCCCGGCCTGAACACGGTGTTCGCCCTGGTCCCCCTCTACGGCCACGACATCTGGCTACACGCGCTGCTCGCCATCGTGGCTGCCTATTTCGGCTGGTTCCATCACGTACGCTCGCCCGCGCGGTCGGGCGCCTGAAGGCCAGTATGAGCATCGGAGCCACCGGGATTCCGGCAGGAAACGGTCAGTCATCGTGAAAACAACCGGCAGGTTCGGGTGTCGGAGGCCCCCGAACCTGAGGCCCGGGAATCAGAAGGCGATGGTGATCGGCTTCGAACAGGCGTCGGTGCCTGCCTCGCAGACTTGATAGGTCAGGGAACCGCCGCCCTTGAAGTTCGTGTTGTCGGTATAGCCCCCGTTGTTTTTCACTGTAGCGATCGGCACACCTTCCCGGAAAACATCGATATCGTCGGCTGTTGAACCGGACCAGACCAGATCCGCAGTCCAGAAGCCCTTGACCTTGTAGCCCTGCCCCGACAGCGTGAAGCCATCTCCCACCGGATCTTCTGGTTCCGTTCCTCCGTTCTCGGGCGGCAGCACCTCACTGCTCATGGACTGGGTATCGTTGGTGACGTTTCCAGCCGCGTCCGACACCACGATGCGGACCGCGTCGGCCGCACCGCGCGTGCGCAGGGAGGTCGAACCACTGGCGGTGGTCCCGCTGACGATAATCGACTCACGCGTCACCACCGAGGTCCCGTTGAGCAATTCGAGAAGCACCGTGGCGAGCGATACATCGTCGGTCACGGTCCAGATGACATCGGCTCGGGTCCAGGGTGCGCCGGAACCATCCGACACCGTGAACTTGACGATCTCCGGGGCCACGCCGTCCGGCTCTGGCGGCACGACCTCCCCCAGCGTCACCCGCGAATAAAGCAGGTGGTTGTTCGCCGTCAGGCTGCTGGTCACGATGCCTTGCGTCGCCCCATCGACGATGACATTGCGTACCTTTCCCGGCAGGGCCGCGGGATCCGCC
>PWGH01000209.1 GCA_003555285.1 Thioalkalivibrio sp.
CGGTGTGAACCCCCGGTGTGAACCCCCGGTGTGAACCCCCGGTGTGAACCCCTGGCGTGAACCCCTGGCGTGAACCGCCGGCGGATCGGCCGGACCGGATCACTCCGTGTCTGAAATCGGCGTGACCGGCTTGTGCAGGAGTTGCACCGTGGAGGCGCGAAATTCCTCCTCCAGCCACCCCTCTTCGTTCTCCATCTCCACATCGGGTTCGAAGCGCACCTCGGTCCCCTCGGTCAGGCGATCGTAATCCCCATGCAGCACGGCGTCGCGGTGGAAGGTGTAGTGCGTGCCTGCCGCATCCTGAAGCACTCCATATTCGAGCGCCGGGTTGAGTTCGATCACGATGCCGCGCGGCTCCGAGTCATGCTGCTTCACATCGCCGCGGCGCTTCCCCTGCTCCTTTTTCAGTTGCCGTTCGATGGCCTCGAAGGCCCGGCGGATCACCGGCCGCAATTGCACCTGCGGGTCGCCCACCGTACCGGTCTTCTCCGCGATCAGGTCCTTTTTGGGCGGAATCGTGACCTCCACCCGGACGCGGTAGGGATTCCCTGTGTGCTGATGGCCCTGCTCCTGTTCCAAGGCCACCCGGCAGGCGATCATGTCGTCGGCCAGGTTCGCGAGCCTGCCGATCCGCTTGTCGATGTAGTCCTCGATCCATTGCGAGCGGGACATGTGATGAAAGCTGATTTCCGGGGCTACCTGCATGGTCGTCACCTCATGTTGAAGATCCGGCATGGCGCCGTCGGCCACCCCCGCATCACGGGATCGGAGACGCCCTTCGGCCTGTGCATTTCATTCGACGGGCACCACCTCCAGCGCGATCTCCACCTCGAGTTCGGCACCGTCACGCCAAACGGTCAGCGTGACCACATCGCCTTCATCGCGCTCCAGGATCACGCGTTGGATATCCAACGGTTGCCGAACCGGTTGCCCATCGATCCCCGTGATCACATCCATACCAAAAGGGAAAGGTTCGTTCTGAATCAGGATCACCCCTTCGGGACCCCGGATGCCGGCGCGATCGGCCGGGCCGCCTTCCGCGACCGCAGTCACCACCACGCCCCGTTCGGGCAGCTCCAGTCGTTGCCGCAGGGTGTTCGGGTAATCGTCGACCTGCCGGGCAATCTCCAGGCCCAGGCGCGGACGATCGGGCAACTGCGCGGCTGCCGCCGCCATGCCGCTCAGGCCTCCCGCCCGGAGTTCTTCCATCGAGTCCCGAAGCAGATTGCTCGGCACCGCCAGACCAATGCCCGCAAAGGCGCCGGTGGGCGCGAGGATTGCATTGTTGATGCCGATGACCTCGCCGGCTGAATTCAACAGCGGCCCCCCGGAATTGCCCGGGTTGATCGCCGCGTCTGTCTGCACGTAGGGAATCTCGATGCCCACCAGACCCGGCCGCTCCCGTTCGACGGCGGAGATGATCCCCGCGGTCACGGTGGATTGCAGGCCAAAGGGATTGCCGATGGCAATCGCCTTCTGACCCACCTGCACCTGATCCGAATCGGCCAGCGGAATCGGCGACGGATGCGCGCCGGGCGGTGGGTTCACCACCTCGAGCAAGGCGAAATCGAAGTCCGGATTCGCGCCCAGGACGCGCACTGCGTGCTCCTGATCGGGGGCGCTCAGGTAGGACACGTGCAACGACGCGCCGGGGGCCAGCTCCAGCGACTCATCGGAGGCATCGGCGAGCACCATCGCCACCACATGGAAGTTGGTGATGATGCGCCCCTCCTCATCGACGACGAAGCCGCTGCCTCCCTGAAAGCGTTCGCCATTGGGCGCCGGCCCTTCCAGCGGAGGGTCGCCGTTGGCGATCCGCACCGAGACGACGCTGGCGCCGACGGCCTGGACCACCTCGATGGTGTTGCGCTCGTACTCGATCCAGGCCGCTTCGGGCATATCGGCCTGCGCTGCGGCCGACCCGGCCAGCAAGCCCAGCAGGAACCAAAGCATCAACCCGCCGGTCGCCACCGGAGCGCGAACCCAGGCGCGCCAACGGCGAACACCGGATGTCTCGGAACCAAAGCTGCCCACCGCCGCACCGCCTGAGTTCGTCATCGTCATCTCCTGTCCTGTCGGTTATGGAGCCTGCGTGCGTTCCTCTGCTGCTGCCTCTGTTCGGCCGCGCTGTCCCGTCGTGCCGTCGCGCCGTCGCGCTGGTGCGCTGGTGCGCTGGTGCGCTGCGCTCGATGTTAATGCTCCCGCAACCCCTGCTCCTTGGCACTGGCTGCGGCCAGCGAATCGCGCAGCTGCCGCTCCAGCGCGTCCAACTCGGCGGTGGCTTCGGCACGGGCCGCGCGGCCTTCGTCGGCAATGCGCAGGCTGTCCTCGATCGCGCCGATCAGCGTGCGGTTGGCCTCGGCCACCGCCTGGATGTCGAAGACCCCCCGCTCCATCTGCTGGCGCGCCTCGACGTTCGCCTCGCGCAGGTTTTCGGCGTTCGAGCGCAGCAGTTCATTGGTAAGGTCGGTGGCCGCACCCACCGCGTGCGCGGCCTCGCGCGAGCGCTGGATGGTCAGGGCCTGGGCCAGTTGCTGGCGCCATAGCGGCACCGTGTTGACCAGCGTCGAGCCGATCTTGCCGACCAGGCCCTTGTCGTTCTCCTGCACCAGCCGGATGCTCGGCAGGCTCTGCATCGTCACCTGCCGGGTCAGACGCAGGTCGTGAATGCGCCGATCCAGATCATCGCGCATCGCCCGGGTGTCGCGCAGGCGCTGGGCCGCCAAGGTGTCCCGGGGGGACTGTGCCGCCTGCACCAGGCCCGGAATCACGGTTTCGTCCAGTTCCGCGAGTTTCGCCTCGCCCGCCGCGATGTAGCGTTCGAGGTCACGGAAGTACGCGAGGTTGGCCGCATAGAGCCGATCCAGGGCCTCGATATCGATCATCAAATCGGTCTTGTGGCGATCCAGGCGTTCGGTGATCTGATCGATCTGATCCCGCACCCGTTCATACCGCTGCAGCAGCTTGGCCGCATCCCGCCCTTTGCCGCGCAGGCGATCGAGCCAACCGGCCCGACGTGTCGGGTCGAGCCCGCTGATGTCGAAGCCGCGCAGGGTCAGCACCATGTCGTTGAGCGCGGACCCGGCCGGCCCGACATCCTTGCTGCGCACGCGCTCGAGCATGCTGTCGGATACGGTGGTCAGTTGCTGCTGCGCGCGGCCGCCGAAGAACAGCACCGAATGGCTGTCGCTGAGGTCGAGTTCGGCCAGCAGCGGCTCGAGTTCGGCGCGAGTGAAACCGTGCTCCGGCAGGCGGGCTTCGGGTACGGCATCGGCCGCGGGCTTCGGCGCCGAGTGCGACGTGGGCTTCGTGCGGGAATCATCGGACGCGGTCATACGGGGTCCTCGGTTGGGCGGTCTTTTTCTGGGTGATCTATTGTCGGGCGTCCTCTGTCGGGCGGCCTGTTGTTCGGTCTGCTGTCGGGCGGTGGCACAGGAGGTCATACGGCCTCCCGCTCGAGGCGCTGGCGCAGTACCTCGATCTCGATGTCGAGATCGGTCACGTCATGCTCGCGCAGCGCCGTGCGCTGGCGCTCGAAGACCTCCTCGATCTCCACCAGCACATTGCGGAAATTCTGCTCCAACTCCCGCGACGGCGCGAGGCGGTGGCTCCGGGCATAGCGGCTCGCCACCCGCTCGGCCCCTTCCAGATACACGTTCAGGAACTGACGCGCCCGGAACAGCTCCTCGGGCCGCTCGGCGATCATGTCGAGGATCACCCGGCCCTGGTTTGCGATGCGCAACAACCGTTGTTCCAGTTCCCGATTGCCGACACTGTCGGCGGCACTGTGCAAAGCCACAATGCGTTGCTCGGCCTGCGCCAGCGCCCGCTGCTGTCGTGGCTCCCGGGTGGCCCGCGTACGCGAAGCCCGATCGGTGGCCGGCAAGGTCAGGCGATAGGCCAGGTGGTAACCACCCAAAGCCAGCGCACCGAACAAAACGCTGCCGACGAGATCATGCCCCGCGACTCCGAAAGCGACCAGCAGGGTAGCGCCACTCACCAGCGCCGCACCCAGGGCCTTATAGGGCACCGGGGACGGTTGGGTGTAGCGCCGCTCCGGGGCAAACCGTTCCTCGCGCAGGCCACGCCGGGTGAACCGGGCGCCACCGATGAACGCCACGAAGGCGGCGGCACAAAGCACCGCCACCAGCCATTGCCCCCGGGCCAGCGCAATCACGCCGGCGAAGGGCAACGGCACCGGTAGCACGTACAACAGCCCACCACGCAACCCCAGCCGGCCGCGCTGCCAGTTCGTCCACCGCTCGCGCAACAAGGCCAGTTGGCGTTCCGTGAACGGGTCGAAGCGCTCAGAGGACATGCACAAAGGCCTGACAGGAAACCAGCCCCACGCTGATGAACAACAGCAGCCCCCCCAGCAATCTCACCAGCATCCGTTCACCCCACTCGATGGATACGCCCTGCCCGCAACGCCGGACCGTAGCCTAGCTTGGTCCCTTCCCGCGCACCTCATTCGGATCGTGCTCCTTGGCCCGCTTGGCGGCCTCCTCTTCGGCGTGCTCCAGCGCCTCCTGCTCTCTGGAATCCGCAGGCTCGGCCTCGTGCGCCAATGCCTCGGTATCGTGTTCCTGGACGAATTCCTGTTTCTTCTCGTTGGATTTGCGGGCCGAACGCTTGTCGCCCTCACCCTGGATATCGTGCCCCGAAGGATCCTTTCGGTCATTCATCGAAAACCCTCCTCCATCGTTGCCTACCCCTAGGACAACACCCACAACCCAGGAGTGCCAACCGATCACCCGCCCCACCGACCAAGAACGAGATTGGGATCGAGATCACAAAATTGGGACACAAGATTGGGCACAAGGTTGGGATGGGCACAAGGTTGGGACACCCACAAAAAACAAGGTTGGGACACCTACAAAACAAGGTTGGGACACCCACAAAAGGCACAAGGTTGGGACACCCACAAAAACACAAGGTTGGGACACCCATTACTCAGCGGAGGAATCGGGACATCCATCACTGCCGCGGTCGGATCGCGGACAGCAGCGAGGGACGGCAACCAGGACATCCATTACTCCGAACGGATAATGGGGTCACCCAGGATCATGCAGCAACACATGAGCTCTGTTGCACGATAACACCCGTACGATCATTGATCGGCGATTGGCGACGGGTTGACGCCACCGAGGCCCCCCGCTAGCTTCTAGAGTCATTCCCGGGACAAGGAGCACCCCGTGACCAGAGCCAGGAAGGAACTCGTTCATCCAGACACCACCCCGTACTACCACTGCATCGGCCGCTGTGTGCGTCAGGCATTTCTCTGTGGGGTGGACCCCTTCTCCGGTCAGAACCACGAACACCGCAAGGGCTGGATACTGGAGCGCCTGCGCGTCTTGCAGGACATCTTTGCGGTGGACATTTGCGCCTATGCCGTCATGTCGAACCACTACCATCTTGTCGTTCGCCTAAACCCCGAGCAGGTCGAGGGCTGGTCCGAGAACGAGGTGATCGAACGCTGGTGCCGGTTGTTCTCGCTTCCGAGCTTGGTCGTAGCGTATCGGGACGATTTTGCCCAAACCGAGGGCGAACGGGCCGAGGCGCGACAACGCATTGCCCTCTGGCGCGAGCGGCTGGGGGATCTTTCCTGGTTCATGCGCGGCCTGAATGAACACTTAGCCCGACGGGCCAACGCGGAGGATCGCTGCAAGGGGCGGTTCTGGGAGGGCCGGTTCAAGAGCCAGGCGTTGCTGGACGACGCCGCGGTGCTCACCTGCATGAGCTATGTGGACCTGAATCCGATCCGTGCCGGTATCGCGGCGACACCGGAGGCTTCGGATTTCACTTCGATCCAACAGCGCATCGCCGAGTTGGTGCAGGACAGATGGATCGCGGAAAACTCTCCGCAGCCACCGCAACTGATTCCGCTGGACAGTATTGATGCGGACCCTCATCGTAACGTCCTCGAATTCGCCACGCAGGACTATCTGGAACTGGTCGACTGGGCAGGGCGGGCAATTCGGGACGAAAAACGGGGTGCGATTCCAGAACACTCGCCGCCAATCCTGCAACGCCTACAACTCGATGCTGCGCAGTATCTTCGGCACGTTCGCCGGGGTGGGCGCCATCATCATGTGAGCGTGCTGGGACACGCGGACCGTATCCAGCAGGTCGCCCAGCGACTGGGCCGCTCCTTCTTTAAGGGGCTATCCCAGTCGCGCCGGCTCTATCGTCTCCGACAGCCAGCCTGAACTCGCGAGACCACTCGACCTTTGGTGCTTGATACGGCGCCCAAAGCGCGAAGGATCTTAGATGTCTTGGTCGGTCCGTGGGTGTCCCAATCAGGCCGATCCGCACAGGACGTCCCGATCGGTCCGGTGGGTGTCTTAAGCCGTGCTGTTGATCCGGCTGCGTTGGCGGTCGGAGATTATTGGATGTCTTGATCCGGTGTTGGGTGTCGTAATCCGCGCTCGCTGCTGATCTGCTGCTCGGGAATCTTGGGTGCGAATCTTGGGTGTCCTGATCTGCTGTCCTGTTGGGTGTCCTGATCTGCGGCTGATCTGCTGCTCGGGAATCTTGGGGGGAATCTTGGGTGTCCCGATCTGCTCGATCTGCTGCTCGGGAATCTTGGGTGGGAATCTTGGGTGTCCCGATCTGCTATGATTCAGCTGGCTGATTCAGCTGGATTTGTGGGTGTCCTGATTCAGTGCTGATTCAGCCCTTGATTTGTAGCGCTCTGCCCGGCGCTCGGCGAAAGAGCATCGATGCGAAGTCAGGTGATGGCGACGCTTTTGACCAGCGCGTACACGGCCGCTCCGGGCTGCAGCGCCAGGTGATCGAGGGAGCGTCGGGTGATGCGCGACAGCAGGGTCACCGGACCGATGGCGAGCCGGACGAGCACATGCCCAGGGTGGGGGTCGTCGGAGACGTCCAGCACCCGTGCCGGCAGGCAATTGAGCACGCTCGAATCCTGCGGCCGGGTAAGATTGATCGCCACGTCACGCGCCATGATGCGCACGCGCAGCCGCGCGGATCGCTGGAGGTCTTCCCGCGAGATCCATAACGTATTCCCGTCGAAGCCCAACGCAGTCAGGTGATGCCGGTCGTCATGACCGATCACATTCGCCTCGATGACCGCTGCTGCTCCCTCCGCATGCGCCAGCGGCAGATCGCTGCGGGTGATCAGGTCATAGATCGGGCCCTCGGCGCGCACCGCGCCGTCCTCCATGAACAGCATGTGGTCCGCCAGTCGGGTGACCTCGTCGATCGCGTGGCTCACATAGAGCACGGGAATCGACAGTTCGTCATGCAGCCGTTCCAGGTACGGGAGGATCTCGGCCTTGCTGATCGCATCCAGCGCGGCAAGCGGCTCGTCCATCAGCAGCACGCGCGGACTGGTGAGCAGGGCACGGCCCACGGCCACCCGCTGGCGCTGACCGCCGGAAATCTCGGTCACCCGGCGCTTCAAGAACCGTTCCAGGCCCAGCAGTCTTGCGACATCCTCGGGCTGCACCACGCGTTCAACCGCCGGGATCCGCCGGTAGCCGTACAACAGGTTGCCCAGCACCGACAGGTGCGGAAACAACTGCCCCTCCTGAAACACGTACCCCAACGGGCGCTGGTGCGGTGGAATGAACCGTGTGCCTTCCTGCCAGGTTTCGCCGTTGACCACCAACCGGCCGCGGGCCGACGGTTCGAGCCCGGCCACGCAGCGCAGCAGCGTAGTCTTGCCGCAACCGGAGCGCCCAAACAGGCCGGTCACCCCCCGCCCGGGCACCCACGTATCGACGGTCAGGCGAAATCCGGGACGCTCCAGGTCAAATTGCAGTTCGACCGTCAAGAACGTGTCGTCTTCATGGCATCACCATCTTGATGCGCCCGTTGATCGCATACAGCGCAAACAGCATCAGGAACGAAAGCGCGAGCAACAACCCGGAAAGGACATGCGCCGACTGGTAATCCACCGCCTCGACATGATCGTAGATTGCAATGGACACGACCTGGGTCTCGCCGGGAATGTTGCCGCCGATCATCAGCACCACCCCGAACTCGCCGACCGTATGCGCGAAACCCAGCGTGACCGCAGTCAGAAACCCCCGCCTGGACAGCGGGATCATTACCGTGAAGAACCGGTCCCAGGGCCCCGCCCGAAGGCATGCCGCCGCCTCCATAGTGCCCGTGCCGATGCCGGCGAAGGCGTTCTGCAGCGGTTGCACCACGAACGGCAGGGAGTAGAACACCGAGCCAATCACCAAACCGGTGAACGTGAAGGCGAGCGCCGGCCCACCCAGGGCCTGGATCGGCCCCTGGGAGCCCAACAGCATCAGCAGGTAGAACCCGATGACCGTGGGCGGCAGCACCAACGGCAGCGCGACCACCGACTCCACC
>PWGH01000316.1 GCA_003555285.1 Thioalkalivibrio sp.
ACCGCCACGCCATGCACCAGGCTCGCCAGCTCATCCAGCAGACGCGACCAATCGGGAGCCAGGGCGTCGAGTTCTTGCAGAATCTGCAGCATGCGGGCCCCCGCTCCCGCCCAGGCGGCGTCGAGGAGCTCGCTCAAACGGGTCCGCGGCAACAGGCCGATCATATCGCAGATGTCGGTCTCGGTCAGGCCGGCGCCGGCATAGGCGATCGCCTGGTCGGTCAGACTCAGGGCATCGCGCATGCTGCCCTCGGCGGCCTCGGCCAGACGTGCCAGGGCACCGACCTCGGCGTCGATGCCCTCGGCCGCCAGCACCGTACCCAGGTGCGCGGCAATCAGGCTGGGCGACATCGGCTTCAGGTTGAACTGCAGGCACCGCGACAACACGGTGATCGGCAGCTTCTGGGGATCGGTGGTCGCCAGCAGGAACTTCACATGGGGCGGCGGTTCCTCCAGGGTCTTCAACAGCGCGTTGAAGCTCTTCTCCGAGAGCATGTGGACCTCGTCGATCAGGTACACCTTGTAACGTCCACAGACCGGTGCGTAGGCGACATTGTCCAGCAGTTCGCGGGTGTCGTCGACCCGCGTGCGTGACGCGGCATCGACTTCGATCAGATCGAGGTGGCGGCCCTGGCCGATCTCCACGCAGGCACCACACTGGCCACAGGGGGTCGCGGTCACGCCGGTTTCGCAATTCAGGCAGCGGGCCAGAATGCGCGCCACCGTGGTCTTGCCGACCCCGCGGGTGCCGGAGAACAGGTAGGCATGGTGCAGGCGGTCGTGCTGCAGCGCATTCACCAGGGCCCGGACCACGTGCGGCTGGCCGATCAGGTCTTCAAAGCGGCCGGGCCGCCACTTTCGAGCCAGCACCTGATGGCTGATCTTTGCCTCGAATCCTGGATTGGCCACGGCATCATCCGAGAAAGAACTGGCGAGAAAGAACTGGCGAGAAAGAGCTGGAGACAAAGGGGTGGTGGCCCGCACCCGCCACACCCCGGCGCCCGAGTTGGCTGCTACCGTTGCTCCCTTCCGGGCCTGGCGGAGTTCACAGCCTCTCGTCGCGGGGGGACCGATACGGACCACCATAACGCGGTGCCTGGCGAGCCAAGCGAACTCCGAAGCTTCCGGTTTTCTGCCGCGCGCGTCAACTGGCCCGACATCGGACCCGCCAATTGGCCCGGCCAGAGGTCCGAGCAGCCCGCCGCAAAGGGTCGGTCGGCCGAACACGCCCCCTGGTTAGCCTGAGCCTATTGATCCCATACTTTTATTTGATTAGAAACATTCCCCGTTGCCCCGTATCCTGGATCTCGTTGAAGCACACCCCCTTCCCAACCCAGGAGAACGATATGGAACTGCAAACCCGCGAAGGCCAGCGCGCCCCTGATGTCACCTTCCGCTGCCGCAAGAACAACGACTGGCACGACGTGCGTTCCCAGGACCTGTTCCAGGGCCGCAACGTCGTCGTGTTCGCCCTGCCCGGCGCCTTCACACCGACCTGCTCCTCGGCTCATGTGCCGCGCTACAACGAACTGGCACCGGTCTTCCGGGCCCATGGTATCGACGAGATCGTCTGCATCTCGGTCAACGACGGCTTCGTGATGGAGGCCTGGCAGGCCGACCAGAAGGCCGACCAGATCACCTTCCTCGCCGACGGCAATGGCGAATTCACCCAGGCGATGGGCCTGCTGGTCGACAAGTCCGATCTGGGCTTCGGCCAGCGTTCCTGGCGCTATTCGATGCTGGTTCGCGACGGCGTGATCGAGAAGCAGTTCAACGAGCCCGACGAGCCCGGTGACCCCTTCCTGGTCTCCGATGCCGACACCATGCTCGAGTACATCGCCCCGAACGCCGCCCGCCCAAAGGACGTCGTGCTGTTCACCAAGCCCGGCTGCCCCTATTGCCAGGCGGCGAAGGCCGATCTCGAGGCAGCCGGCATGGCCTTCGAGGAGATCGTGCTGGGTCGCGATGCCAGCCTGCGGGGGCTGCGGGCCACCACCGGGGCCATGACCGTGCCCCAGGTCTTCGTGAACGGCCAGCGCATCGGCGGCTCCGAGGACTTGAAGGCTTGGCTGGGTCGGCCCCAGGCCGCCTAAGCGGCGCGCCGGGAACCCGGTTTCCGGCGCCATTTTTCCCGCCGGCTGCGCACGCCGACGGCAATCCGTTAAAATACTGATATACGCTAGGCGATGCGGACCGCATGATGCGGCCTGCACGCCGAAACCCCAACGGGAGCCCTCATGGAACAGTACGACATCATCGTTATCGGCGGCGGCAGCGGTGGACTTGCGGTCGCCGAGCGGGCCGCTGGCCACGGCGCCCGTGTGGTGGTCTTCGACCCCCGACCACTGGGGGGTACGTGTGTTAACGAGGGCTGCGTGCCGAAGAAACTGACCTGGTATGCCGCCCATCACGCCAGCCACGCCCGGCATGCCCACGAGTTCGGTGTGGACGTTGAAGTGCAGGGCCTGCGTTACGGCGACCTGGTGCAGCGACGCCACGACTTCCTGCAGATGCTGAACGACTACTGGTCCGGCTATCTGGAACGCCTGGGGGTCGATTACATCGCCGAACGCGCGCAACTGATCGACGCCCACACCGTGCTCGCGGGCGGCATCGAGTATCGCGGGGAGCGCGTGGTCCTGGCCACCGGGGGCGAGCCCATCGTCCCGCGGATGCCGGGCCACGAGCTCGGCGCGACCTCCGACGACTTCTTCCAGTGGCCGGAACTGCCCCGTTCCATCGCCATCATCGGGGCCGGATACATCGGCCTGGAGATGGCCGGCATGATGCGGGCCCTCGGCGTCGAGGTCACCGTGATCGCGATGGAGACCCGAGTGCTGGAGATGTTCGACCCGATGATCAGCCATGTGCTGGAACGGCATATGGCGGAACAGGGGATCGAGCGCCACCTGGGTTCGACGGTGCAGGGACTCAGCGGCGCGCCGGGATCAATCCGGGTGCAGGTAAACGAGGACCAGGAATTCGGTCCCTTCGAGCAGGTGTTGTGGGCGGTCGGACGCCGCGCCAAGACCCGGGACCTCGGTCTGGAAGCGATCGGGGTCGAGATCCGCCGGGATCAGACGCTGCCGGTCGACGAATGGCAGCAAACCAACGTGCCCGGGGTCTTCGCCCTCGGTGACATCATCGGCAAGGCGCCGCTGACCCCGGTGGCCATCGCCGCCGGGCGTCGACTGGCCGACCACTGGTTCGCACCCCAGAACGATCCCGTGCCGGTGGATTACCACCAGGTCCCGACCGTAACCTTCACCCACCCGCCGGCCGCGGCCGTCGGCCTGACCGAACCCCAGGCCGTGGCCGAATACGGCGATAGCGTTCGGGTGTACGAGACCGAATTCGGCGGTCTCGCCCGGGCGTTCGCGCCGGGCGACATCGCGCCGGTGGCGATGAAGCTGGTCTGCGCCGGCGACAATGAACGCGTCGTCGGCCTGCACATGATCGGCGACAGCGTCGACGAGATGTTGCAGGGCTTCGCGGTGGCGGTCCGGATGGGCGCGACCAAGCGCGACTTCGACCTGACCATCCCGCTCCACCCGACCAGCGCGGAGGAGTTGGTCACGCTGAAGGTCGCGCGCCCCGGGCAACGCGATCCGGTCGCCGACGCGGCCTGAACCGAGGGCCGGCGGCCTCCAGGATCGGCTGAACCGGAGGTCGTTTGAATCGAAGTGTGTGTCGGGGCGCGTGCCCCCGACGCCGTCCGCCCCGGCCCACGACGCTTGCGCCGACTTGACCCAGATCAAGGTGCAGTGCTGCGCCGCCGTGCCACCCTCTCCTCACCTGTATGGCCCCTATCCCCTGCGCAGGCCAGGTCGGTACGGGATCGTTCGCAGGACAACGAGGAGAACGTCATGCGCAGCATCATCGTCCTGGCCATCAGTGCCGGGCTTCTGGTCCTCTCGCTCTCGGGGGCGGCTGAGGAATGGGCCCTCGGCGAAGGCAACGCGGCCTTCAGTCACCTGCCGCAATACCACCAATCCTATGTAAAGAATTACGACGACACCGAGATGACCGAATACGGCGGCTCGGTGCCGCACCGCAAGCACGACGACTTCAATCCGCTGCCCAAGGGCTACCAGCACGCCCAGCCCTACCTGAAGAACCTCTGGCTCGGCTACCCGTTCAGCTATGACTACGATCGGGCCCGCGGGCATACCTACGCCATCGAGGACGTCACCACCATCGATCGCATCAACCGCTACAGCGAGCAGGCGGGGCTGCCGGCGACCTGCTGGAACTGCAAGACCAACACCATGCCGCAGCTCCTGGAGGAGCGCGGCGACGCCTTCTGGGCCAGCAATTTTCACGAGTTTCGAGAAATGCACGATCCGGCACGGCACAGCATCGGCTGCACCAATTGCCACGATGCCGACAACAAGATGCGCCTGACGATCACCAGCGTGCCGCTGGACGAGGCCCTGCAGCGGCAGGGGAAGGACTGGCGCAACGCCTCGCGCGACGAGATGCGCTCGCTGGTCTGCGCGCAATGCCACGTCGAGTATTACTTCGAGACCGGCGAGCATGGCGTCGCGGCAAAGCCACACTTCCCCTGGGACGAGGGCATGAACGCCGAGGACATTTACCGGTTCAAGGCCAACGGCGAGCCGGAGCGGGACGGATTCGCCGGTCCGTTCACCGATTGGGTGCACGCCGTCTCCAAGACCCCGATGCTGAAGGTCCAGCACCCGGAATACGAGATGTCGCATGACAGCGTGCACGCCCAGGCCGGCGTGAGCTGCGCAGATTGCCACATGCCACGGGTCCAGAGCGGTTCGGTACGCACCAGCTCCCATCACTGGACCTCGCCCTTGAAGAACGAGGCGTCGATCCGCGCGGCGTGCCTGGGCTGCCATGAAGACCGCACCCCCACCGAGATGCGCGAGCGCACCGAATACAACCAGGCCCGGGTGTGGCGTCAGTTGAACATCGCCCAGGAAAAGTCGGTCCGGGCCCACGAGGCCGTCCGCCAAGCGATGGAACATCCGGGGGTCGACGAGGACCTGCTCGCCCAGGCCCGGGAACAGGTGCGCAAGGGCCAATGGTTCTGGGATTACGTGTCGGCCGAGAACAGTGCCGGCGCCCACAATCCGGTGAAGGCACTCGACACCCTCGCCTCCTCCCAGCAGTACAGCGACGAGGCGGTGCAACTGGCGATCCGGGCGACGGACCACGCGATCGCCGCCACGTTGGATCGACCCATTGCCGAGCTGGTGCCGCCGATCCGCGAACACAGCCGCAAGCTCCAGCAGAACCAGGCCCACCTGGACTCGCATCCCTGGCTGCAGTACCTGCCGCGTCTGCCCGAGGCCGACCTGGTCTGGGATGGCAATCAGCGACTGCGCTGACGAACGCCGGCGGGTCTTCGATCCGCCGGGGCTTCGCCCACTTCAAGCCGGGGAATCGAGAACATGACCAAGATCTGGATCATCGTGCTATTGGCCGCAGGGCTGCTCCTGCTGGCACTGGGTGGCACCGCCAGCCATCGCATCACCAGCACCGACGCCTTCTGCAGTTCCTGCCACGCCTATGAAAAGGCCTCCTGGGATTATGGCAGCCATGCCACGGTCGGCTGCCTCGACTGCCACAGCGGGGGCTTCGTCCGGGACAAGACCCAGGGCCTGCGCAAGGTCTACCTGGTTTTCACCGGCCAGATCGACCCCCACCATGACCGCCTGGCCAGTTATCCGGACAAGACCCTGAACAACTGCACGGGGTGCCACCTGAACGCGGAGACCGCCGAGCAGCATCCGCACTTCACCGCGCGCCACGGCCAGTACATGGAGGCCGCCGAGACCTGCATCGCCTGTCACGAAGGCGGCCACGTGGGGGCGCTGCGCGACAAGCGCTACCTGGCCATTCGGCGCGGGGATTGACGGCGAGGGGCTCGAGCGCGGGAGGATCAAAGCCGTCAGATGGCGACCGGGGCCCTGAACACCGGGCCCTGAAGACCGGGCCCTGAAGACCGGGGCCTGAAGACCGGGGCCTGAAGACCGGGGCCTGAAGATTGGGGCCTCGAGGCGCGAGTCCGAAGACGCGAGGCTAGAGACGGGGGCTTGAGAGGACGCGCGGGGGCCGCCCTTGTGTCATTCCGTGGTGACCACGTCGTCGGTGCTGGTCAGCGCGGTGTTCAGCGTATGCCAGGAGAGGGTCGCGCACTTGACCCTGGAAGGGTAATTGTGCACGCCCGAGAGCACGCCCAGGCTGCCCAAATCGAGCGGATCGGTTCGCGGGTGATCGCTGGTCAGCACGTCGTGCACGGTGGCGAAGAGCTCCTGCGCCGCCTCGACCGTCTGGCCCTGCAGGGCCTCGGTCAGCATCGACGCCGAGGCCATCGAGATCGCGCAGCCGGCGCCCAGAAAACTGACGTCGACGATCTGCCCGGCCTCGATCTTCACGAACAGGCGCAGCTGGTCGCCGCACAGCGGGTTGTGCCCGTCCACGGTCCGGGTCGCATCCGGCATCTCGCGAAAATTGCGCGGACGGCGCTTGTGATCCAGGATCAGCTCCTGGTACAGATCGCTCAGGTCGTCACTCATACCAGAAGCTCCCGTGCCTGCTGCAGGCCCGCCACGAGCCGGTCGATCTCCTCGTGGGTGTTGTAGAACGCCATCGAAGCCCGGGTGGTCGCCGGCACCCCGTAGAAGCTCATCACCGGCATCGCGCAGTGGTGACCGGCCCGCACCGCGAGCCCCCGGCGATCCAGGATCGTCCCCATATCGTGCGGATGGACGCCCTCGACCACGAACGAGACGACGGCGACCTTGTCGCGGGCCTGTCCGATGATGCGCAGACCGGGAACGCCCTGCAATTGCTGCGTGGCGTGGCGCAACAGATCGTCTTCGTAGGCCTGCGCCGCGGGCCAGTCCAGCGCCTCCAGATACTCGATCGCGCGACCGAGCCCGATCGCCCCGGCGATGTCCGGCGTACCCGCCTCGAACTTGTGCGGCAAGCCGGCGAAGGTGGTCTTCTCGAAGCTCACCGAGCGGATCATCTCGCCCCCGCCCTGATACGGCGGCATCGCCGCCAGCCGTTCCTCGCGACCGTAGAGCACGCCAATCCCGGTCGGCCCGAACAGCTTGTGCCCGGAAAAGCAGTAGAAGTCGCAGTCGAGGGCCTGCACGTCGACCCGCAGGTGCGGCATCGCCTGCGCGCCGTCGAGGAGCACCGGCACGCCGCGGTCGCGCGCTGCGGCGATCAGCGTCTCGACCGGATTGATGGTGCCCAGCGCGTTGGAGACATGGCTCACCGCCAGCAGACGGGTGCGCGCGTTGAACAGCGCCGGCAGCGCCGTGAGATCCAACTCGCCGGCCGGCGTGATCGGCAGTACCCGCAGCACGATCCCGGCTTGCTCGCGCAGCAACTGCCACGGGATGATGTTCGCGTGGTGCTCCAGCGCGGAGATGATGACCTCGTCGCCCGCCTGGAAGCTGCGGCCGAGACTCGAGGCGACCAGATTGATCGCCTCCGTGCTGCCGCGCAGGAAGACGATCTCGCGGGTCGACCGCGCGTTGATATAGCGCCGTACCGTTTCGCGCGCCCCCTCGAGGCCCGCCGTCGCCCGCTCCGCCAGGCTGTGCACGCCGCGATGGACATTGGCGTTGTCATGCCGATAGTAGCGATCCATCGCCTCGATCACCACCCGCGGCTTCTGCGTGGTGGCGGCATTGTCCAGGTAGGCCAGCGGGTGGCCGTGCACCTCCTGATCGAGGATTGGGAACTCCCGCCGGACGCCTTCCACGTCCCAGCCCGCTTTCGGCGCTGCCTGAATCACGGCACTCATCATCGTCTCCTCCTGCGCTGCAGCCATCGTCCAAAGCCGATCATGCCCCATCGCGCCCCAGCGCACCGATCGGTCGGGACGGGGTCGAACAGGGTCGAGGTCTGCATCGGCTCGTCAATGTCCTACTATAGTACTCGGGATCTCGCCCTCACAGTATCCGCCCTGGCCATCCGCCTTTCCCCGTAACCCCGTAACCCCGTAACCCTGTAGGGTGAGTCAAGCGTAGCGGACCCACCACGGCCCTGGCCCCGGTGCCCGAGCCGTGCGGGGTACGCCCGGTCCGGACCCGCTCAAGTCGTCCATGAGCGCTCGAAGATGGCCATCCATGGCCATCTACGGTCCGGACCGGGCGCACCCCACACGACTCTTCAGCGTTGGGTGTAAAACCTAAGGGCGTGCTGCCGGCGATCGGGGGTTTCGTGGCGATCGGGGCATGCACCCGGCGCCCGGGTGGGAGCACCAATCCGGGCCGTGCAGGGCCTTCGGGGCCGGTGCTTTGCGGCCGGTTTCAGGCCGGGCAGCCAGGAAGGTTCG
>PWGH01000112.1 GCA_003555285.1 Thioalkalivibrio sp.
ACGGCCACAACTACGCCCCCGAACACTACATCGACGCCTGGCTCGCATTGACCGAACCCACCGCCTGGCCCGAACCCGAAGTTGCGCGCCTGCAAGCCCTGTTTGCCATCCGCTGACCCGACACCCAAGCCGCCCGCCGTACTGTTCGCACCCGGTGGGCTGGGCCAAGCGCAGCGGGTCCACCAGGCCCGAGGCACAACTTCAACATCGCGGGCCTTGCGTCTGTGGCTCCCAACGCAGGGAAGGTCCGTGACGCTCCGGCGGGACGCCGTGAATACGTCCCTGTAGGTTTGACGGCAGCCTCCCTGCTGCCGACACCCGCCGGAGCGTCACGGACCTTCCCTGCTGCGCTGCACCGGCGTCCCGTACGAATTCTACCTGAACAGGGCGGACCTTCTCCCGGTCGAATGAGTAGCCGCATGAACAGGCGCCAGGATCAGGAGCAAAATCCCGAACCGTTACAGGAGCCCCATGATGAGCCACCGGCCTCGTTCGTCCTCGCACCGCCACCCCCTCAAGACCCTCGCCAACCGCCTGGTCCTCTCCGGATTGGCCGCCGCCGCCATCGTCAACAACCGCAGCCAGAAGGCCGAGCGCGACCACCCTCCAACCGGGTCCTTCATCGAAGCGGAGGGACTTCGCTTGCACTACGTGGAGCGTGGCCATGGTGATCCGGTCCTGTTGCTGCACGGCAACACCTTGATGGGCCTCGACTTCCTGCTCAGCGATCTGGTGGATCGGCTCGCCGAGACCCACCGCGTCATCGTCATCGATCGGCCGGGGTATGGCTACAGCGATGCCCCCGGGCGGCGCAAGGGTTGGCGCCCGGAGGCACAGGCACGCGTGATGCACGCGGCACTGGAGCGACTGGGCGCCCAACGCGCCATCGTGCTTGGACATTCCTGGGGTGCACTGGTCGCCATGGCACTGGCGCTGGATTTTCCGGAATCGGTTCGCGGTCTGGTGCTCGAGGCGGGCTACCTCTATCCGACGCCGAGACCGGACATCCCACTGCGCGCGCCCCCGGCCCTCCCGGTGGTGGGGGATGTGCTCCGCTACACGGTCTCTCCGCTGATCCAGCGGGCGAGCTGGGCCGCGATGGTGCGTGTGTTGTTTGCGCCGGCGAAGGTGCCCTCTCATTTCTGGCGTTTCCCGGCCTGGATGGCGTGTCGCCCCTCACAGTTGCAAGCCAGCGCAGCCGAGATGGCCGAACTCGCCCCGGCTGCCTGGCGGCTCAGCCAGCGTTATCCCGACCTCGCGGTGCCCCTGGTGATCATCGCCGGGCGCGAAGATCGCTTGGTACTGACGGATATGCATTCCGCACGCTTGCACGAGGAACTGCCGCACGCGGATTATCGCCCGATCGCCGGCATGGGGCACATGCTCCACCACCTGGTTCCGGACCAGGTCATCGCCGCGATCAAGGCTGCGGAGCACGCCACCGGGGCCGGTGCGACACCACCACAAAAGTAGGCCAAGCGCGGAAACTGAGGGTCGTCGCTATTCGCGATCGTTGCTCATCATCGCGGTCCCTCCGATCTCGATAGGGACATGCAGGCGTCTTCCGGTTCAGAAGCTCATCAGGCGCGCCAACGCATCGAACGAGGCTTGTACATCCCGGGCCGAGGCATCAAGGAGCGCACGTTCGTCGGCGTCGAGTTCGATCTCCAGGATCTCCTTGATACCGCCCTTTCCCAATTTGACCGGCACGCCCATGAAGAGATCCTTCAGGCCGTAGTGCCCGGTCACCCAAGCGGCACAGGGGAAGATCCGGTTCTGATCCAGCGCAATGGCCTCCACCATCTGCGCCGCGGAAGCCCCCGGGGCATACCAGGCCGAGGTGCCCATGATGCTGACGAATTCGCCGCCACCGACCTTGGTACGCTCGATGATCGCGTCGAGCCGTTCCCGGCTGATCAACTGCGTCACCGGGATGCCGGCGACCGTGGTGTATCGGGGCAAGGGCACCATGTTGTCGCCGTGGCCGCCCAGGATCAGGGCCTGGATATCCTTCGGCGAGATGCTGAGTTCTTGCGCCAGGAAGGCGCGGAAGCGGGCGGTATCGAGAATCCCGGCCATGCCCATCACGCGCTCCGGGGGTAGCCCGCTGGCCTTGTAGGCGACATAGGTCATCGCATCCAGCGGATTCGAGACCACGATCAGGATGGTATCCGGCGAATGCTGCGCCAGCTTTTCGGCCACCCCCTTCACGATTCCCGCGTTGATGCTCAGCAAGTCATCGCGGCTCATGCCGGGACGCCGCGGCACGCCCGCAGTGATCACGCAGATATCGGACCCTGCGGTTGCGGCATAGTCGGTGGTGCCGTGGACATAGGTATCGAAGAGGTGGATCGGGGCGGTCTGCCACTCATCGAGCGCGCGGCCCTTGGCCGGATTGAAGGTCCGCTCGTCCCGTTCGACTTCCAGATCGATCGCCACCACTTCCTGCGCGAAATCGCGTTGTGCAATGGCCAGTGCCGCTGCGGCACCTACGTTTCCACCCGCGCCTACTACTGAAATCTTCATGGTCGATGTCATCCGTGGTCGGTGAGTTGGGTGACGGTTTGCGGCCGTCGCATGACCTTGCCTCGGTTGGATCGGAACACGGACCGGCTCGCAGCGCCGGCGGGGTCCATAGGCCAGCATTGTCCACAGGAATGGACTTCAAGGGAATGCCCGGCCGAATCGGCCGCCCACGGCAACGAGTGCCGGCTCAGGCACGGCCGGCGCGTGGAAACCTCCGCACCGGCACTAACGATCCAGCGCGACGACGATGCGCACCAAGGACGTGCAAGCGCCAAGGCCGGTAGCCCGCTGCCTTTCCAGCGCGTACTGCGCCGGGATCGGATCTCAGGTTCCGCAGAAGGTCTGGTAGCCGCGCTGACCCGCAGGCGGCGGTTGCCGATACGCGGAATCATCCAGACGGGCGTCGTAGGGGTCGGCAAAGACCTCGAGCAGCCGATGCACCGGGCCGAGTTCGCCGGTCTCGACGGCCGCCGCCAGGGCCTCCTCCACTCGATGGTTGCGGGGGATCACCGCCGGATTGGCCGACCGCATCCGCAGTACCGCGGCACCGAGCCCGTCTGGCTGGCGCTCCAATCGCCCCGTCCAGCGCCGGTGCCAGGCCAGGAATGCCGGGTCCGCAAAGCGGGCATCCACCTGCGCAGGCCGGTCGATGGTGGCGCAGCTGGCGAGATCGCGGAACGTATTGGTGTAATCGGTACGCTGGTGCTGCATCCACTGCAGCAGAGACTCGATCAGCTCCGGGTCGTCGGGCTCAGCATTGGCGAGCCCGAGCTTCGCACGCATTGCGGCCTGCCAGTGCTCGGCGAACCGGGCGGGAAAGCGGCCAATGGCCGCCTCGGCTTCGGACACAGCCGCCTGCGGGTCCTCCGCCCCCATGCCCTGGGCCATCAGCGGCAGCAGCGTTTCGGCAAGACGCGCGAGGTTCCACTGCGCCATCCGGGCCTGATTGCCAAAGGCGTAGCGGCCCTGCCGGTCGATGGAGCTGAACACCGTCGCCGGATCGTAGCCGTCCAGAAAGGCACAGGGGCCGTAATCGATGGTTTCGCCGGAGAGGGTCATGTTGTCGGTGTTCATCACGCCATGGATGAAGCCCACGCGCATCCAATGCGCAATCAGCGCGGCTTGGCGGTCGATGACCGCATCGAGCAGATCGGCGTAGCGCATCGGCCGCTCGATCAAGTCCGGATAGTGACGCTGCAAGGTGTAGTCGGCCAGTGCCCGGATGTAGGCCCGGTCGTCCTGCAGGGGAGCGCCATCGGCGCCAAGATTCGCTCGGGAGCCGGGATGGCCCGGCAGGTCGAAGCCCGCATCGAGCGCGCCGGCGTATTCGAAGGTGCCGACCCGGATATGACTGTCGGCTACGCGGGCCAGCACCGCCCCGGGCAGGATCGACTCCCGCAGCACCTCTTCCCCGGTGGCGACCACCGCGAGACTGCGCGTAGTCGGAACCCCCAATCCGTGCAGGGCCTCGCTGATCAGGTATTCCCGCAGCATCGGCCCGAGAGCGGCCCGCCCGTCGCCCCGGCGGGAGAAGGGTGTCGGCCCCGAACCCTTGAGCTGGAGGTCGACGCGCCGGCCGTCCGGCGTCATGTGCTCGCCCAGAAGGTGCGCCCGACCGTCGCCCAGCAGGGTGAAGTGCCCGAACTGATGCCCGGCATAGCCCTGCGCCAGCGGTCGGCTTTCGGCCTCGCGTCGATTCCCTCCCAGCCACAGCACCGCTTCCGGCGCCTCTAGCGCATCGGCATCAAGCCCCAATTGCACCGCGAGCGCCCGATTCAGCAGCACCAACGCCGGAGCGCGGACCGGGACGGGTTCCACCCGGGCGAAAAACGGCGCGGGCAGGCGCGCATAACTATGATCGAAGTTCCAGTTCATGACGGCGACTATTTCATATTCCCCGATTGCATTCCGTTTGCCGTCGAATCGCACGGGGATTTACCGATCTGATGATTGTGCAGGCACCGCGTCACCACAGGCGGTCCTCTTGCCGTTGGAGACCTGCTAAGCTCTGGGCTTACCGCCGTTGGCGCTACACACGACAAGGTCCGCCGATGTCCGAGATCTTCATTGGGCGCCAGCCTATCTACGACCGCGAAATGCACGTTCAGGCCTACGAGCTTTTGTTCCGGGCCGGGGATGAGGACACGGCGCGCTTCGTCGATGGCGAAGCTGCCACCTCCGCGCTGATTCAGACCCTCTTCGTCGACATCGGCCTGGAGCGTCTGGTCGGCAACAAACCGGCCTTCCTGAACCTGACCCGCTCGTTTTTCACCGACGGCACGGCCTTCAGCCTGCCCAAGGATCGGGTGGTACTCGAGGTCCTCGAGGACATCCTGTTCGATGAGGAAGTCATTCGCTGCGTCCGCGCGCTGATCGAGCAAGGGTATCGGCTGGCGCTGGATGACTACGTCTACCACGCCCATCATGCCGAGGTCCTGGACCTGGTCCAGATCGTGAAGATCGACCTGACCGGCATCACGCCCGAACAACTGGGTGCGCAGGTGGAGCTGCTGCGCAAGCACAATGTCGAACTACTGGCCGAAAAGGTGGAAACCGAGGCGCAGTATCGGGCCTGCCAGGACCTCGGTTTCGATTACTTCCAGGGCTACTACCTGAGCCGCCCGGTGGTGGTGCAGGGGCAGGCGCTATCGGCGAGCCGCCTGGCGGTATTGCAACTGCTGAACCGGGTGTATGCGCTGGATGTGGACCTGAAGGAACTCGAAACGCACATCGCAAGCGACGTCGCACTGAGCCACCGCCTGCTGCGCTTCATCAATTCGGCCTTCTACGGCCTACCCCGGCCCATCGAAACCCTTCACCAAGGACTGGTGTACCTGGGGCTGGATGCCATCCGCAACTGGGTCGCGGTGATGACGCTGCGCGATCTGGAGGACGGACGCAGCGATCTGCTGCACATCGCCCTGGTCCGCGCCCGCATGGCGCAGCGCCTTGCGGAAGCGTCCGATTTGGGTCCGGGTGATCGCTTCTTTACCGCGGGGCTCTTCTCGGTACTCGAACGCAGTCTTCATCTGCCAATGGAACGCGTACTGCAGGACATCCCGCTGTCGGCCGAGATCAAGGCCGCACTGCTCTCGGGCCAGGGCCCGATTGGTGAGGCATTGGCCTGCACCCTCGCCTTCGAGAGCGAAAGCGCCTCCGAATGCCGCCAGTTCCATGGCCTGGATGAGGCCCGCACCGGCTTGCTCTACCTCGAAGCGGTGACCTGGGCCCACGAGACCGCCGCGGCCACCAGCTAGCGGCCAGGCCCCGGGCTTCCGCCCGAAACCCTTAACGCTATAACATGAACCAAAAACGGGAGCATCAAAAATATGGGTGTTGTGAACAAGATGGTCATCGGTTCGCTGCTGCTGGGATTCGCCGGCACGAGCATGGTGGCAGCGGTGCATGCCGACGAGGTGCTGGAGCAGATCGAACAAGGGCTTGAACTGTATCGCGAGGGCGAATACGGCGGCGCGATCACCGAACTGGAGTTTGCGATCAGTGATTTGCGCAAGCTGGTGGCCGGGCAGATTTCCGAAACCTTTCCGGACGCACCCCCGGGGTGGACCGCCGCCGAAGCGAGTTCGGAACAGGGCGGTGGCGGTGCCGCCATGATGTTTGGCGGCAGCGGTGGCACCATGCTGGAACGCAAATACAGCCAGGATGGTGGGCAGGGCCGCATGGAAGCCACCCTGATGATTGATAATCCGATGATTCAAGGCATGGCGGCCTTGTTCAACAATCCGGCCATCATGGGCGCCCAGGCCAACACCGAACGGGTGCGCATTGGACGCGAGTCCGCCATGGTCAAGTGGGAGGCCAATCGCTCCCGTGCCGAAGCGACGCTGTTGCTCGACGGACGCATCCTGATCCAGGTGAATGGCCAGAATCTGGATTCGCCCGACGTGGCGGTCGATCTCCTGAGGGCGTGGGATCTGAACGCCGTTCGGGCCCAAGCCGGGCGCTAAGGCTTCAGGCGGCGCGCCCTGCGCGCGCGGAACCTCTGAACTTGCTCTTGCAGGCCGGGTGCGAGGTGAGCAATCGCTTCGACCCCGCCCTTCAGCGGCGCCAGCTGCTCGCCCGATCCCCCGTCCATCCACACCGGCTCAAGCCACACGGCCTGAGGCAATACGCGCTCTGCAATACGCAATCATCAGCGCTGAGCTTCAGCCAAAACCCGCTGCGCCGCACCATCATTTCCGCATCGATCTCATCACACCGAAGGAACTCGGCCCGCGCTTCCATACTTGACTTCAAATCGCGGCAACCGCTAAATTCCATGCAACCTCACACCAAGGAATCAGTATTAGGATTTAACAATGTAACGAAACTCCGATTTTTCGGGGGAGACGATAATGGAAAAAAGAAAGAATACGCGGCTACAACTGCGACTATTGGGTCAAATGAGTCTGGACGGCATTGAATATCGGGAAACCGAGACACGGAACATTGGCCTGCATGGCGCCTTGCTACGACACGACTTTACCGGGTGCCTGAATAAGCACTGTATCCTGAACCTTTTCACCAGTGGCACCAACGTCTTTTCGATCACCATACACGGCTGGACCGTTTATGAAGGGCCTGACGGCTGCGGAATGAAGTTTCTGTCGATGAATACCGCCGATGCCTTTGGTTTGACGGAGTTCCTGGCCCGCCAAGTTGAGAATTCCCAGGCCATTCACCATGAGCTCGAGCAGGGTCGGCATCCGCTCCTGACAAACTGGAACCCCTTGCGCCTACATAATGTCTTGGGACCCTCACCACAGCACTAGGAGGCCTGATCGACGTGCAGTACAGGTCCGCCACGCCATCGACGGGCGTACAGTGACCGCGGCCCGCGATTCGCCGGGCCGCGGTTACTGAACCCGAACAGTCGAGCGATCGCGGCGGCCACCGCCCGGTATCCTATACTCCAGTCAAGGACTCGCACCGAGGGAATGGCGATGCAGGGCAGAACCATACTGCTGGTGGAAGATCAGTACCTCGTAGCGGCCGTCGAACAACGGGACCTGGAGCGCTGCGGCTACTCGGTACTGATGGCCAATACGGGTGACGACGCCATCACGCTTTTCCATGCGCATCCCGAGATCGATCTGATCCTGATGGATGTCGACCTGGGTGCGGATATGGACGGCACCGAAGCGGCGGCGCGCATCTTGCGCAAGCGCGATCTACCCATCGTGTTCCTGTCCAGCCATACCGAGCCGGAAATGGTCGAGCGGACCGAAGGGATCGCATCCTATGGCTATGTGCTCAAGAATTCCGGCATCACGGTCCTGGACGCCTCGATCAAGATGGCCTTTCGTCTGTTTGCGAAGGAACAGGCCGTCCGCGCGGCGCATGCCCAGCTTTCGATCATCCTCGAGACCCATTCGGACCCGATCTGGGCGATCGACCTTTCCTACACGCTGGTATATGGCAATTCGGCGCATCTTTGTTCCTTGGCAAGGTCTTCCGAGGGCGGCCCAAAACCGGGTACCAATCTGTTGCAAGCACTTCCCGCGACACGGCAGGAGGCGTGGAAGAAACGCTTCGATCATGTACTGAACCGACACCGACTCGAGGACGTTGAGGTGCTCACCGACGGGTTCGAAACCACCTATTTCGAGATCATCGGACAGCCCATTCTCCTGGGTGAACAAATCATTGGGGCCTCCTTCTTTGCCCGCGACATCACCTCAAATAAACGGGCGGAAATGACCCTGCAAACGGAAAAGAACCGGCTGGAACACCTTGTATCCTGCGCCAACGTAGGCACTTGGGAATGGGACGTCGGTGCCGGCAAGGTCACGGTGAACGAACGCTGGGCCGAGATGTTGGGCTATACGAAGCAGGAGTATTCCACGGTCTCCATTGATGCCGCATTTCAACTCCTGCACCCGGACGACCTGGACCGAATCACTGACAAGCTCGAACAGCACTTTCGCAGTGAAACCGACGTCTATGAATGTGCGCTGCGCATGCGGCACAGGCACGGTCATTGGGTCTGGTTTCTGGACAACGGCCGAGTAATTTCCCGCGATGCGCAGGGCAATCCGGAATGGGTCTTCGGCACCCACACCGACATCAGCGACCTCAAGGAAACCGAACGAAACCTGCACTTGGCAGTGGAAAAGGAACGGACCCTGCTCCGGGAATTACGGCATCGATCGAAGAACAGTCTCTCGCTGGTATCCTCGATGGTGACTCTGATGCAGGCGATGCCCGCCTCCGCCGAAACCGCCTTGGCCCTGGAGACGATCCGGACCCGGATCCTGTCGATCGCCGGTGTCCATGACCTGCTGAACACCGACCCGATCACCCCGGTACGGCTGGACCAGTACCTGGGTCGGATGGTACTGGCGCTGGTGGAGGCCTCCGATGTCGCTCTGGACTGCTCCTGCGAGCCCATTACCCTCCCGCTGGAAACGGCCGGGCCGTTGGGCCTGATCACCGCCGAACTGATTACCAACGCCCTGAAACATGCCTTTCCCCATCGAGGCCAGAGCATGATCGAGGTCACGACCACACAAACCGACGGTGTGATTCGACTTGAGATCGCCGACAACGGCGTGGGTCTGCCCCGGGAATTCGATCTCGACTCGGCGAAGACCTTGGGCCTACGCCTCGTGCGGAACCTCCTGAACCAGCTGCACGGCACCCTCAGTGTGTGTGCCGACGCCGGAACCCGATACAACATCGAGATCCCCTATGAAGAGGCCGCCGGGCCACCGAAGCCCACCGACACGTCTTTCAAACACGCAATAGTCCGTCATTGAACCGAGCCAGGAACCCCAGCGCAACACGCCTGGGCATTCGATCTCCCAGAACCAGACCACGCCTCGCGCAGCAGTGTTGCCGCGTGAAGACCATGACTTCAAGGAGTGCCAGATGACGGGAAGGACCCTGCTGCTGGTCGAGGACCAGTTCATTGTAGCCACGGTCGAAAAGGACGCACTGGAGCGCTGCGGCTACGCGGTACTGGTCGCCCATTCGGAGGCCACGGCCATAAGCTTGTGCCGGGCCCATCCGGAGATCGACTTGATCCTGATGGATGTAAACCTGGGTACGGATCGGGACGGGATCGATGCCGCGGCATCGATCCTGAACGAACACGATCTACCGATCGTGTTTCTCTCCATCCACTCTCAACCCGAGATGGTCGAACGCACCGAGCACGTCATCTCGTATGGCTATGTACTCAAGAATGCCGGCATCACGGTCCTGAATGCCTCGATCAAGATGGCCTTGCAGCTGTTTGCCGAACGCCAACGGGTGCGCGAACAGCAACGCCAGATTCACCAGAGTGCAGCCACCCTGGTGGCCGTGCTCGAAAGCAACACGGACCTGATCTGGGCCATCGATCGATCGCATGCACTGCTGTATGCCAATTCCCATTTCGTTCGGGCCGCCGAGGACTGGTACGGAATGACGGTGAACACGGGCGAGAATCTGCTGCAGCAGATCCCGCAGGCCTGGCGTGACGAGTGGCAGCACCGCTACGACCATGTCTTCGCCGGAGAGTACCTGGTGGAGATCATCACCGTGAAGCGGGATTCCGGTGTCGGTTACCTCGAGATCCATGGGCATCCGATCACTGTGCAGGAACAGGTGATCGGCGCGGCCTTTTCCGCGAAGGACATCACCGCCCGCAAGCGCACGGAACTCGCGCTGCATGCAGAACGGAATCGCCTCGCCGGCATCGTCTCCAGTGCCGATGTCGGCACCTGGGAGTGGAATGTACGCACCGGAGACCTGAAGGTGAATGCCTCCTGGACCCGAATGCTCGGGTATACGCACCAGGAATGGCAATCGGCCACCATCGACGTTGCCTTCGCCTTGATTCACCCGGAGGATTGGGAGCGGGGATCCGCCGCGATAGAGCGGCACCTGGGCGGCGATACCGAAGCCTACGAGTGTCTGCTCCGCATGCAGCACAAGAACGGGCATTGGAAGTGGATTCTGACCAAGGGGCGGGTGGTGTCGCGCGACCGCCAGGGGCACCCGACGTGGTTTTTCGGCACCCACGCCGATGTCGACGACCTGAAGGCCGCCGAACAAGCCCTACGCCGTACCATTCAGACGGAACGTGTCCTGCTGCGAGAGTTGCGCCATCGCGCCAAGAACAGCTTTTCCCTGATCTCCGCGATGATCACCCTGATGAGCGCGGTCCCGGAATCGCCCGAGACCGCCGCTGCCCTCGGGAAGATCCACGCACGCGTCCTGGCCATCGCCGGCATGTACGACCAGCTCGATGCGCATGAGTCCACCACCACCCTGCGTCTGGACGAATACCTCTGTCGAATCGTTCCGGCGCTGATCGGCGCATCTTCATCGATAGCGTTGGAGTGTACTTGCGATCCGATCACCGTTTCTGTGGATATTGCCAGTCCGCTGGGGCTGATCATGGCCGAGCTGGTCACCAATGCCCTGAAGCACGCCTTCCCCGAACCGCGCACGGGCACGATCCAGGTGACCATCCGACAGATCGAAGACGCCCTGCACCTGGAGCTCGCCGACGATGGGATCGGCGTGCCGGCCGGCTTCGATCCGGCCAAGACGGATTCCTTCGGTTTGCGCATCGTAGAGAAACTGATCGCGCAAATTCAGGGTCGCATGGAGGTGTGCGGGAAGGAAGGCACCCGCTACAGCATCTGCATTCCTCTTCAAGGCACGGTCGGAGAAGGCCCGGCTGGAGAAGGTGCGGTTAAAGCCGACACCGTCGGAACACGGACCGGGTCGATCCCACGGCCTGGCCACCGAGGGATTGTTTCAGGACACCGATGACATAGCGGTGGTCGTGGTCGCGGCAAGGGCCGCCCGGTCACCTGGCGGCACATCGAACGAAGGTACGGCGCCATGGAGACACTGGCCGAATTCCTCGCCATCCATGCCCTGGGCCTGGTCCTGGGGCTGGCCGTGGCCGTGGCCGGGCTCCTCGGCCTGATCCTGCATGTGTTCAGCCGTTACCGGGTCCGCATCCACGGCGGGCTGGCCTGGGGTTGGTGCTGGCTGGGCGGAGAACGGCTCACGAACCCGGTGCGCCGGCGTCATCCCCGCCTCTACCGCTTCCTGACGCGGCGCATCTCCCTGGTCGCCTACCTGGGCCTGAACATCGCTCTGGGTCTCGCGCTGCTCCTCGCCGGCGTGGCCCTGCTCGGCCCACACATGGAGGACATCTCCGCACGCGAGGACGTGGTTCGCTTTGATCGGATCCTGGTGGCGGCCCTGGACCAGCATGCATCCGATCGCACACTGCAGGTATTCACGGCCGTCACCCGTCTGGGTGACGAGCCCGCGCTGGCCGTAATCGCGGCCCTGGGAACCCTGGTCCTCCTGCTACGCCGCCATTGGACCGCCACAACGGCTTGGGTGGTCACGATGACCGGCGGCGCCTTGCTGAACCTGCTGCTCAAGGAACTGATCCGGCGGGATCGGCCCGAGGTCGCGCAGGCCGTGCTCGATGCCCCCGGGTGGGCCTTTCCCAGCGGCCATGCCATGGGTGCGACGATTGCCTACGGCATGTTGGCCTACCTGTTCCTGCGGCTGGGCCACAAGCACTGGGCATCGCCGGTGCTCGTCTTCACCGTCGCGTTGGTGCTGCTGATCGGTGCCAGCCGGGTGGTGCTGCAGGTGCACTACTTCAGCGACGTGGTGGCCGGATTCATCGCGGGAATCGGCTGGTTGCTGCTGTGCATCGTCGGCACGGAGCTCGCCCTGCGCCGGTCCACTTCGAGTTACGTTCGGGAAGATCTGAAACCCGGCATCACCCCGAAGAACCGGCCTGAAGAATGGACGCGAAGGATCGGCCCGAAGGATCGCGCCGACTGACGTCCCGGAATCGGCCGCCAACGGCCCTCAGGCCACCGCCTGTTGCGGTGGCTGCAGGCCGGCCTCCAGATCACGCGCCTGCGCCGTATAGGGACCGGACAACGCAAACCCGAGCAGCCTCCCCTGCTCGCGGTATTCCATGTGGCGACCTTGCGCTCCACCCGCCACACTCTGCCATCGTCCCGAAGCACCCGCAGGTGGTGGACAGACCGTCAGGGGCAGGCTCGGGGTCTTGACCACCACGACCGCGGCCCGGGGCTGATGGCGTCGATCCTCGCCGACCAGTTGTGCGCACAGCACCTCGGCCTGCTCCCGCAAGGCCGTGACATAAGGCTGCAGAAGACCGTTCTGTTCGATGCAATCGCCAAGGGCAAAGATCCGCAGATCCTCGGTCTGCAAACGGTCGTTCACACCGATACCGATGTGGCAGGCCAGTCCGGCCGCCTGCGCCAGCTGCGTCTGCGGGAGAATGCCCAGCGCCGCGATCACCGCATCAGCCTCGATGACTTCGCCATCGGCAAGCCGCAGGCGCTGCACGGTACCCGGTGCCTCCAGACGCTCGACCACGTGCGCATTCGAACGCAGACGAATCCCCCCGGCCATCAGGGTCTGGGCCAGGTCCGCACTCAGGGGATCCGGGAGCAGACGCTCCAGCGGGCGCTGCGCCTGCTCGAGCAGGGTCACCTCGAAACCACCGGCACGCAGGTCCTCAGCGAGTTCACAACCCACCAGTCCCGCCCCGATGATCGCGACGTGTCCCCCGGGATGGGCCGCCAGCACGGTTCTCAACCGGCGATAATCGCGCAGGTCATTCAGCATCAACGGCGCAAAGCCGGTACCCGGCAGTCGCAGGCGCCGCGGCTGCGCGCCCGTGGCGAGAACCAGTCTGGCGTAGGGAATGCCGCCACGCGGCGTGATCACCCGTCGACGCGTGCGGTCGATGGCCAGTGCGCGCACGAAAGGCAGAAGTTCGATTCCCAGGCGTTGCGCCCGGATCGCACCGGGTTCCCGGATCATCGCCTGGGCATCCAGGCCCTTCGCAAAACCGGTCGAAAGTTGCGGCTTCACGTAGTAATCCCCGTGATCGGTCGCCAGCAGCCGGATCGGACACGCCGGATCCCGTGCCCGCAGCCCTTCCGCCACGGCCCATCCCGCCATCCCGGCGCCGACGATCACGACCGCCTCGTCCCGCGCCGGGTCCTGCAGCCGTGATGCTACCGGGCCGCCAAGCCGGCGCGCCCCACCCGTTTCGGACCCACCCGCTTCAGACCGGCCCAGTCCGGGTCCACGCAGCCCGGATCCAGCCATCTCGGGACCGGCACGGACTGGGACATCGGCGAGTGCGATAAAGTCGGCCTTGGTCACATGACAATCGGGACACATCCAGTCGTCCGGAATATCCGCAAAGCGCGTTCCCGGGGCCAGGCCATGTTCCGGGTCGCCCGTGGCCTCATCGTAGATGTAGCCGCAGACCAAGCACACGAAACGCTGTGAGGACGTCGCCATGTTCAGGACTCCGGCACGTGTTCGAGAATCCCGCAGAACAGCGGATCGAGTTCTTCAGCAATGGCCAGCAACGGCGCGTCGTTCCAGACGCCGAACACGGTGGTGGGCAGCCGACAGGCAATGTGCACCCCGGCCGCATCCTCGTAGACATGGATGCGCAGCGGGATATCCAGACCCGCCGGCTTGCAGGCCTGCCAGACCCGTATGGCAAAGTCCGGGCGAAACACCTCGAGGATCTGGTCGGCCGGCACCGTGACCCCCAGCTTGGCGGCATTGGCCTGACCGTCGATGTGGGCCACAAGACGAAGCCCCTGGGCCTCGATGCCGGCCTTCAGGGCCGCGATGGTCGCGGCCACGGACAGGGTGGTCTTTTTTGCGAGCATGAAAAAATCCTTGTCTGAACGGTAGACGGGCACCCGCTACGAGTGCCACAAAGTCGTGATGCGCCGGCCTTCCCGCGCTTCAGTTGGCATGCAGCCTCGAGAGTTCCTTTCGGACGTGCTTGATCGCGGGGGTCACGATCGCCACGAAATAGGACTCACGCAACTTGCGTTGGGCCGGGGCATTGGCCAGATAACCACGGGCCCCGGCATGCAGCATCGCCGACTGCGAGGCCTTCAGCGCCAGTTCCGAACCGGTGAGGCGCAGTTGCAGCACATCCGAGAAGAACCCGTCGCTGCTGTCCATCGGCCGCTCGGCCAGGTGGTAACACGCCTGGCGCGCATCGGTCAGAATCTCCTCGAGTTCCAGCACCTGGTCATCCAGGTAGCCGTTCACGTGGGCCAGCGTCTCGTTGGCCGTGCGCATCACCTGGATGCAGCCGTCGATCAGGCCGAGCCCCATGCCCATCTGTAGCAGCACGAAGCCCGGACGGATCCGCTGCAGGTATTCAGGCAACGGATCGGCCAACACGTGTTCATCGGGAACGAAGACCTGATCGAAGTGACACCCGTAGGTTCGTGAACCCTCGAGCGCCGTGAAGGCCGGGCATGCGGTCAGCCGAAATCCCGGATCCGCGCAATGGATCAACGCCATCACCGGATGTGCCTCGGCACCCCGTGTCTTGAAAATGGCGCCGAAGTAGTGATCCGGACCGAGATTGGACACCCAGGGCAGGGTGCCGCTGACCACATACCCGCCCTGGACTCGCTCGGCCGTCAGCTTCAGATCCTCGATGCCCGCCAACCACTTCATCGGATTGGAGAGCGCGGTGCCGCCGAGGGCCTCGCCGCGCGCCAGGCGCGGCAGGACCTCCCGCTTCAGGGTGTCGCTGCCCGAATGCTCGATGTACCAGGCGCAGGCATCCTGGCACCAGACCGCAAATCCGGTGGTCATGCATTCGGCCGAAACCGTCTCCATGGCCTGGATCGCGGCGGGGAGGTCCATGCGACCGTCCGCGCGCTGACTGGGCAGGTGCCGACTGAAGGCACCCAGTTGCCCTGCGGCCCGAAGAAAGGCCTCGGGGTACACGCCATCCCGGTCGATGCGCGTGGTGAGTGGCGCCAGGGTGTCCGCGGTCAGTGCCCGCAGGGCCTGATCGGATTCCATCGGGTACGGCGGCGCGGCAGCGGGCGGCGGTGGCGTGGCGATGTCCAGCATGAATCTCTCCTCGAGGCGGACGGGGTTGGCAGCATGGATTCGGCCAGAACGGGGACAGCCGAACGGGGACAGTCGGTCGGGCTCAGGCCAGCTGGGCGCTCACGCCCACCGGGTTGCGCAGGGTGTTGGCCACCGGTGACCAGGCATTGGAGTGCGCGACGATGGCCTCCAGCTCCTCGCGGGTGGCCTCCCCTTCCAGGTGCACCTTCACCCGAACCTCGGTGAAGCCGAGGAGCTTGGCCGGGTCAAGATCGCCCACACCCCAGACGGCGGTCACGTTGATGTCCCCCTCGAGCTCGAGTTCCAGCCGGGTGAGCGCGATGCCGCGAGCGGTCGCATTGGCGTGCATGCCCACGGACAGGCAGGCCCCGAGACTCGCGAGGGTCGCCTCGGAGGGGTTCGGGGCCGTGTCCTCGCCGAGCAGGTGCGGCGGCTCATCGATCACATGGGCTTCGAGGTTGCGCACGAAGGTCAGGTTGCGGAACTGACCCTCGCAAATCGTGGTGGCCTTCAGCGTCACCACGTTGCCGGGATTGGCCTGGCCCTTCGCGGCGAGGGCGTCCAGCCCGTCCTTGTCGATCGGGCGCAGGGTGTTCATGGCAACGGTGGCGGTGGCGGGGGTGACGGACATGGTGTGTCTCCTGTGTGAGTCGGGTTCGAACCCGGGAGGATCCCGGGGGGTACGAGGCCCATTGCAGGAGCCGTGCCAACCGCCAGGAACGCGGTGCCATCGACCATCGGCGTGCCGGGCGACGAACCGATCTGGTGACAATGCCGACAATGTCGACCATTGGTCGCATCGAACACCGGCCAGTCCGGGCCCTGCGCCGTCGGTCTGCCCCTCGCCAGCCCTTCTCCAGCTTCTCTTCAGCCCATCGAACCGCTCCGAGAGCATCGCTGCATGGGTCCTGTGGCGGGCGCCAGCAGGCCGATCTGCCGATCAATCGCCGCCCGCTCGATTGCGCTGCGGCAGCCTCCATTCGCCCATCGCGGCAGCGAATTCGCAATGTTGGCACGGCCCTTGTAAGGAACCCCTCGATCCCGGGAGAACTCCGGGATGCCAGTTCACCTTTCGGGAGCATGCCCATGGGCGCACGCATCACCATCGACTACATCACCCATTACTACGGTGCACAGACCGCGCCGACGCTGGACGGCATCGAGATGACCATCGAGCCCGGCGAGGCCGTGGCGCTGATCGGCCAGAGCGGCTGCGGCAAGTCCACGCTGTTGCACATGCTCGCCGGCCTGCTCATCCCCAGCGAGGGTTGCGTGCGCATCCATGGCCACCAGGTCACCCGCCCCAGCCCGCGCTGGAACATGATGTTTCAGAAGCCCTCGCTCTACCCCTGGATGACCGTGCGCGAAAACGCCTCGCTGGGCCTGATCTTCCAGGGTCAGCGCAAGCTGATCCCTGAGCGCGTCGATCGGCTGCTGGAAACCGTCGGGCTTGCGGACAAGGCCCACACCAACGTCCAGGCGCTGTCCGGCGGCCAGCAACAGCGGGTGGCGCTGGCCCGCAGCCTGGCGACGGACCCCGAGGTCCTGTTGCTCGACGAGCCCTTCTCGGCGCTCGATGCCTTCACGCGGGCAAACCTGCAGGACGAGGTCAATCGCCTGGTCCGCGAGCGCGGGCTGACCCTGGTCCTGGTCACCCACGACATCGAGGAGGCGGTGGTGATGGCCGATCGGGTGCTGGTGATGGCCGCGAACCCCGGACGCATCGCCAGCACGCTGACCGTGCCGATGCCCTGCCCCCGCGATCGCACCAGCCATGCCTTCGTCGATCACAAGGCCGAGTTGATGCGCTATTTCGGCGACACCCGACATCCCGCGCCCCCGACCCCGGCGCCGGTGAGCGACGAGACCCCGTCCCGGGATCCGGCGGCCCGTGCCGCCTGACCGCGCCCATTGCCCGCTGGCCCTTTTCCGATTCCGTTTCCCGATGCCATTCCGCTCCCCATCCCCAATCGCGATTTTCCCAATTCAGTGAGGAATTCCCATGTGCAACTGTGACCACCACGACCAGGACCGCGAAATCGACACCCTGCTCGGCTCCACCCTGTCCCGGCGTGGTTTTCTGCGCAGCGCCGCCGTCGCCGGCATGGCCGGTGCGGCCCTGACCGGCCCGGGCAGCCTGCTCGCCCAGACCCCCGAGACCTTCGACGGCGTGGTCAAGATCGGCTACATCCCGATCACCGATGCAGCCGCGCTCCTGGGCGCCCATGCCGAGGGCTATTTCGAGGACGAGGGCCTCGAGGCCGCGGCGCCGACGCTGATCCGGGGCTGGTCGCCGCTGATCGAGGGCTTCACCGCCAACCGCTTCAACCTGGTCCACCTGTTGAAGCCGATCCCGCTGTGGATGCGCTACCAGAACGGCTTTCCGGTCAAGATCATGTCCTGGGCGCACATCAACGGCTCCGCCGTGGTCACCGGGCGCCATGTCGAGGTGAAGGAATTCTCGGACCTCGGCGGCAAGAGCGTCGCCGTGCCGTTCTGGTACTCGATGCACAACGTGGTGCTGCAGATGGCGCTGCGCGATGCCGGCCTGGTTCCGGTGATCAAGGACCAGGGCAGCCGCCTGGAGGCCAACGAGGTCAATCTGATGATCATGCCGCCGCCGGACATGCCCCCGGCGCTGGCCGCGCGCTCGATCGACGCCTACATCGTCGCTGAACCCTTCAATGCCGCCGGCGAGTTGCTGGCCCAGGGCAAGCTGCTGCGCTTCACCGGCGACATCTGGAAGAACCATCCCTGCTGCGTGGTGTGCATGAACGAGACCCTGACCGAGCGCCAGCCGGAATGGACCCAGAAGGTGATGAACGCCGTGGTGCGGGCGCAGGGCCACATCCAGGACAACAAGAAGGAAATCGCGCACATGCTGTCGCGCGACGGCAAGCGCTACCTGCCCATGCCGGCGAACGTGGTCGAGCGGGCGATGACCGCCTACGACCTGCCCGAGTACGCGGCCTCCGGCGCGGTCCGCCACCCCGAGTGGGGCAACGGCCGCATCGACTTCTCACCCTGGCCCTACCCCTCGGCCACCAGGATGCTGGTGGGGGCGATGAACGAAACCCTGGTCGGCGGCGACAAGACCTTCCTCGCCGGACTGGACCCCGACTTCGTCGCCGACGACCTGGTCAACTACGACGTGGTCAAGGCTGCGATGGACAAGTACCCGGCCTGGAAGACCGCGCCCGGCGTCGACCTGGATTCGCCGTACGTCCGTGAGGAGGTGGTCGTCCTATGAACCGCACCGCCACGCTCAGGCTACCGCAATACACGGGCCGGGAGCTGACGTGGGCGCTCGCGCACGGCCTCAATCGCCTGCGCCAGGGGCTGCAGTATCCGGTGCTCGGCATCGCGATCCTGATGGCGCTCTGGTGGTGGGGTGGGCGGGCCATCGCCACCAACCCCGACACTCTCGCCTTCGCAAGCTTCGCACCCGGACCGACGCTGACCGCGTTCTGGGAACTGCTGAGCACCGGGGCGGTCTGGTCGCCCATCGAATCGAGCCTGAAACGGGTGGGCCTGGGGCTGTTCTGGGGCATCGCGATCGGCGTGCCGCTGGGGGTCGGCATCGGCTACTTCCTGCAGTTGCGCCAACTCACCCACGTCCCCTTCCAGTTCCTGCGCATGATCAGCCCGCTCGCCTGGATGCCGATCGCCGTGCTGGCCTTTGCGACCTGGGATGCCGCGATCGTCTTTCTGATTGCGGTCGCGGCCGTCTGGCCAATCACCTACGCCACCGCCCACGGCGTGCAGCGCATCGATCCGATGTGGTTCAAGGTCGGGCGCAACCTGGGCGCCGGCCCCTACCACACCCTGCGCCATGTGATCCTGCCGGCGATTGCCCAGGACGTCTTCGCCGGGATTCGGCTGGCCGTGGGGGTGGCCTGGATCGTCCTGGTCCCGGCCGAATACCTGGGGGTGACCTCGGGCCTCGGCTATGCGATCAACGACGCCCGCGACACCCTCGAATACGACAAGCTGGCCGCGATCGTGTTGGTGATCGGCATGATCGGCTACCTGCTCGACGCTGTCTGCGTCCGGCTGATCAAGCGCAGCAGCTACCGGGAGGAATGATCGCCTGCCCGCTGAGCGGGCCAGACCCCGGTGTCGATGCCAGCGTTCATGCGTTCGTGTGCATGAACGCTGGCGCGCAAGCCCCGGGTCGCATACGGCTGCACCAGGGTGAGGCAGCATCGGCCGCAACGCCCCATTTTGGCGTCATTGATGCCCACGATGACGCCCCTTCGTCGCCAAAGACGACTTTCTTCCTGGCAGGGTTCGTGCATAGGTCTTCGGCAACATGCCAATTTCTCCGCCAGAACCTCGCCCCGCCGATGGCGCCACGCTCGAGCAGGAGATCACCCTCCTGCTCGAGGCGGCGAAGCTTATCGGCCGATCCCGCGACCCGGACGCGGCGATCTACCGCATCCTCGGCCTGCTCTCACAACTGCTGGGCCTGAACCGCGGCCGGGTGCTGTTGCCGGACCCGGAATCCGGGCAGCTGCGGATCCGCCACGCCTACGGGCTGACGGCGGACGAACGCACCCGGGGCGCCTACAACCTCGGCGAGGGCGTGACCGGTCGGGTTCTGCAAACCGGCCAGATCGCGCTGATCCAGGACATCGACAACGAGTCCGAGTACCTGGCCCGGGCAGTCGATCGCGCCATCCTGCCGCAGGAAACCGTGGCCTACATCGCCGTGCCGATCGTGCAGGACGAGGACACCGTCGGCGTGCTGGCCGTGCACCGTCTCCGCCGCCGGACCCGGGCCTTCAAGGACGACCTGAACGTGCTGCGCGTGGTCGCGGCGATGCTCGGGCAGATCCTGCACATCAACCGACTGATCGCCGAGAGCACGGCGGAACTGGTTTCCGAGAACCGGTACCTGAAGCGCGCGCTCGACACCCAGGGCGCGAAATACGGGCTGCTCGGGGAGAGCGCCGCGCTGCAGCACGTGCTGAAGCAGGTGCACCGGATCGCGGACACCCAGGCGACGGTCTTGATCACCGGCGACTCGGGGACCGGCAAGGAAAAGATCGCGCGCATGATCCACCAGATCAGCCAGCGCCACGACCGGCCCTTCATCTCCCTGAATTGCGCCGCAATTCCGCCGGATCTTCTGGAGTCGGAGCTCTTCGGGCATGAGAAGGGCAGCTTCACCGGTGCCACCGGAGCCAAGGCCGGCAAGATCCTGATGGCGAGCGGCGGCACGCTGTTCCTGGACGAGATCGGCGACATGCCCCCTGCCCTGCAATCGAAGATCCTGCGCGTGCTCCAGGAACGCGTGGTCCAGCCGATCGGTGGTGCCCGGGAAATCCCGGTGGATCTGCGCGTGATCGCGGCCACCCACAAGAACCTGCAGCAGGCGGTGAGTCAGGGCGAATTTCGGCTGGATCTGTTCTATCGCCTGAACGTGATTCCGCTGTACATGCCTTCGCTGCGCGACCGCGCCGGCGACGTGCGCCTGCTCACGCGCCACTTTTTGGACCAATTCAACCACCGGCACGGCTGGAACGTCGTCCTGCGCGAGGGCGTGATGGAACGGCTCGAGGCCTTCGACTGGCCCGGCAACATCCGACAACTGGAGAACGTCCTCGAGCGCTCGGTGCTGCTGTGCGGGACCGGCCAGATCGATGTCGCCCTCATCGAAGGCATCCTCCAGGACGAATCCCGCGTCAGCGCGCCGCCGAAGATCCCGAAGGCGTTTCCGGCTGCCGGAACCGTCCTCGAAACTCGCTTCGAAACCGGCTTCGAAGGGAGCAGGGCCGCCGGCCACGACACCAGCATCCGGCCCTACCGGCGCGTGCACTCCAGCGAGGGCGAACGCCTGATCGGGGCCATCCGCCATTGCGGCGGCAACAAGACCCGTGCCGCGCTCAGCCTCGGCCTGACGCCTCGGCAGCTTCGTTATCGCCTGAAAAAGCTCGGGTTGGTATCCGACGCCTGATCCAACCGAGCGCCGGAGGTCGCCGAGGGGACTCGCCTCCTACAGGGACGGCGGGGCGTGTTCTGTAGGAGGCCAGCCCTCTGGGCGACCGGTTTTGGGAGAGGCCGCGTCGCCGAGGGGGCTCGCCTCCTACACGGTCCGGGGGATCCGGACGATCGAAGCGACAAAATGGTGCGCATTGACGTCAAGGTGCACCAATCCGGCGCCCGGAGCCTTTCGGTGGCCGATGGCGGACCCGAGGCAAGGGCCGAAACACCCCAGCGCGACGCTGATTTCATGGCTTGGCATGGCTTGTGCTGAGTCTGGGATGACGACCACCCGGGAGATCCCACGATGCCGACCAAGAGCCTGAGCGATCCTTTCAACGCCGACACCGACCTGCGTCACGGCCGCAGCTGCCAGCACGGGCATGACGGTCCCGGCCACTGCGGCTGCTTCGATACCCACCACCATCCGCACGACCGGGAGCCCCAGGGCCCGATCGCACAGACTCAGGTCGGCATGCCGCGCACCGCCGAACCGGCCATGGATGCGGACGCAGCGATGGATCGCGCGGTCGAAAGCGCAATCGTTCGCGCGATGTTCGGTCACAACGAGATCGATCGCCGGCGATTCCTGAAACTGCTCGGCGGCGGCACGATCGCTGCGGCACTCGCCAGCGTGCTGCCGCTGGACAAGGTGAAGGCGGCCGCCAAGGACAGCCTCGGGCCGCTGGAAAAGACCAAACTGCGCATCGGCTTCGTGCCGATCACCTGCGCCACCCCGATCATCATGGCCCACCCGATGGGCTTCTACGAGCGCTACGGGCTCGATGTCGACGTGATCAAGACCGCCGGCTGGGCGGTCGCCCGCGACATGTCGCTGAGCGGCCAGTACGACGCCGCGCACATGCTCTCGCCGATGCCGCTCGCGATCAGCATGGGCGCCGGATCGACCGCCGCGCCCTTCATCATGCCGGCGGTCGAGAACATCAACGGGCAGGCGATCACCCTGCACAACAAGCACAAGGACAAGCGCAATCCGAAGGACTGGAAGGGCTTTCGCTTCGCGGTGCCCTTCGAGTACTCGATGCACAACTTTCTATTGCGCTACTACGTCGCCGAACACGGCCTGGACCCCGATACCGACATCCAGATCCGCGTGGTGCCGCCGCCCGAGATGGTCGCCAACCTGCGCGCCGAGAACGTCGACGGCTATCTCGCGCCGGACCCCTTCAATCAACGCGCGGTCTGGGAGCAGATCGGCTTCATTCACATGCTGACCAAGGACATCTGGGACGGCCACCCCTGCTGCGCCTTCGCCTGCTCGCGCGCCTTCGCCGACGAGAATCCGAACACTTTCGGGGCCTTGCTGCGGGCCTTGGTCGAGGCGACGCAGTACTCCTCCGATACCGCCAACCGGGTGGAGATCGCCGAGGCCATCTCGCCCCGGGCCTACCTGAACCAACCGGTGCAGGTGGTGCAGCAGGTACTGACCGGGCGTTACGCCGACGGCCTGGGCAACATCCAGGACGTGCCGGATCGGATCGACTTCGACCCCTTCCCCTGGCATTCGATGGCGATCTGGATCCTGACGCAGATGAAGCGCTGGGGCTACATCGAGGGCGACGTGAACTACGCCCAGATCGCCGAACAGGTGTATCTGGCCACCGAATGCGGCGACGTGATGCGCGAACTCGGCTTTGAAGCGCCAACGCGAACGGCCAAGAACTTCAACATCATGGGCAAGGTGTTCGATTACACCGATCCCGACACCTACGCCAAGAGCTTCGCGATCGGGAGGGCCTGAGGTGCTCAGTAACCTGAACCTGCGGGCGGCGATCATCTCGATCAGCTTTCTGATCGTGGTTCTGGGGTTGTGGCAGATGGCCACCGCACCCCAGGCCCTGGTCGGCGGCACCCAGGAACTGACCGAATACGAGCTGATGATGGGCATCGGTGCGCAGACCTCCGGCATCCCCGCGCCCTCGCAGGTCATCAGCCATGCCATCAGCGAGCTGAGCCAGCCGTTCTACGATGCCGGTCCGAACGACAAGGGCATCGGCCTGCAGCTGCTCTATTCGGTCGGGCGGGTGCTGGCCGGCTTCGGGCTCGCGGTAGTGATCGCGATCCCGCTGGGCTTCGTGATCGGCATGTCGCCGGTGCTGAACAAGGCTTTCGATCCCTACATCCAGGTCCTGAAACCGATCTCGCCATTGGCCTGGATGCCGCTTGCGCTGTTCATCATCAAGGACTCGAACACCTCGGCGATCTTCGTGATCTTCATCTGCTCGATCTGGCCGATGCTGATCAACACCGCGTTCGGCGTCGCCGCCGTGCGCAACGATTGGCTGAACGTCGCGCGCACGCTCGAACTCTCGAAGCTGCGCACGGCGTTCACGGTGATCCTTCCGGCCGCCGCACCGACGATCCTGACCGGCATGCGCATCTCGGTCGGCATCGCCTGGCTGGTGATCGTCGCCGCCGAGATGCTGGTCGGCGGCACCGGCATCGGCTACTACGTCTGGAACGAGTGGAACAACCTGGATCTCGCAAGCGTGATCTTCGCCATCCTGATGATCGGCATCGTCGGCATGCTGCTCGACGGGGTACTGGTCCAGGCCTCGCGCTTCGTGCGCTACCAGGACTGAGGGGGACCTTCATGACCGCACATTACCTGCAGATCGAGGATCTGGCCCGAACCTTCCCGCAGCCGGGCAGCAAGATCCCGACCACCGTCTTCGAGGGCGTGAACTTCTCGATCGAGAAGGGCGAGTTCGTCTGCATCATCGGCCACTCGGGCTGTGGCAAGTCGACCATCCTGAACGTCCTCGCCGGGCTCGACCACGCCAGCGCCGGCCACGTGATCATGGACGGCAAGGTGATCGAGGGGCCGAGCCTCGATCAGGGCGTGATCTTCCAGAACCACAGCCTGCTGCCCTGGCTGTCGACGCTCCACAACGTGACCTTCGCGGTCCGGGCCCGCTGGCCGTCCTGGAGCCGCGCCCAGATCCGCGAACACAGCGTCCGCTACCTGGAGATGGTCGGGCTGGAAAGCGTGCTCGACCGCAAGCCCGCGCAACTCTCGGGCGGCATGCGCCAGCGCGTCGGGATCGCCCGCGCCTTTGCCATCGAACCCAAGCTGTTGCTGATGGACGAGCCCTTCGGCGCGCTCGACGCCCTCACCCGCGGCGTGATCCAGGAGGAACTGCTGAAGATCTGGGCGCGGACCCACCAGACGGTGTTCATGATCACCCACGACGTCGACGAAGCGGTGCTGCTCGCCGACCGGGTGCTGTTGATGACCAACGGCCCCAACGCGCGGGTCGCCGAATCGGTGCTCATCGACATTCCCCGCCCCCGCGAGCGCGCCACGCTGCACGAGCAAAGTGCCTATTACCCGATCCGCAACCATCTGGTGGAATTTCTGGTCCGCCGCGCGAAGACCCTGTCGATCGCGGCCCGCGACACCGAGATCCGGCACAGCCCGAAGATCGTGAATCCGGTCAAGACCGACCCGTGGCCGCCACGGCCGGCCGCGCTGCACGCCCGATAATCCATTCGATCACCCCGCCATCCATTGAAGGGAGCCTTGCATGTTGAACAAGCTGGAAATGACCGAAACTATCATCCAGGCGAAGCTCGCCAAGGGGACGACCTGGGCCGCGATCGCCGAGGCCGCCGGCCTGCACGAGGTCTACGTCACCTCGGCCTGCCTCGGCATGAACCACCTCGACGCGGGCGCCGCCGAGGGCCTCAGCACCTTTCTCGGGCTCGGACCCGAGATCAGCGAGGCGTTGCAGGCCTTCCCGTACAAGCACTGGGATCAGAGCGTCCCCACCGACCCGCTGATCTATCGCTTCTACGAGGCGGTGAACGTCTACGGCGAGACGATGAAGGAGATCATCCACGAGAAGTTCGGCGACGGCATCATGAGCGCCATCGACTTCACGATGGACATCGAGAAGATCCCGGACCCCAAGGGCGATCGGGTGAAGGTGACCTGGAACGGGAAATTCCTGCCATACAAGAGTTGGTGACGCCCCCCCCGGGGCGCATCGGCCTTTTGGTGCACCCGACACATTGGGCCTGGCGCCACCGGCCCCGCGTGCTCGGCAGACCGCGATCCCCCCCCTGTCGAGGCACGCCGCAGGGCCGTCGCGTGAGGGGACCCCGATCGGCCTTCGTGTGTGAACGACCTCGCCTTTTCCAGGTCTTCTGCTGGAGGCCGCAGCCTCAAGGGTGAAATAATCAGGTCGCCCCATTGCAGCGCGATATCCCAAGCACCGTGATGCGCATGACCTGGATTCCTGATCCGAGGATCCGGGCTCCCGTCGTGACCACGCGCAAGGAGACTCCGCATGGCGCCCATCCAGCGAAGACGACCCCTGCTGTCTGGCATCCTCCTCGGCCTGAGCCTCGCGGCGGCTTCGGTGAACGCGAACGCCGACGGCCTCATCCCCGGGATCGGGGGGTTCTACGGCGGCATTGCCGGCCTTTACACCGAATTCGACGAGCGGCAACGCGACACGCGCTACGGCCAGCGGATCTACGCCGGCGTCGGCGTTGCGCGGGTTCCAGCCCTGTTCCGCCTGGGTGTGGAGGCCGGCCACACCCGGACCGGAACCTACCAGCGCGACGACGCCGGCACCGATCGCATCCGCAACAACGATGTCGCGCTCCACGGCACGCTGACGACGCTGCCGGCGGTCGACCTGCACGCGCGCGTCGGCTACGAGTGGGGCGACACCAGTGGCACCCACTACGCGCTGGGCGGCAGTTTGCGCTTGTTGCCGACGCTGTACCTTCGGGCCGAGCAACAGTTTCGCAATGACTTCGACGGCACCACGCTCGGCCTCGAGTTCCGAATTCCGTAACGCCGCCCCGTCCATAAGCCGGTTATCGCCCATAGCACCGTTATCCAGGGTATTCGGAAGCTTCTCAAAGGAGCCCACCCCATGGAATCGATCGGAAAAACCCTGTGGGTCATCGCGGAAGGCTTCATCCCCGCGGATGACGAGACCAAGGATCGCAAATTCATCAGCCACGAAACCGCCTGCATCCTGAATCCCAACAAGGAAGAGGCACGGATCGAGATCACGATTTATTTCACCGATCGGGATCCCGTCGGGCCCTACCGGGTCACCCTGGCCGGGGAACGCAGCACGCACCTGCGGTTCAACGACCTCGACGATCCCGCCGCGATCCCCCGGGATACCGACTTCTCCAGCATCCTTCGCTCGAGTGTTCCGGTCGTGGTGCAGCACACGCGTCTGGATTCCCGGCGCCCGGACCTCGCGCTGCTCTCGACCCTGGCCTTTGCCCCGTAGTTGGTTCGCCCATCCCGATTCCGGTCGCTCATTCCCCGGAGGTGATGCCATGAAGGACCAGGTGTTGTGGACGCAAGACGACGACGGCACGCAGAAATTGGCCCCGTTGACGCACGATATCGAGGTCGATGTGGCCGTCGTCGGTGGCGGCATGGTCGGGCTCGCCGCCGCGCAGGCGCTCGCGGGGAGCCACCGGGTCGCGGTCTTCGAAGGCGCGCGCATCGGCCATCAGGCCACCGGGCGCTCCACCGCCAAGGTGACCTCCCAGCACGGCGCGATCTACCGCCGACTCGTCGCGGACCTCGGCGAAGACGAGGCCCGGGCCTACGCCCAGGCCAATCAGGAGGCGGTTACCTGGATCGTGGAGCGTGCCGGCGGCAAGGCCGAGCGGGTCGATGCCCATGTGTATGCCGATACGCCCGATGCGGCCGATCACCTGCGGGAGGAGGCCGAGGTCGCTCGCCGTCTCGGGCTGCCGGCCGATTTTCTCGCGGATATCGCCATCGGGGTGAAGAACCATGGCGTGCTGCGCTTCTCGCAGCAGGCGCAGATCAATCCCTGCACCTTTCTTCGGGATCTGGCGGGCGATCTGCAGGGGCGCGCCGCGGTTCACGAGCAAACCCGGGTCGTCGAGATCGAGCACGGGACGCCCTGTGTCCTGAAAACGTCCGCGCACACCATTCGTGCCAATTGGGTGATCGTCGCCACCCAGCTACCGGTGGTGGGTGATGGCAATTTCTTCGCCAAGGCCTATCCCCATGCCCACCCGGTCATCGCTGCCCGGACCAATGGTGCGGGCATCCCGGAAGGCATGTACATCAGCGCGGGGAAACCGACCCGCTCCTTTCGCCGTGCCCGGGTCGGGGGTGTCGATCATGTCGTCGTCACCGGCGAGGGCTACCGACCGGGCGACGCCAAGGCCCAGGCGCGGGCCTTCGCCGCGCTCGAGCGTTTTCTCGTCGACAGCTTTGCGATCCCGACCAGCGACTACCGCTGGACCAACGAGGATTTCAAGCCCATGGACGGACTGCCCTTCGTGGGCCCGGCGACGAACAAGACCCCGCGGCTCCTGGTCGCCACCGGCTTCAATGCCTGGGGTATCAGCAATGGCGTGGTGGCGGCGCGGGTCCTCGAGCGCATCGTTCGAGCCGAGGCGGCTCCGGGCGAGGACCATCCGCTGGCGGCCGCCTTCGATGCGCGGCGGCGCCCGCTCAAGAGCGCGCCGACCTTCCTCCTCGAGAACGCGCAGGCCGGCTTCCAGATGCTGAAGGATCGCGGCCTGCGTGCAAAGGTTCAGCCGTTGCACGAGATCCAACCCGGCGAGGCCGGAATCATCAAACACGAGGGGCAGCAGGTGGCGGTTTCGTGCGACGACGCCGGGAACCTCACCGCCGTTTCGGCGCTGTGCACGCACCTGGGCTGCGTGCTGGGCTGGAACGCGGTCGATCGCACCTGGGACTGCGCCTGCCACGGCTCGCGCTTCACCGCCACCGGAGCGGTGCTGTACGGACCGGCGGTGACCCCGTTGGCACCGGTCACCCTGCCCCCTTCCGCGGGGTCGGAGGCCACCGCCCCCGAGGACTGACGCCGGCGACGCGCAGCAGCGGCAGCATTTCCCGGCAGGCGCGGCAACTCGCACGGGTGCCCGGGGGCGCTCCGGGATGTTCGCCGGCGTATTCGTCCGTCTTGCTGCTCGTGGTCAAGTGCGGTTCGATGGAAAGTGACGCGGTCGGACTGTGGGAGGACGGTTCGATCAGATCCCCTGTGGTTAGAACCAAAGCCCCTGCGCCTGGGGACAGGAGAAGCTGGATGTCGAAGATCGAGCGGCTGAGAACCCCATCCACACCCGCCTCCCCGCTCGAGGGTGCGGCGGGCACCGCCGATCCCCGTGGCCCGGCACGCGATCTGTACCACGCCCTCCTGAACGATCCGGCGTCACCCGATGTTCGCGATCGCAGCCGGGCCTTCCTCTTGCGCCGGATCGATCAGGCCGCCCACCTGCCGGACGATCTGCCCGAACACCTCGTGGACCTGCCCCGGTGGACGACCGCCGAGGCCCTGAGGACGGGGGAGCGGTATGCGCAGTACCTGGCGGCGCGGCACGCCGGTGCACCCCGACGCTACTTCACGGGCCGCGCCCATGCCTTGTGGTACCTGAACCGGATTGCCCCGACCAAACTCGTCGACGGGGCCTGGCTCTACGGCCTGCTGCACCGATGGGACGACGATCGCCTCCACCCCCTGCTGCAGACCTATCTCGATGAAATCGGGCATGGCGATGCGCAGAAAAACCATGTCGCCCTCTACCGCGCCCTGATGGCCACGCACGAATGCGATGGCTACGACCATTTGGACGACGCCGACTATGCGCAAGGCGCGTTGCAATTGGCGCTCGGCGAACACGCGCCCGCGTTCCTGCCCGAGGTGATCGGGTATAACCTCGGCTACGAACAGCCGCCCCTGCACCTGCTGATCACCGCCTATGAATTGCAGGAACTCGGCATCGATCCGTACTACTTTTTGCTGCATGTGACCACCGATAACGCCAGTACCGGCCATGCGTACCGGGCCGCACAGGCGGTGCTGCAGATGCAGCCCACGCTGGACGACAGCGGCGCCTTCGACGCCCGTATCCGCGCCGGCTACAAGCTGAACCAGCTTGGCACCAACGCCGAGGCCATTCTCGGTGCCTTTGATCTGGAACGTGAAACGATCGCGATGCTCGAACGCAAGAGTCGCTTTGGTTGCAACCTCCATTCGGATTTCTGTCGCATCGACGGACAGACCGTGAACGATTGGCTGCGCGTGCCCGGGCGCGTGCCGCAGTTCCTCGAGGCGCTGACGCGCGCAGGCTGGATCCAACGCCACCACGACCCGGAGCGGAGCCGACTGTGGCAACTCCTGGAGACGCCGAAGGCGCCGATGTCCGGGGTCTTCAGTCGCTTCGAACGGCAACTGATTTACGACTGGATCGCCGGCGACTGGCGGGCTGATCCTGCAACGACACACCGGAGGCGGCCGAATGCCTCGCTTCCGGGCCGTCCCGCGCGCCGGCCCAGTGGACGCAACGACGACCTGGTG
>PWGH01000083.1 GCA_003555285.1 Thioalkalivibrio sp.
CAGGGGGCCTGCGGATCCTGTAGGACCCGCGCCAGCAGCGCCGCCCAGAGCTGGCTCGGCCCGCGGGCCCGTCCCGGGGGCGGGGTGCGCTCGGCCGGGGCCTCGGGCGTTGCGGTGGAGCGGATCGGCGCGATGACATCGGACACCTGCAACAGGGCTTCGATCTGGCTGCGCGCGCTCTGCGTCTGCTCCGCCACCAACTCGCAGAGTTGCCCCCGAAACAGCGGGTCGGTCACCGTGCCGATCAATTTGACCGCGGCATGGGCGCACTGGCTGCGGCCCTCGGCGGTCGTGAGCGGATAGCGTTCGGCCAGCAGTCGCAGGAAGGTTTCCGACAGCACGGAGGCCCCGCGCAGGCGCTGCTGCCACCCCTCCAGCCCGTCCCGGCGCACCAGGCTGTCCGGATCGTCGCCTTCAGGCAGGAACAACACCCGAACTTCGCGCATGCCCTGGACCACCGGCAGCGCCTGCTCCACCGCACGCCAGGCGGCGCGCCGGCCGGCCGTATCGCCGTCGAAGCACAGCACTACCGTCGATACCTGGCGAAACAGCAGGTCCAGGTGGGTGCGGGTCAGCGCGGTGCCCATGCAGGCCACCGCCCGTCGAAAGCCGGCCTGCGCCAGGCCGACCACGTCCATGTAGCCCTCGGTGACGATCAGTTCGTCCAGCCGGGTTTCGGCGCGCCGGGCCTCGTACAGCCCGTAGAGAATCTGGCTTTTGTGGAAGACGCTGGATTCGGGGCTGTTCAGGTACTTGGGCTCGCCGGGTTCGATCAGGCGACCGCCGAAGCCGACGGTGTGCCCGCGCCGGTCGCGGATCGGAAACAGGATCCGGGCGCGAAACCGGTCGCGCAGGCCGCCGTCATCGCGGCGGGTGGCCAGCCCGGCGTCGATCAGCGTCTGGTGGTCGAAGCGTTCGCGCAGCGCGCGCACCAGGGTATCCCGGCCCGCCGGTGCCCAGCCGATCGCAAAATCGCGCGCCGTGCTGCCGTGGATGCCGCGGCCCTTCAGGTAGTCGATCGCCGCAGGGGTCTGTTTCAGCTGCTCGACGTAGAACCGTGCGGCGGCCTCCAGCGCCGCGAGCAGGTGCCCGGTCGGTTCGGCCTCGACGGTGCCGGCTTCGCGCGGGACCTCGAGCCCCGCCCATTCGGCGAGTTGTTCGATGGCCTCGGGAAAGCTCAGGTTCTCGTGTTCCATCAAAAAGCTGACGGCGGTGCCGTGCGCGCCGCAGCCGAAGCAGTGGTAGAACTGTTTTTGCGGTGACACGAAGAACGAGGGGGTGTTCTCGGCGTGGAAGGGGCAGCAGGCGGAGAATTCGCTGCCGGTCTTCTTCAGGGGCACGGACCGCTGGATCAACTCGACCAGATCGGTGCGTTCGAGCAGATCGTCGATGAACGGCTGTGGAATGCGTCCGGCCATGGCTGCCTGTGGATGGCCGTCGGGGGCCGGTTGCGTCGGGGGTGATGATCGCACGTCTGCCGGGGTGGCGGCAGAACCCAGGTCGCCTTTTCGGGCCTGGCAGGGCTCGGCGGCCCCGCAAGAACCGGAATCCGGCCGGGCTCAGCGCTGAATGCCCTGCACCGAGCCGATGGAACGCAGCCACGGCTCGTTCGCGCGCACCGCCTCGGGCAGGTCGCCCGCGGCCGCCTCGGCGGCGGCCCGGGTGGCGAAGCTGCCGGCCAGGATGACCACGAAGTCGCGTCCGCCGGAGCGGGTTTCGATGTAACGAACGCCGCCCAGCGCATGGCGGGTCGCATAGTCTTGAGCCGAGGTCAGGTTCGGCGCGGCAATCAGCTGGATGGTGGTGTGGCTGGGGTTTTGCCCGCTCAACCAGCGCCGATCGGCTGCCAGGGTTCCCGTGGGTTCGGCGGGTGTGGCCGTGGTGCTCGGGGCGGCCGGTGTCGGCGCTGGTGCTGCGGGGGCCGCTTCGATTGGTGCCGGCGCCGTCTCGACGGGCGCTTGTGCCTGCGGGGCGGAGGTCGCTGGCGGTGCAACGCTGGGTTCTGTGGATGGCGTCGGGAGCGGGGCTTCGGCCGGTGTCGGGGCATCGGCCGGCGTTCGCGCTGGGGTGTCCGCCGGGCGTGGCGGCGGTTCGGATAGCGACGGGGCCGCGGCCGGCGGTGCGGGGGGCGGTGCGGCCGGTGCCGTTGCGACCTCTGGAGCGGCTTCGGCGGGAGCGGTTGGCGCCGGTGCGCGGGGGTCGAAGGGGACGGTCACGAGCTCGGAGTCGCCCACAGCGGGGCGGCCGTCCGGCTCGACGTCGGCCCGTGGGGCTGCGCCGGGTGGCGCGGTCCGTGGCAGCGGCAGTTCGACGGTATGCCCCTCGGGCGGTGGACTGCGTTCAAACAGCGACCCGGCAAACGGCGCCAGGATCAGCACGGCCACCGTGGTCGCCACCACCGGAACGAACCACGGCCGGTTCCAGAACGGGGCCTCGGCACCGTGTTCTTCGGGTTCGGTCGTGCCCGGAGGTGTGCCCGGAGGAGTGCCCGGGTGTGGAGCCGGCGCCGGCTCAAAATGTGCCGGGTCGGTGCCGTCTGCCGCGGTGCGCCGTGCCGGCGTGTCGACGGTCGTCGTCCTGGCGGCAATGGATGCGTTGGCCGCGCGCCATGCCGGGCCTGGGCTCGTTTTGGGGGCCGACCGGTCTTCGGATTCGTTGTCCGTGGTGGGCCCGTTGCCATCGGCGGCCGGTTCGGCCGTGGGATTCGCATCGGGTTCGCGCCCGATAGGGGCCTCTTCGCCAAATTCGGGTTCGGCGGGCACGTCCTGTTGGGCCACAGGTCCGGTCAGCGGCGCCCCCGGTGCTTCGTGGTCCCCCGGTCGTTCGTGGAAACGGGGTGCTTCGGGTGCTGTGGGGGTTTCGGGCGATTCAAGGCTTTTGGGGTTATCCGGGCTCGGCGGGCTCGGCGGGCTATCGCTCCTGGAGGTCGGGGGGCGGGTCGGGATGAGGTCGGGGCGGGTCTCGCTGCGAATACCCTGGATGCCGCGCGTGCGATCGGCGGCGGCAAAGGCCTCCGCGGAGGCGATGGCGCCTTCCAGCGTGAAGGGGGTGTTAACCGGCTTCTGGGCTCGGGTCCGGCATTGATCCTCCAGCCAGGCATTGGCTTGGGCGTTCAGGGCCGCGGGCAGTCCCTTGCTTTCTGCCTGCAGGTCGCCGATGTCATCGCGGGTCAGCAGACTTTCGGGCTCGGCGAGCCCGGCGGCGCGCAGGCGGTGGTGCAGGTACGCACCGCTCTGCTCGAGGCTGAACGGGCGCAGGCTGAAGCGGGCGATGCGATCCTCGTCGGCCGGGCGCAGGTTCAGGCGGCGGCGCAGCAGCACCGGGTCGCCGGCCAGCACCAGGCGCGGGGCGCGGCCCTCGGTTTCGAGGATCTCGCTGCGCATGCGCAACAGGATATTGATGATGTCCATGCCCAGCAGATGCGCATCGTCGACCGCGATCACCGGATCCTGGCCGGCACGAACCCGGTCCGCCAGCAGGTCGGTCAGGGCCCGGTCGGGGTCGTCGTGGCCGCCGTCGCGCAGGTGGTTGCGCAAGGTGAAGTCGACCGCCTCGAACTGGGTCGTCAGCCGAGCCCGGAAGGCGATCAGCTCAAAGTTCTCGGGCAGGCTGCCGAGCAGGCGCATCAGCTGCATGCTGCGACCGGAACCGCTCTCGCCGGTCAGCATCAGGATCGCGGCGGGCGCGGCCAACTCCTGGCCGGAACTGGCGATGAATTCGTCGAGCACCTCGTCGGTGTAGACGAAGTCCTCGCTGGGCAGGGCGTCGAAGGGGGCGTGCTGAAGCTTTAATTTGGCGAGGCAATCAGGGGACAAGGGCATGGGCAGGGACTCAGATCAGGGTGCGCAGGTCGAAGATGCGGTGATGTTCGCGGATCGCGTAGCGGTCGGTCATGCCCGCGATGTAATCGGCGATGCCGCGGGCCAGCCCCTGTTCGTCGCCGTGTTCCCCGGTGTGCGCCGGTTGCTGGCTCAGTTGCCGGCAATGAGCCTGGAAATGCTCGGGTAGTAGCTTGGGATCGTCCATGAAGCCGTTGAACAGGTCTTCCACGATGCGCTGGGCCTTCACGGTCATCCCGTAGACGTGGTGATGATGGTACAGGTTCTGGCGCAGGAACCGCTTGAGCTCGTGGTTCCGGGTGGCCATCGGGGGGCTGAATTGGATCAGCGGTTCGGGATGCCGGCGCACCGCGTCCAGGTCGGCCACGCCGGCCGCGTGGATTGCCTCGGCACTGGCGGTGATCAGGTCGGACACCAGGGCGTCGATCATGCGGCGCACCGTCTCGTGCTGGACACGGCGCGGTGCCAATTTCGGGTAGCGCGCCAGCACCTGGTCGTGGCAGGTGCGAAACAACTCGACCTCGCACAACTGCGCCATCGTCAGCAGGCCGACGCGCAGCCCGTCGTCGACGTCGTGGTTGTTGTAGGCGATTTCGTCGGCGCGGTTGGTGAGCTGGGCCTCCAGGCTCGGCTGGCCATGGGGGAGAAAGCGCTCGGCCACTGGTCCCAGACGCCGGGCGTTGTTCGCCGAACAATGCTTCAGGATGCCCTCGCGGGTTTCGAAGCTCAGATTCAGACCGTCGAATTCGGCGTAATGCTGTTCCAGGAAATCGACGATGCGCAGCGATTGCAGGTTGTGTTCGAACCCGCCCCGGCCGGTCATGCACCGGTTCAGCGCGTGTTGCCCGGCGTGACCGAAGGGCGTGTGGCCGAGGTCGTGGGCGAGCGCGATCGCCTCGGTCAGGTCCTCGTTCAACCCGAGCGCCCGGGCGCTCGAGCGGGCGATCTGGGCCACCTCCAGCGAGTGGGTCAGGCGGTTGCGAAACAGGTCTCCCTCGTGGTTCACGAAGACCTGCGTCTTGTATTCCAGGCGCCGAAACGCGGTGGAGTGCACGATGCGGTCGCGGTCGCGCTGGAAGGCCCCGCGGTGCCTCGGTGGCGGTTCCGGATGGATTCGGCCGCGCGAGCGCGACTCGGTGGCCGCGGCCGCGCTCAGAGGCGGACCCGGCGGCGGGTTCGCCGGCTGCGTAGGGGTGGGTTCAGACGGCACGGTGGGGCTGCGCCTCGGGCGTCGGCAGCGTGGCCGTCAGCGCCTGGGCCGGGAAGTCGCCGGTCACGATTGCCCGCCCGATCCCCTGGAGCAGTACCAGGCGCAGCCGACCGTCCAGCACCTTCTTGTCGATTGCCATCAGTTCGCGAAAGCGCGCGGCATCGAGCTCCGGCGGCGGCGCGAGTTGCAGCCCGGCTCGGGCGATCAGCGCCTCGGCGCGTTCGCGTTCGGCACGGCTCAGCCAGCCCAGGTGCTCGGACATGCGCGCCGCCATCGCCATGCCGGTACCGACCGCCTCGCCGTGTAACCAGCGGCCGTAGCCCATGCCGGCCTCGATCGCGTGGCCGAAGGTGTGGCCGAGGTTCAGCAGCGCCCGACGCCCGGATTCCCGCTCATCGGCGGCGACCACCTCGGCCTTGCAGGCACACGAGCGGTAGATCGCCTCGCTGACGGTTTCCGGGTCGAGCGCGAGCAGCGCCTCGATGTGCTGCTCCAGCCAGATGAAGAAGTCGAAGTCCTGCATCAGGCCGTACTTGATGATTTCCGCGACCCCGGCACGCAGTTCGCGTTCCGGCAGCGTCTCCAGCGTGGTGGTATCGATGATCACCGCGCGCGGTTGATGAAAGGCACCGATCATGTTCTTGCCCAGCGGGTGGTTCACGCCGGTCTTGCCGCCGACAGACGAATCCACCTGCGACAGCAGCGTGGTCGGGATCTGCACGAACTCGATGCCGCGTTGATAAATCGCCGCGGCGAATCCGGCGATGTCGCCGACCACGCCGCCGCCGAAGGCGATCAGCAGGCTGCCGCGGTCCAGGCGGGCTGCCAGCATCCGGCTCAGGATCGATTCGACCGTTTCCAGCGTCTTGAAGCGTTCGCCGTCCGGCAGATCGATCCACTCCAGCGCGTGGCCCTGCAGGCGGGCGCGCAGACGCGCCCCGTGCAGCGGCGTGACAGTCTCGTTGCTGACCACGACCAGGCGCCGGCCGTGCAGGTGGGATTCCAGCAGTTCCGCACGCTCGAGCAGCCCGCGGCCGATGTGGATCGGGTAGCTCCGAGAGCCGAGGTCGACATTGAGGGTCTTCATGCCCGGCATGATAGCGTGACCGCCCAAGACTGCGTAAGCCCGGCTTGCATACGCCCGGATGCTGCGGTCGCCGGGTTGCGCTTTTGCTTTTGCCGCACTTTGATTTACCATAGCCGGCTCTGCTGTGGCGGGTGCTGCGGGCCGATTGGGCTGCCGCGAGCCTGGGCAGCTGGAAAACCGGACACCGAATACCCATTCCGAATCATCAACGGAGAGACTATGCCCCACGTTCGAGTACGCGATAACGAGCCCTTTGAAGTCGCCCTGCGTCGCTTCAAACGCACCTGCGAGAAGGCCGGTGTGGTTTCCGAAGTGCGCCGCCGGGAGTACTACGAGAAGCCGACGACCGAGCGCAAGCGCAAGGCCGCGGCGGCCGTGAAGCGTCAGCTCAAGCGCAATTCCCGGGACGTCACCCGCCGCGTGCGGATGTACTGAACGCCTCTTCAGGACCCTTCCCCTTGGCACTGAAAGACCGGGTCGCAGAAGCGATCAAGGCGGCGATGCGAGCGCGCGAGCGTGAGCGTCTGGGTGCGTTGCGTCTGATTCATGCCGAGATCACGCAGTTCGAGGTGGACCAACGCCGCGAGGCGGATGATGCCACCGTGCTCGGTATCCTGAACCGGATGCTGAAGCAGCGGCGGGACTCGATCGAGCAATACCGCAAGGGCCAGCGCGAGGATCTCGCAGTGCGCGAAGAGGCCGAGGTGGCGGTGATCCGCGAGTTCCTGCCCGAGGCCTTGACCGAGGCCGAGGTGGAGGAACGCATTACCGCTGCGATCGAGGCCTCGGGCGCCGCCGAACCCAAGGACATGGGGCGCGTGATGGCGATCCTGAAACCGCAGATCCTCGGACGGGCGGACATGGCCGAGGTTAGTCGACAGGTTCGGGAAGCCCTGGCCCAACGCGGTGGGGCGTGAAGACGGTCTGCCGGCCGGGTTGACGCCCGCTGGGTTGACACTGTGGGTCGCAGGCCCCCACCTGGGACCGCCCCTGGCGGCGGTCCGAACCCCGGCGCCTCGGGGCTACACCATCAACCGGAAGATCAAGGTATGACGACGCATCTGGTGAATGACCGCTTTCTGCGTGCACTGGCGCGCGAGCCCGTCGATCGCACGCCGATCTGGATTATGCGTCAGGCGGGACGCTACCTGCCGGAATACCGCGCGACCCGAGCCCGGGCCGGCAGCTTCCTCGATCTCTGCCAGAACCCGGAGTTGGCCTGCGAGGTCACCCTCCAGCCGCTGGCGCGGTTTCCGCTGGACGCCGCGATCCTGTTCTCCGATATCCTCACCGTGCCCGATGCGATGGGCCTGGGCCTGTATTTCGAAACCGGGGAGGGTCCGCGTTTTCGTGATCCGGTGCGCTCGCTGGCCGCGATCGAGCGCCTGCCGATCCCTGATCCCGAGCAGGAACTGCGTTATGTGATGGACGCGGTGCGAGTGATCCGACGGGAGTTGAACGGTTCGGTGCCGCTGATCGGTTTCTCCGGCAGCCCCTGGACGCTGGCCACCTACATGGTCGAGGGGGCCGGGTCCCGGGACTTCCCCGAGACCAAGCGGCTGCTGTACGGCGAGCCGCAGGCGATGCATGCCCTGCTGCAGAAGGTCTCGGCGGCGGTGACGCTGTATCTGAATGCCCAGATCCAGGCGGGCGCGCAGGCGGTGATGATCTTCGACACCTGGGGCGGCTCGCTGAGCCCGCGGCATTACCGGGAGTTTTCGCTGGCCTACATGCAGCGCATCGTCGACGACCTGACCCGCGAGCACGAAGGGCGCCGGGTGCCGGTGATCCTGTTCACCAAGGGCGGCGGCGCCTGGCTCGAATGGCAGGCCGACACCGGCGCCGATGCGCTGGGGCTGGACTGGACCGTGGAGATCGCCGAGGCGATGGCGCGGGTGGGCGATCGGGTCGCGTTGCAGGGCAACATGGATCCGGCCGCGCTCTACGCGAGCGACGCGGTGGTGCGGGCCGAGGCCAAGCGGGTGCTGGACGGCGTCGGATCGGCGCCGGGGCACATCTTCAATCTGGGCCACGGCATCCATCCGGGCATCGATCCGGACCGGGTCGCCACCCTGGTCGATTTCGTGCATTCCTACCGCCCCGGCTGATACGAGCCCGGGGCGAATACAAACCCGGGGCG
>PWGH01000205.1 GCA_003555285.1 Thioalkalivibrio sp.
GGGTAGTCGGCCATGGACACGGTTTATCTGATCATCGTACTCGCACCCCTGCTGGCCGCCGTGGTCGCGGGGCTCTTCGGCCGGCAGATCGGCCGGGTCGGCGCCCACAGCGCGACCATCTTCGGGGTCGCGCTGGCCTTCGTGCTCTCCGTCGTGGTGTTCTACGCGCATGTCTTCGGGGGTACGCCGGTCTACAACGAGACCGTCTATACCTGGATGGTCAGCGACGGGCTGCACTTCGAGATCGGCTTTCTGGTCGACAACCTGACCGCGATGATGATGCTGGTGGTGACCTTCGTGTCGCTGATGGTGCACATCTACACCATCGGCTACATGGCCGACGATCCGGGCTACCAGCGCTTCTTCTCCTACATTTCGCTGTTCACCTTCTCGATGCTGATGCTGGTGATGGCGAACAACTTCCTGCAGCTGTTCTTCGGCTGGGAGGCGGTGGGCCTGGTGTCCTACCTGCTGATCGGCTTCTGGTACAAGCGTCCGACCGCGATCTACGCGAACATGAAGGCGTTCATCGTGAACCGGGTCGGCGACTTCGGTTTTCTGATCGGCATCGCGACGCTGGTCTTCTACGCCGGCAGCCTGAACTACACCGAGGTGTTCGCCGAGGCCGAGGGGATGCGCGATGCGACCATCACACTGTGGCCGGGCGGCACCTTCGGGCTGCTCGACGTCGCGCTGATCTTCCTGTTCATCGGCGCAATGGGCAAATCGGCGCAGGTGCCGCTGCATGTCTGGCTGCCCGACTCGATGGAGGGCCCGACCCCGATCTCGGCACTGATCCACGCCGCGACGATGGTCACCGCCGGCATCTTCATGGTCGCGCGGATGTCGCCGCTGTACGAGTTCTCGGTGGTGGCGCTCTCGTTCATTCTGGTGATCGGCGCGATCACCGCCTTCTTCATGGGCCTGATCGGCCTGGTGCAGAACGACATCAAGCGCGTGGTCGCGTATTCCACCTTGTCGCAGCTCGGGTACATGACCGTGGCCCTTGGCGCCTCGGCTTATGCCGCCGGCCTGTTCCACCTGATGACCCACGCGTTCTTCAAGGCGCTGCTGTTCCTGGCCGCCGGTTCGGTGATCATCGCGCTGCACCACCAGCAGGACATGCGCTTCATGGGCGGGCTGCGCCGTTACATGCCGATCACCTACTGGACCGCGCTGGTCGGTTCGCTGGCGCTGATCGGCTTCCCGTTCTTCTCCGGGTTCTTCTCCAAGGACGGCATCATCGAGGCGGTCAGTCTCTCCACCACGCCCGGTGCGACCTTCGCGTTCTGGCTGGTGCTGCTCGGGGTCTTCGTGACCGCGCTCTACACCTTCCGGATGTTCTTTATGGTCTTTCATGGGCCGGAGCGCTTTCGGGACACGGCCGGGCTCGGCCACAGCGACGATCCGCACCACGACCCGGGGCTCGGTCACGGCGACGACCACGGGCACCACGGGCACGAAGAGCCGAAGGAGTCGCGCTGGGTGGTGACGGTGCCGCTGATCCTGCTCGCGATCCCTTCGGTGATCGCCGGCTATGTGATCGGGCCGATGCTGTTCGGTGACTTCTTCGCCGATGCGCTGTTCGTATTGCCGGAGCACGATGTGCTGGGCCAACTGGCGGCGGGCTATACCGGCGTCTTCGGCTTCGTGCTGCACGGGCTGACGACAGGACCGTTCTGGCTGGCGATGGCGGGCCTGGCCACCGCCTGGTACCTGTACCTGCACCGGCCGGACCTGCCGCAGGTCATCGCCCATCGGCTGCGGCTCGGTGTGCGCATCCTGCAGGCCGGCTATGGCTTCGATGCCTTCAACGACCGGGTCTTTGCCGGGGGCTCCCGGGGTCTCGGGCGCTGGTTGTGGCGTTACGGCGATGCTCTGGTGATCGACGGCCTGCTGGTGAACGGCACCGCCCGGTCGGTGGGCTGGATCGCCGCCCGCCTGCGCGGCATCCAGACCGGTTTCCTCTACCACTACGCCTTCGTGATGATCATCGGCCTGCTGGTCCTGATCTTTGCCTTCGCCATCTGAATGCCTGCCGCGATGCTGACCGCGCACCCGCGGGCCCGCTGGGGCACCCTGGTTCAATCAAGGAACGACCATGCTTGCTGACTGGCCCATCCTGAGTCTGCTGATCTGGCTGCCGATCCTGGGCGGCCTCCTGACGCTGACCGCCGGGCACGATGCCCCGGTGGTGGCCCGACGTCTGGGGCTCGCGATCGCCGGTGCCACCTTCGGGGTCAGCCTGATCCTGTGGTTCGTATTCGAACGCGGCACCGCCGCGATGCAGTTCCAGGAGTTCACGCCCTGGGTCGCCGCGTTCAACGTGCATTACCACCTGGGGGTCGACGGCATCTCGATGCCGCTGATCCTGCTGACCACGCTGACCACGCTGCTGGTGGTGATCGCGGCGTGGGAGTCGGTGAAGGACCGCATCGCGTATTACCTGGCGGCTTTCCTGGTGATGGAGGGCCTGATGATCGGCATGTTCTCGGCGCTGGACGCGGTGCTGTTCTACGTGTTCTTCGAGGCGATGCTGATTCCGATGTTCCTGGTGATCGGCATCTGGGGCGGACCACGGCGGGTCTACGCGACCATCAAGTTCTTCCTGTACACCTTCCTCGGTTCGGTCTTCATGCTGATCGCGCTGATCTACATGTACCTGCAGTCGGGCAGCTTTGCGATCCTGGACTTCCACCAGCTGCCGCTGCCGATGACCGCCCAGATCCTGATCTTCCTGGCCTTCTTCGCGGCCTTCGCGGTGAAGATCCCGATGTTCCCGGTGCACACCTGGTTGCCCGATGCCCATGTCGAGGCACCGACCGGTGGCTCGGTGATCCTGGCCGCGGTGATGCTGAAGATCGGCGGCTACGGGTTTTTGCGCTTCAGCCTGCCGATCACGCCCGATGCCGCCGCGGTGCTCGATGTGCTGGTGATCACCTTGTCGCTGATCGCGGTGGTCTACATCGGCCTGGTCGCGTTGATCCAGAGCGACATGAAGAAGCTGATCGCCTATTCGTCGATCGCGCACATGGGCTTCGTCACGCTGGGTTTCTTCCTCGCCTTCATGATCTTTCGCAACACCGGCGACTGGTCGGGCGCCTCGATGGGGATTGCCGGGGGTATGGTGCAGATGATCTCCCACGGCTTCATCTCGGCGGCGATGTTCCTCGCGGTCGGCGTGCTGTACGACCGCCTGCACAGCCGCAACATCGCCGATTACGGCGGGGTGGTGAACACCATGCCCTGGTTTGCCGGCTTCTTCGTGCTGTTCGCGATGGCGAACACCGGGCTGCCCGGAACCTCGGGCTTCGTCGGCGAGTTCATGGTGATCCTGGCCGCCTTCCGGGCCGATTTCTGGCTGGCCTTCCTCGCGGCCACCACGCTGATCCTGGCCGCCGGCTATACCTTGTGGCTGGTGAAACGGGTGATCTTCGGCGAAATCGCGAACGACAACGTCGCGAATCTGAAGGATCTGAATCCTCGGGAATTCCTGCTGATGGGGGTCCTGGCCTTCTTCGTATTGCTGCTCGGCGTCTGGCCGGCACCCTTGCTCGACGTGATGAATGCCACCATCGATCAGCTTGTGGCCCACATCGCTCAGTCGAAGCTGCCTGCGCTCTGATACAGGACCTGACATGACCTTCGAGATGCCCGCCTTCCTGCCCGCACTGCCCGAGATGTTCGTGCTGGGCATGGCCTGCCTGATCCTGGTGCTGGACGCCTTCCTGCCGGATTCCCGCCGCGACATCACCTTCGGCCTGGTGCAGGCGACGCTGGTCGGCGCTGCGGGGCTGACGCTGTGGCTGGCCGGACCCGAGACCACGATCACCTTCCACGGCACCTTCGTCGCGGATCCGTTGAGCGATGTACTGAAGACGGCCGTCTATGTCGTCAGCTTCCTCGTGTTCCTGTACGCGCGGCCCTACCTGATCGCCCGCGACATCTACCAGGGCGAGTTCTTCATCCTCGGCCTGTTCGGGGTGCTGGGCATGATGATCATGATCTCGGCGAGCCACTTCCTGACCCTGTATCTGGGCCTCGAGTTGCTGGCGCTGGTGTCCTACGCGCTGGTGGCCTTCTGGCGCGATTCGGCGCGCGCCTCAGAGGCCGCGGTGAAGTACTTCATTCTCGGGGCGCTGGCCTCGGGGCTGCTGCTCTATGGACTGTCGATGATCTACGGCATGACCGGAAGCCTCGAGATCTCGACGGTCGCGGCGCAACTGCTGGTGGCCGAGGAGGGGATGAATGTCCCGTTGGTCTTCGGGCTGGTCTTCGTGGTGGTGGCCGTGGGCTTCAAACTCGGGGCCGCACCGTTCCACATGTGGGTCCCGGATGTCTACGACGGGGCCCCCACGGCGGTCACCCTGTTCATCTCGGCGGCGCCGAAGATCGCCTACTTCGCGCTGCTGATGCGCCTGCTGGTCGAGGGCCTGGGTCCGCTGCATGCGGATTGGCAGGGCATGCTGGTGGTGCTCGCGGTGCTGTCGCTGACGATCGGCAATGTGGTGGCGATCGCGCAGACCAGCCTGAAGCGGATGCTGGCCTACTCGACGATCGCCCATGTCGGCTTTTTGTTCCTCGGCATCCTGGCCGGTACGGCGAGCGGCTATGCCTCGGCGATGTTCTACGTGATCGTCTATGCGCTGACCGCGGCGGGCGGCTTCGGCATGATCATTCTGATGTCCGGGCGCGGCGCCGAGGCGGATCAACTGGACGATTTCAAGGGCATGGCGCGGCGCAACCCCTGGTTCGCGTTCATGATGCTGCTGCTGCTGTTCTCGATGGCCGGCGTGCCGCCGACCGTGGGCTTTTTCGCCAAGCTCGCGGTGATCCAGGCGGTGGTCGACGTCGGCTACCTGTGGCTGGGTCTCTATGCGGTGGTCTTCTCGATCATCGGCGCCTTCTACTACCTGCGGGCGGTGAAGCTGATGTTCTTCGACGAACCGGTGGTTGACCGCGAGCCGGCGCGGCCCGATGGCCTGTTCGCCACGGCGATCTCGGTCAACGGCCTGCTGATGCTCGCGCTGGGTCTGTTCCCCGGCCTGCTGTTCTCGCTGACCCACTATGCGATCGGAGGGTAACGGCGCCGCGTGAGGCGCCCGGCCCGGTCGTGGACTGGGCCGGACGGTGCACCGTGTCGGAATCCGGGAACTCGTTGGCGTGAGCGTGGTCTGTAGGGGCGTGTCGGAGGTTCCGAGGGCGGTTGGTTCGCAGCGTGGATTCTTCGCACCTTGAGGTATCCTCGCTTGCCACCGGTGGGTGGTTCCGGTATAGTTACTGGCTCGGATGCGGGGTGGAGCAGTCTGGCAGCTCGTCGGGCTCATAACCCGAAGGTCGCAGGTTCAAATCCTGCCCCCGCTACCAAATACCTTGAGGCCCCGATTGGGGCCTTTTTATTAGGCTCGCGGTCCCCCACGGTGGGTGGGCACGCGTGCAGAGCGGCAGTACCCGGGGCGATTGGCGCCCCTTTTTTGTTGCTGCAGAGAACCCAATGGCGGCCCGTCCGTGAATTCGGACCGGCGCCCGGAGTGTCGATGTCGTTGGAGAAGTCGGAACAGTTCAGGGAAATGCTCGGCCCGGTCGTTCGTGGGTTGGGCCTCGAGCTGTGGGGAATCGAATACGAGTCGGGTTCGAGCCCCGTGCTGCTGCGGGTCTACATCGACCACCCGGACGGCATCACCCTGGAGCACTGCACCGCGGTCAGCGATCAGGTCAGCGCGGTGCTGGACGTGGAAGAGCCGATCCGCGGCGAATACACGCTCGAGGTGTCGAGTCCGGGCATCGAGCGGCCTCTGTTTACCCCCGAGCAGTACCGCCAGTACATCGGTCACGAGGTGAAGGTGCGCCTGGCCTGGCCCGAGCACAACCGGCGCAACTTCCGGGGGCGTCTGCTGACGGTGTCGGACTACGGAATCGAGGTGGAGGTGGACGGAACCGCCTATGAATTGCCCTTCGGGGCCATTGCCAGGGCCCGGGTCCTGGAGCCGATCGAACCCGCTCGTTGATCAACTGTCGGCGGTCACCGCCGATGCTGTGGAGAGTTAGTGTATGAACAAGGAGATCCTGCTGGTCGTCGACGCCGTTTCGAACGAAAAGGGCGTGGACAAGACCGTCATCTTTGAGGCCCTGGAGTCCGCACTGGCCATGGCGACGCGCAAGCGCCACGGGGGCCATATGGACGTGCGGGTGAAGATCGACCGGGCCAGCGGGGACTACGAGGCCTATCGCCGCTGGACCGTGATCGACGACGAGGACCCGGCTTTCGAATCGCCGGAGCAGCAGATCCTGTTGTCCTATGCCCGCCAGCGTTACCCGGAGATCGAAGTCGACGAGGTGATCGAGGAACCGATCCCGGCGGTGGACTTCGGGCGCATCGCGGCACAGACGGCCAAACAGGTCATCGTGCAGAAGGTGCGCGAGGCCGAACGCGCCAAGGTCCTCGAGGAATACCGGTCCCGAGTCGGTGGCCTGGTGATGGGCATCGTCAAGCGCACCGATCGCAACGGCGTGTTCGTCGATCTGGGCGCCAATGCCGAGGCCCTGGTGCCACGCGAACACATGATTCCGCGGGAGTCGGTGCGCAACAACGATCGGCTGCGTGGCTACCTGCGCGAGATCCGGCCGGAGGCGCGCGGCCCGCAGCTGTTCATCAGCCGCACGGTGCCGGAATTTTTGATCGAGCTGTTCAAGCTCGAGGTGCCCGAGGTGGGCCAGGACATCATCGAGATCATGGGCGCCGCGCGCGACCCCGGCATGCGCGCCAAGGTCGCGGTGCGCTCGAACGACCCCCGGCTGGACCCGGTCGGCGCCTGCGTCGGCATGCGCGGTTCGCGGGTGCAGTCGGTCTCCAACGAACTGGCCGGGGAACGCATCGACATCATCGTCTGGAACGAGAATCCGGCGCAGTTCGTGATCAATGCGATGTCGCCGGCCGAGGTGTTGTCGATCGTGGTCGACGAGGAAAAACAGAGCATGGATATCGCGGTGGCCGAGGACAAGTTGTCGCTCGCCATCGGCCGGGGCGGCCAGAACGTCCGCCTGGCCTCCCAGCTGACCGGCTGGGAGCTCAACGTGATGACCGAAGCGCAGATCGCCGCCAAGACCGATGCCGAGGCCCTGCAGGTGCAGAACCAGTTCATGGAGACACTGGACGTCGACGAGGAGGTCGCCGCCATCCTGGTACAGGAAGGCTTTACCACCCTCGACGAAGTGGCCTATGTGGATGAGGAGGAACTGCTGGCGATCGAGGAATTCGATGCCGATATGGTGGCCGAACTTCGCTCGCGGGCCAGCGATGCGTTGCTGACCCGCGCCATCGCCGCCGAGCAACGCCTCGAGGGCGCGCAGCCGGCCGAGGATCTGGTGAGCATGGAGGGCATGACTCCGGCGCTTGCGAACAAGATGGCGGCCCACGGCATTTGCAGTATGGAAGATTTGGCGGAACAGGCGGTGGACGACGTGGTCGAGGTCACCGGCATCGATGCGGAGCAGGCCGCCGCGCTGATCATGACGGCGCGAGCCCCGTGGTTCGCAGCAGATGCCTGATCGGGCTTATGCCGGATCGGGTCTAGGGTGTCGGTGAAAGCCGGGGTTGAAGTGGGTAGAATTGGACAGGAGGTAGGCGCTATGTCGCAGATGACGGTACAACAGTTCGCGGAATCGGTGGGTACTCCGGTGGACCGCCTCATGGGTCAGCTCAAGGAAGCCGGCGTCGAGGTGGACGGTCCGGCTGCGCGGGTCACTGATGCGCAAAAACTGCGCCTGCTCGAATTCCTGCGCCAGACCCACGGCGGCGCCGAGCGCGCCGAAGCGGCGCCGATGGGCCTGAAGCGGCGGGCTACAACCCAGACGCTGAAGGTCAATGCCGGTCAGGGTCGCACCAAGACCGTGAATGTGGAGGTGCGCAAGCGCCGTCAGATCGTGCGCAAGGCACCGGAAACCGTACCGGCTCCCGATGCGGGAATCACGCCCATCGAGGCCCCGGTCGAGGTGCCGCCGGCGCCGGCGCCCGAGCTGCCGGCCGAGCCCGTGCTCGAGGCCGCCCCGGTCGAGATCCCGGAGCCGGAGACGGCCACTCCGGAACCCGAGTTCGTCGCCGCCGAGCCGGCGCCTGAGCCGGTGGTGGAGCCCGAGCCCGAGCCCGAACCCGTTGTGGAGCCGGAACCCGTCGTGGAACCCGAAACCGCAGCCGCCGA
>PWGH01000028.1 GCA_003555285.1 Thioalkalivibrio sp.
AAACTTCCAGAAATGTATAATCCGAAAATGGCAATTAATCCAATATTTTATATAGAACATCTTGATAGCTTTTTACAATTGAACTCTGAATCTGTGCCGTTCGCCATGGGACTTCCGCGGCAGATGCTCGAACTCGGCTTTGATCCCTACCGCAAGCTGGGGACACTCTACTCGGTCGATACCCATGACCACGTCGTGGGCTGGACCGTGCCCGGCAACTATCAGAGCGTAGGAGATACCTTGCGCATGCTGCGGGTCGCGCCCTTTGAGAACTATGGCGAGGTGAGCTGGCAGGCGGCCCTCGGGAAGTCCTTACCGGGCCTCGGGGGAAATCGTACTGAGCCTGCTGCTGCTCACCGGTACGGTTGCGCGGTTCCGATACCTGAACTGGCAGCTCAATGTGACCCAGAAGCAACTGCAAGGCGAGTTGATCGAGCGTCGCCGTTCGGAGGATGGCCGGCGCGAGGCCGACCGGCACAAGGATGTGTTCCTGGCCACCCTGGCCCACGAGCTGCGCAACCCTCTGGCCCCGATCACCAACGCGGTGGAGATCCTCAAGCTGGCGGACACCGAGGCCGAACGGCCCACGGCGCTCGCGATGATCGAGCGCCAGCTCGGGCACCTGGCGCGACTGATCGACGACCTGCTGGACGCGAGCCGGATTAATCGGGGCAAGCTGCAGTTGCGCCGGCAGCCGGTCGCGCTCACCGAGATCGTGGAGCAGGCACTGGAAGCCTCCCGGCCGCACCTGCACGGCGCCGGGCAGGCGCTGACCCTGGCGCTGCCGCCGCAGCCCGTCCGCCTGGTGGATCCGTTGCCTGGGCACGATCAGCAAGGTCTGGGCATTGGCTTGAGTCTCGCGCGGGAGCTGGTCTCGATGCACGGCGGCCACATCGAGGCCCGCAGCGAAGGCCTGGCCCGGGGCAGCGAATTCATCGTGCGGCTGCCGATCCTGGTCGATACCGAAGCGGATGCCGGCACGCCCGCCGCCGCCCCGGAACCGGAACCCGGCCAGAAGGCGGGATCGCCACGGCCACGACGGATTTTGGTGGTCGATGATAACGTCGATGCCGCGCGCTCGCTGGCGCTGTTCCTACGCATCAACGACCATGAGGTGGAGATGGCCCACGACGGCCTGGAGGCGGTCGCAGCCGCGGAGCACTTTCGGCCCGAGGTGATCTTCCTGGACATCGGCATGCCCCGGCTCGACGGTTACGGCGCCTGCCGGCGCATTCGCGAGCGGCCGTGGGGCAAGACGATGGTAATCGTCGCGCTGACCGGCTGGGGCCAGGAGGAGGATCAGCGCAAGACCCGGGAAGCCGGTTTCGATGCACACCTGGTGAAGCCGGTGGACGGGGCCATGCTGCTGGCAACGCTTACTGGCCTTGAGAGCCCGCGCCCTTGAACATTCCAATGGCCTGGCCAATGGCTTGGTGAATCCCTGAGCCGACGCAAACCGGTAGTCGCCGCAGTTGGTCGCCGCGTCAGGACCGACCCCCGTTACCACCCGCAGGGTGGGCGAAGGCAAGCGCAGCGGGCCCACCAGAGCGTGCAAGCTTCGGCGTGTCGTCCGGTGCGATCGGCCTTGTCGGCTCGTTCCCAAAAAACGGAAAGCCCGCTCGCTGGCGGGCTGGATCAATTGTATGGTGGCCAGGGACGGAATCGAACCGCCGACACGGGGATTTTCAATCCCCTGCTCTACCGACTGAGCTACCTGGCCTGCACTGCGAAGGACGGTATTAGACCGGCACCGGGGCCGGCCGTCAAGCCATGGGCGCTTGAGATAGCGAAAAACGAAGACTGCCGCAGCCTCCTGGCCCTGACTACTGACCCTGGTTCGGGTCCACATAACCGCTGGGTTTGGTGGCGCCGCCCTGGAAGAAGAACTTGTCCATCTCCTCCTCGAGAAACTTGCGCGCCTTCGGGTCCATCGGGCTCAGGCGGTATTCGTTGATCAGCATCGTCTGGTGCTTGAGCCAGGCCTGCCAGGCCTCCTTGGAGACGTTGGCGTAAATCCGCTTACCGAGGTCGCCGGGGTAGGTCGGGACCGCGAGGCCTTCCGCCTCCCGGCCGAGGTACACGCAATTAACCATTCGCGTCATCGTTGGGGTTCCCATGATCCTTCAGAAATCGTTCGATGGGGGCCGGGAGTCCGACCCGCATCGCAAACCCGGTTTTATACCAGATCGCCCCCTGCCCTTCCATGATTCCACATGCCCCGGCAGGGAGCTCGAAGCGCAGGATACGCAGGTCCAGTCGATAATGGCTGAAGACGTGCTCGATGCGATCCGGCTCGATGCGATCGGGCCTGGGCGCGGCCTCGCGCAGGCCGGCCCAGCGCACCCGCAACACGTCACACAGGGCCCTCGGTTCCTGCGCCTCGGGCAGGCTGTAGAGACCGCCCCAGATGCCGGTCGGAGCCCGTCGCTCCAGATACACCCCCTCGGGGGAACGCACCAGGGCGGCCCACCGGGTGCGCACCGGCAGGATCTTCGTTGGCCGTGGGGTCGGCAAGGCTTCCACGCGTCCTGCCGCCAACGCAACACAATCCCCGGCCACCGGACACCGGGTACACAGCGGTCGGCGGCGAACGCAGATCCCGGCGCCCAGGTCCATCAGCGCCTGGGTGTAGTCGGCCAGGCGCTGATGCGGCAGCCGCTGCTCGGCAATCCGCCACAGGGACCGCTGCACCGGAACCTGCCCCGGCCAGCCTTCGATCCCGGCATGCCGGGCCAGGACCCGGCGCACATTGCCATCGAGGATGGCCTCCCGCTGGCCGTCGGCCTGGGCCAGGATGGCGGCGGCGGTGGAGCGGCCGATACCCGGCAGGGCCTCCAGATCCCCGCGTTCGTTCGGAAACACGCCGCCATGGCATGCCATCAGCTGCTGCGCCGTTCGGTGCAGATTGCGGGCCCGGGCGTAATACCCGAGCCCGGACCACAGATGGAGCACCTCGTCCGGGGGTGCGGCGGCCAGGGCGGCGAGGTCGGGAAAGCGCTCGATGAAGCTCAGAAAGTACGGAATCGCCGTCTCGACCCGGGTCTGCTGCAACATGATTTCCGAGATCCACACCCGATAAGCGTTCCGTGGCTGCTGCCAAGGCAGATCATGGCGACCGTGAACATCGAACCAGGCGAGCAGGCGTTCGGCAAAGCCGCTCATGGCCCGCGGCTCACCGCTTCACGCGAAGCCTGGTGCGCACGCGCCGCGCCTTCGATCCGCCCGACACTGTCTTGGAGTTCCGCGCGCAGCCAGCCTCGGAGCAGCGGTCCACCAAGAACCCGGGGGATCGCGAAATCCGGTTCGAGATAGCCATACATCCGCAGCTCGGCGTGGCCGGTCATCGCGGTGCGCTCCTCGATATGCCAGGCGAAGTGCCCCCGCCGGATGCGGCCGCGCTCCGGCACCGTGATGCCGGAAGACCAGCCGGTCTGGGTACGGCGAATGTCCAGGGTGTGTCCGATCTCCCGGCACACGAACAGTATGCAGCCGCGCATCCGCGTGAACACACGCTCCACCCCCTCGCCGGAGGGACCCAGCGGACGGCTCTCCACCACCAGCGGAAACACCCGGTCCAGGCGATCGTATTCGTGGATCACCGCGCGCACGTCCTCGGCCGGTGCCCGCACCACGGCGTCCAACCGGAACTCCAGGCGCAAGCCGTCGAACAGCACCTCGACCGCCGGTGCCGATTTTTCGAGTGCACCGGGTACGAGCGCGACCGCGACCGGCCGGGTCGATCCGGATAGGGTTGCTTCCGATAGGATCGATCCGGGGGTGGCCAGGGTCACCGGAAACGGCAGGAACCAGCCCCCGAAGAGGGGCAGGAGCAGCCAGGCAAGACGGGGCATCTTCAGCGTGGGCTCCGGCTCCGCTCCAGGAGTTGTTCCAGGAGATCGCGTGTCCGAGGGGATCCCGAGGGTGCGGCCTGGGTATCGGGATCCGCAACTTCGCCTTCTCCGTCGATCGGGCCAGGTGCAGCGGACCCGGCGTTCCCGGCATCCGGGCTGGGTGAGCGGCCGGAGCCTCCGGGCATGAGGCGTTCGAGCAGGCCCTCCGGCAAACGCTCCTCGACCTCGCGGCGCAGCCGGTCCTCGACGCGCTCGCGCACGGTATCTTCCAGGTCCAGGCGGAAACGGGGCTCGTCGAAGGTCCCGCTGATGCGGATCGGCAGCGTCACGCCACGCAGCTCCTCCAGGGAACGGCCCCGCTGGCCCTCGATGGTCGCGACGAGGGTCGTGTCCAGGCGGTAATCCAGCGTCTGATCGGCCAGATCGGCGGAACCGCGGCCGGCGACGCGCAGCAACGGCGAGTTCGCTTCCAGGTCCTGGTTGTGGACCACCCCGTCGTCGATACGAAAACTGCCGCGCAGTTCGGAGAAATCGGTTTCGTTGGGCTCGTCGTCGTCCTCGGGCGTCTCGCCGCGCAGGCGCGCCTCGGCCCGGCGGATGATGCGCGCGACGTTGATGCCGCGCACGGCGCCGTCCTCGAAGGCCAGTTCGCCATCGCCATTCAGGCGCGCGATCCAGTCCTCCACGCGGGTGCCGGCGGTATGCACATCCAGCCGAAGGTTCCCCGTGCCGAGCAGCAGCGATTCGTCCTCCTGCATGGCTTCGAGCAGCGGACCGATCGCGATGTTTTCCAGGTTCAGCCCCAAGACGAATTGCGGCACCTCCTCGCGGACATTCACCGAGGCCCGGGTCTCCAGCCGCCCCTCGTAGCCTTGGGCCGTCAGGGGCTCCAGCCGCCATTCACCATCGCGGGCCCGCAGCACTACATCGATGTCCTGCAGGTTCAGCCCCAGGAAGGTCAGGGTCTCCAATGTGAGCCGTCCGTCCAGATCCAGGGTCCGCATCCATTCGACCGGCAGATCGACCGGGATCTCGGCCTGTTCCACGGCGTCCGGCGCCGCCTCGGGGCGGGGTTCGGCTGGCGCTGCCGGCGCATCTTCCGGCGGCAGGTAGCGGTCCAGATCGAGACGATCGCCGTGCAGCAGGAACTCCAGCAACGGCCGGGGCCCGGTGAAATCCAGCGCGCCATTGCCCCGCAGGCTGCTGCCGTCCAGCGCGATGAGCAGCGGCTCCAGCGTCACGCGATCCAGATCGCCGGCGGCGGTCAGGTCCAACGCCATACGGCCCAGGGCGTCGGGATCCGCGGTCGCCGGGGCGTCCAGGCCCAGGTCGACCAGCACCTCGCGCGGGCTGAAGGTATTGCTGCGCAGGGTGCCCTGCAGCGCTGGAATCGCGGTGCCCAGGCCGCTGACTTCGGCCAGACCGGTCAGGTGCAGATCCGACACGTGCACCGAGAAGCGCTCGGCCCGGGCCACGTCGGCATTCAGGTCCAGCACCAGATCGGCCTCGATACCGGCCGGAATCGGTGTGTCGATACCCGGCAGGCGCAGCGTCACGTCGGATTGGATGCGGCGCAGCGTATAGCGACGCCCCACCAGATCGACGTTCAGCAGGGCATTCAGCCGCAGATCCATGCCGACCGGCTCGGCGTCCTCGGTTTCAAGCTGCAGGGTGCCGTCGAGGTGCACCGGGGTTTCGACGCCGGGCCGGAACTCGCGCACGTTCAGGTTCAGCGGTGCAAGCACCATGCGTGTGCCCGCTTGCCGATCATTCCATTCCACCCGCAGATTGGTCGCTGCGATCCCGGCGATCGCGAAACGGTCCAGTTCGACCCGCGAAGGGGGGGGCACGACCTCGTCGTTCCCGACCGCATCCTCACGGGCCGCCTCGGCGCGTTCCGCCAGATCGTCCCAGTTGCTGCGCCCATCGGCGCGCCGGACCAGATACAGGCTGACGCTGTCCGCCTCGATCCGCTGCACCTCGAGCTCGCCGCGCAGCAGCGGCCAGGCGGCGACCGCGACGTCCACCACCGCGAATTCCGCGAAGGGGGTCTCGTCGAAGCCCTCGGCATTGGCCATGCGCACATCTTCGAGGCGCAGGCCGAGCGTCGGGAAGAAGGTCAATTCGATGGGACCCGTCAGCGTCAGTTCACGCCCGGTGGCCTCGGCGGCCTCATGCTCGATGCGCTCCTTGTAGGCATTGGGGTCGAAGGTCAACGCCAGAAAGATGCCGGCGATGATCAGGACCAGCAGTAGGACACCCAACAAGCCCAGCAGGCGCAGGATCCATTTCATCTTCATGCTCCCTATGGTGACGGTGCGGTCCAGCTTCCGCTGCGGCCGCCGTGTTTCTCCAGCAGACGAACGCCTTCGATGGCCATGCCGCGGTCCACCGCCTTGCACATGTCGTAGATCGTCAGCAGGGTCACGGTGACGGCAGTCAGCGCCTCCATTTCCACGCCGGTCGGCCCATGGACCTCGCAGGTCGCCTGTACCCGCACATGATCCGGCTCGGCCTGCAGCTCCAGCGCCACCCGGCTCAGACCGATGGGATGGCACAGCGGGATCAGATCGCCGGTGCGCTTGGCGGCCATGATCCCCGCCACCCGGGCCACGCCCAGCACATCGCCCTTGCGATGGTCGCCGGCGCGAATGTGCGCGGCGGTCTCCGGATGCATGCGGATCAGGCCCTCGGCCACGGCGACGCGGTGGGTGCTCGGCTTGGCGCCGACGTCGACCATATGCGCCTGTCCGGCGGGGTCGAAATGTGTGAGTTCATTCATGCGCCTATAATGCTCGACCGTCCCAAATATGTGTAGGGCCGCATCGTGACCATTACCGTTCATTATTTCGCTCGCCTGCGCGAGGACCTCGGACGCGACGGCGATGCCGTAGCCGCACCCGAGGGACCGACCACCCCCGCGGACCTCTGGCGCCAGCTGCACGCAGGGGCGCCGCCGCCGCGGCTGATGGTGGCGGTGAACCAGAATCACGCGCGCCTGGACACCCCGGTGGCCGATGGTGACGAGGTCGCCTTCTTCCCGCCGGTGACCGGAGGCTGATCGATGGCCGTGCATCTTTTTGCCGAAGCCTTCGATCCCTGGACCCTGCTCGCGCAGTGGGAACGCGCGCTGCCGCTGCACGGGCTGGGTGCGACCAGCGTCTTCGTCGGCCGCATGCGCGATGTCAACGAACAGCAGGACGTCCAGGGGATGTTCCTGGAACACTATCCGGGCATGACCGAGCGGGAACTCGAGCGTGTAATCGCCGAGGCCGCGGCGCGCTGGCCGCTGGCCGCCTGCGAGGTCGCGCATCGGATCGGCGCCGTCGAACCGGCCGACACCCTGGTGGTCGTGGCCGTGTGGTCGGCCCACCGCGTCGCCGCCCGGGATGCCGGCGCCGAGATCCTCGAACGCCTGAAGCACGAAGTACCGTTCTGGAAGCGGGAACGTCTGGCGGACGGCAGCGAACGCTGGCTGGACAAGAACACGCCGGGGCATTAGCCAAGGCCGGTGGGCACCACCGTCCTTGACCTTGGCCTTTCGCGAGCGCTTCAAAGCCGTGTGGGGTGTGCCCGGTCCGGACCGTAGATGGCCATGGATGGCCATCTTCGAGCGCTCATGGACGACTTGAGCGTGTCCGGACCGGGCACACCCCGCACGGCTCGGGCACGGCCATGACGCTGGAGGAGCGCCTGGGGCTCCGGGTCTGGTGGACCCGAACAGGCCGGGCATAAAAAAACCCCGCCGGAGCGGGGTTCGGGTTGGGATCGCGGGGGGAGCTACAGCTTCGCGGTGGGGACGAAGCCCTTGTTGTCGTCACCGATGCCGCGGACGACGGGTTCGTTCAGGTTGTCGACATGGATCGTCTTGTGGTCGCGCAGGTAGTCGGCCACCACATCCCAGATTACACGGCCGGTATCGCCGGCCGGCTCTTCCTGCACGCTGGCCCAGCCGCCGATCACGTATTCCTTGCTCGGATCGAGCGGTTTGCCCTCGAATTCCATGTCCAGAATCCGCTCGCCGATGCGCTTGGTCGGGTCGATCGCATATTTCAGACCGCCGACGCGCACCATGTCGCCGCCCTGCTGGAAGAACGGATCCTCGTGGAACAGGTTGTCGGCGACGTCCTCGAGGATGGTCTTCACCTGCGCGCCGGTCATCACGTTGCGGGTGACCGCCGGATAGGTCAGGCCGGTCTGGTCCATCACGTGCTCGAAGGTGATCGGCATGCCGGGCAGCACCGTGGTGCCCCAGCGGAAGCCCGGCGAGAAGGCGATCTGCGCGTCGAGCTGCTCGACCAGCG
>PWGH01000115.1 GCA_003555285.1 Thioalkalivibrio sp.
CGACACCCTCGCGGCCCGCGACGACGCCCTCGGCGCGTTGCAGCAGATGCTCGATCAGGCCGCCGCCGATCCCGAGTTGCTGGCGCAACTGGCGGAGGATCCGGGTCAGATGCTCCGGCACCTGCCGCACCCGGTGCGGGTCGACGTCGACCCCGACAGCCTGTTGCAGGCGGCGCTGGACGAGGATCCGGCGGCGCTGATCGCCGGGGTGCGGCCCTTCCTGGCCTCGCGCCTGCGCGCCGAGGACGACTGATGCGCCTGCGTCGACTGGAGCTGCTGCGCTACGGCCACTTCACCGACCGCTCGGTCGAGTTTCCGGCGCCGACGGCGCGCGCCGGGAACGGCGACGGTCCCGGCGATCTGCATATCGTCTTCGGGCCCAACGAGGCCGGCAAATCCACCGCACTGATGGCGATCGAGGATCTGCTGTTCGGCATCCCGACGCAGTCCTCGTTGAACTTCACGCACGATTACAAGGCCATGAGGCTTGGTGCGGTGATCGAGGACACGGTGATCGAGGACCACCGCGCATCGCTCGCCTTCCGACGTCGCAAGGGGTTGAAGGACACACTGCTGGGGCCGGACGATTTGCCGCATCCACAGGGGCAGGGCGCGCTGCAGCCCTTCCTGGCCGACGCCGACCGCGCCTTCTACGAACGCATGTTCAGCCTGGATCATCGGCGCCTGGAACGCGGCGGCCGCGAGATCCTGGATGCCCGTGACGAGATCGGCCAGATGCTGTTCTCGGCCAGTGCCGGCATCGCCGGATTGCCACAGCGGCTGGCGACGCTGGAGCAGGAGGCCGATGACCTCTGGGGGGCTCGGCGGGCCTCCCGGCGACGCTACACCCAGGCGATGGACCGTCTCGAAACAACCGAGAAGGCGCTGCGCGAGCGCACCCTCACCGCGGCCCAGTGGGAGGAATCCCGGGATGCCTACGCCGCGAGCAAGGCGACCTGTGCGGCTCTGGAAACCGAATTCGAGCACCTGGACGCCGAGGTCCGGCGCCTGGACCGCATCCGCCGGGTCTATCGTCACGTGCAGGCGAAGGCCGATCTGGCCGCGCGCCTCCAGGCGCTGGGGACGGTGATTCCCTTGCCCGAGGGCGCCCGGGAGGCGCTGCAGGCGGCCGAACGCCGGGTCTTCGAGGCCACGACGCGGTGCGACACCTTGAGTCAGCAGTTGCAGCGGGTGCGTGCGGAACGCGCGGCCCTGGTCGGCGACGCGGTTCTGCGGCAGCGTGCCGAGGAGGTGGAGTCGCTGCATGAGCGGCGGATCGAGGTGCGCCAAAAAAAAGGCGACCTGCCCCGGCGTTTGAGTGAACTGGAGGCCGCCGAGCGGCAGTTGCGGGGGTTGCGCAATGAATTGGGCTGGGCAAGCGCCAACCCCGAGGCGCTGTGTGCCGACATCCCCACCCGGACCCAACTCGCGCTGGTACGTTCCCTGCTGGGCGAACGCGGCGAATGGGCCGCGGCGGTGACCACCGCCCGCACGAGTCTCGCGGAAGCGACGGCCGGCCAGCTGCGGCTGGAACGGCAGTGGGCGACGCGCCCGGCGTTGCGCGATCCGGCGCACCTGGCGGCCGTGGTGCAGTCGGTGCGGGCGCTGGGCGATGTCGAGGGGCAGCAGGCGACCGCGAAGGCGGAACTGAAGGTGCAGCGCGCGCGCATCGCCCGGCTGCAGGCGAGTCTGATGCCGGCGGTGGCCTCGATCGAGGCGCTGCTGGAATCGCCGGTGCCGTCGCGCGGCGAGGTCCAGGGCCATCGGGACCGGGTGCAGGACCGGGACGGCCGCGAACGGGAACTGCGTCGCGAGGCCGAGCTCGCGCAGGCGGCGTTGAGTCAGGCTCGGCGCGAGCTGGAACGCGCCGGGGGCGCGATCGACGAAGACACTGCGGCGCAGTTGCAGCAGGCGCGTCGGCAGCGGGATGCGCTCTGGGCGCAGGTGAAGCGATGGCACCGCCTCCGATCGGTTTCTCCATCGGTCCCGGAGTCCGCGGCCCACACCGCCGCCCAACCGGCAGCGGTGGTCCGGAGCGGCGCTCAGGCCAACCCCCACGCAGAGGCGGTGCCGGGTTCAGCACGCGATGTAACGGATCCGCGCGCGGATCGCGAATTGGGAATGCCGGCCGGGTTCGACGAGGATCCGATCACCGCCTTCGAGCCGGCGCTGCTGGCCGCCGATCGAATCGCCGACCGGCGTTTTGAACAGGCCGAGGTGCTCGGGCGCCTGGCCGAACTCGCGCGGCGCATCGAGGACCAGGATCAGGTGTTGGCCCAGGTGCGCCGGCAGCAGCAGCAACTGCAGCAGGAGGCGGCGGCGTGGCAGGTGCAGTGGCAGGCCCTGTGGCAGGCCGCGCCCTTCGAGCCGCTGTCACCGGAGGCGATGCTCGAGTGGCTGGAGCTGCGCGGTCAGGTCGCGCAGGCGGTGCAGGCGCAGGACGAGGCCGCGGCGCGTCTGGAGACGCACCAGTCGCAGGTGCATCAGGCTCGGGAGGTGCTGCTGGATGAACTGGCAGCGCACGGCATCGCGCGTTCCGAGCGCGCTTCGGACGCGCTGGTGGTGCTGCTGGAGCGTGCCGCGGCGGTGTTGCAGGACTGCGAGGCGGCTCGTCGTGAGCAGGTGCAGGCCGAAGGCGCGCTGCAGGAGGCGAAGGACGACGGCGACCGACGTCGGCGCGAACTGGAGCGCGCCGAGGCGGCCTGGGCGGGCTGGCAGGCGCGCTGGCGGCAGGCGCTCGACACCCTCAAGCTGCAGCCGGATACCGAGCCGGAGGCGGTCGCCCGCCAGGTCGATACGCTCGATGCGATGCGCGATCTCGCGAGCGGCATCCAGACGCTGCGGCACGATCGCATCGAAAAAATCCAGGCGGACATCGCCGATTTCGAGCGGGTGGTCGCCGACTTCGTGAAGCAGGTGGCGGCGGACCTCGCGGACCAGCCGGCCGAGGCGGCGATCCTGGAAATCGAGCGGCGCCTGGACGAGGCGCAGCGGGTACACGCCCTGCAGCAGGAGCGCGAGGTCCAGATGCAGGCCCTGGAGGTCGAAATCGCGACGCTGCATGGTTCCGGCGAGGCGGCGCGTCAGGTAATCGAGCAACTGCGGCGGACCGCGCGGGTGGACGATCTCGAGGCCCTGCGCGCGGCGGTCGAACGGTCGCGGCAATGGCACGACGTGCAGGCCCAGTGGGCGGCCACGCTGCAGACCCTGGAACAGGAGGGCGACGGCCTGCCGCTCGCCGAACTGGAGCGGGACTGCACGCAGACGGATCTGGACCAGAATGCCGCGCGCCTCGAGACTCTCGACCAGCAGCGCAGGGACTCGCGGCAACGCCGCGATGCGGCGGTCGAGGCCCGCTCTCGGGCGCGCACGGCCTTCGAGGCCCTGGGCGGTGACGAGGCGGCCGCGGACCTCGCGGCCGCGCGCCAGGAGGCGCTGGCGGAACTGCGCGAGGTGGCGGAACGCTATGTGCGGGTGCGCAGCGCGGCGGTGCTGTTGCGCTGGGCGATCGACCGCTTTCGTCGGGAACGCCAGGCGCCGTTGTTGGAGCGGGCTGGAGCGATCTTCGCCACCCTGACGCGGGGGGGCTTCACGGCGCTGCGCGTGGAATACGACGACAAAGATCAGCCCCACCTGCACGGGCTGCGCGGCGACGGCGGTCTGGTGCCGGTCCCCGGCCTGAGTACCGGCACCGCGGATCAGTTGTATCTGGCGCTGCGGGTGGCATCCATCGAGGATTATCTGGAGCGTGCACCCGCGTTGCCCTTCGTCGCCGATGATTTGTTCATCAACTTCGATGACGAGCGGTCCGCGGCCGGTCTCGACGTCCTGGCGCAACTCGCTCAGAAGACCCAGGTGCTGTTCTTCACCCACCATCGCCATCTGATCGATATCGCCCGGGCCCGATGGGGCCCCGGCGTCCACGTCCAGCACCTTGCCGATTGACCCCCTGCGCCCGCGCGGTGGGCGTGTTGGGCTAGCGGCCGAAGACCTCCTGGAGCAGGGCGGTGGTGCGGGCGGCCGGATCGTTGCGAATTCTGCCTTCCTCTTGTGCAAGCAACAGGAACAGGCCATCGAGGGTCTTGGCGGTGACGTGTGCGTTCAGGTCCAGGTCGTCCATGGCCTCGAGCCCGGGCAGGCGCGTGTTGAGCTGGTCCGTCAGGGTGGTGTAGGCCGTGGTGACCCCGGTTTCCTGCATGGATTCGGCCACGATCGGGCGAAAGCGTTCGGCGATCGGGTCGCCGGCCTGGCGGCGCAGGTAGCGGGTGGCGCTGTCCGGTGCGCCGACCAGGATCGCACGCGCGTCGTCGATGGTCATGTCGGCAATGGCGGCGGTCAGGAGGTCCGCCGCTTCCGGTACCGCCTTTTCGGCCGCCCGATTCATGCTTTCCTCAAACTGATCGGCCTGACGCCCCAGACCCACGCCCCGCAACATGCTACCCGCATTCTCGAGCAGGCCCGGTAGCGGAATCTTGATCGCGTCATTGCCGAGGAAACCGTCTCTCTGGCCGGCGGATTCGATTGCACGCCGCCCGCCGATCTCGAGGGCCTCCTTCAGGCCCGCGACCATGGTGGAGTGCTCCGCACCGAGCGTGGGACGGGGGCTCGCGGGATCGTCGCGGGTCTCTGGTGTCGAGGTTGCGCCGGTTTCGGGCGCCAATCCCTTGAGCCGGTCGGACCAGCTGGCCGATGCCGAGGTGGGAAGGACCAGGACGAGGGTCAGGAACACGCCCAGGAACAGGGCGGGACGGATAAGAGGAAGGCCTGATCGGGATTGCATGCGCATGTCGTTCGTCGCTCGTTATGCGGCCGGTCCGACGCAGGACGTCACCGGCCCGGTCGAAGGGCTGCTGGCGAAGGTCCACGGGGTTGGCGTACGCCCTGCGGGCCTCCCAGGGAAAACAAGCGTCAGATTGAACCAAAGCCCGGATCCGGTCAAACGGCGCAGGCAGACCGTAGTCTGCAGCGGGTTCTCAGGACCAGCACCGAGGCCCTGAGCGGTAGAACCCGCATCGATCGCGGCTCCTTGACCGACTGCGGCATCGGTGCAAGCATCACGGGATGTTCATCCAGCCCGTCGAGCGGCTCTGTGAACGCGGCGACCCGTGTGCGGTGCAGCGCCCTGGGTGCCAGCGGACTCCGGCACATCGCACCTGGGCCAATCCGGGCCCGATTGGTGGGCCATTGCCCTTCGATCGTGCTACGCCGCGCTCGGTGTGCGCGTCGACCACCACCACCAGGAGGACCTGATGGCCAACAGCCCGAGTCAGAAGCCGGAGTGGGGTTCGCTCACCTCGAACGAGTTTCAATCGAATGAGAAGTGGTGGCCGAATGCGCTGAACCTGCGGATTCTCCACCAGCAGCACCCGGACTCGACCCCACTGGGCGTCGACTTCGACTACCGCCGGACCGTCGCCAACATCGACATCGACGCCCTCTACCGCGACGTCGACGCGCTGATGACCGATTCGCAGGCGTGGTGGCCGGCGGACTGGGGGCACTACGGCCCGTTCTTCATCCGCATGTCGTGGCACGCCGCCGGCACCTACCGGGTGGTCGACGGCCGAGGCGGCGCCGGCACCGGTGCACAGCGCTACGCACCGCTGAACTCGTGGCCCGACAACGGCAATCTCGACAAGGCGCGTCGCCTGCTGCTGCCGATCAAGCAGAAGTGGGGCAAGTCCGTCTCGTGGGCGGACCTGTTCGTATTGGCCGGCAACCGCGCCCTCGAGACGATGGGCTTCAAGACCTTCGGCTTCTCCTTCGGCCGCGAAGACATCTGGGCGCCCGAGGACGACATCTACTGGGGCCCTGAAAACGAGTGGCTGGCCACCCAGGACGAGCGCTACACCGGCAGCTGGGAGGACGGCAGCCGGGCGCTCGACAATCCCCTCGCCGCGGTCCAGATGGGGCTGATCTACGTGAATCCGGAGGGCCCCAACGGCATCCCCGACGCGATGCGCTCCGCCCAGGACATCCGCGAGACCTTCGGGCGCATGGCGATGAACGACGAGGAGACCGTCGCGCTGACGGTCGGGGGCCACACCTTCGGCAAGATGCACGGCGCGAGCCCCGCCACCGCCGTCGGCGCCGAGCCCGAGCGCGGGGGACTTGCCGCGCAGGGCTTCGGGTGGGCCAACACCCACGAGACCGGCCTGGGCGAGTACACCATCACGTCGGGTCTCGAGGGGGCGTGGACGCCGACGCCGATCCAGTGGGACAACAAGTACCTCGAGACGATCTTCGCCCACGAGTGGGAAGTGACCGAGTCGCCGGCCGGCGCCAAGCAGTGGCAGCCGCGCGAGGTGAAGGAGGGCTTCTGGGTCCCCGATGCGCACGTCGAGGGCAAGATGAACCCCCCGACCATACTCAAGTCGATGCTGCTCGACTCCGGTCTCACCGTCTCGCAGCTCGTGAAGGCGGCGTGGGCCTCGGGTGCGACCTACCGTCGCACCGACTACCGGGGCGGCGCCAACGGCGCGCGGATCCGGCTGGCGCCCCAAGCCGATTGGGACATCAACGTGCAGTCGGGTGTCGCCAGCGTGATCGCGAAGCTCGAGGAGGTCCAAGCGGCGTTCAATGGCAAGGGCGGTCCGTCGGTGTCGCTCGCCGACCTGATCGTGCTCGGCGGCAGCCGGCGATTCGCTGATGCTCGACGCCTTCGTCCGGGGTTGGGTCAAGGTGATGGAGGCCGACCGCTTTGACCTCCACGTCTGAGATCCGATCGGATCCTCCGGTGCTGGTGGATCCTTCGACGGCCCCTTAGGGCCGGGATCGCGACCGCACAGGTCCTCAGTGGACCGACCCTGCGCGGCCAGGATCAAAGGTCGGTGGCGTCGTCCATGACGCCGTCGGGATCCCTCAGAACCGATAGCTCACGCCAACGGTGGCAACGGGATAATATTTGGCATCGCGGATTTCTTCATTCAGGTTGGCCTCCTCGCGGCGCAGGTCCTCTGCAAACGCTTCGGGGTCAACGTCGTTGCCCAGCAGTTCGCCGGTCAGTCTGGCGGTTGGCGAGCCCGTGAACATCACCCCGAGATCGGCAGAAAACGAGAGGCGACCGCCCTTCAGCGCATTCCCCCAGCCAATGCCCAGGTAGGGCGCGAACGTCCGCCAATCGACGTCGGCGTTCAACCGAGCCGTGTAGGTATTGTCGCCGATATCCAGACTCCCATCAGCCTTGCCTTTGACTTCGTTGCGGTTCGCAAAGGCCCCCGCCGAGAGGTGAAACGGACCATCGAAGACATGCCAGTCAACCATCAAACTCGCGCTGCGAAGACGCAGGTCACCATCGTAATCAATTCCCTCCTCCTCGAAATCCTTGCTGTAACTGAATCCATTCAGGGCGCCGCGAAGGTTCAATTGTTCGTTTAATGCATAGACTCCCTCGACGCCGAGCCCGGTCGTCCCCGCCTTGATGCCCATGGCGAACGCGTTGTCTGCGCTGGCCACCCCCCCGAAGCTCAGAAGCAACAGGCCTGTACCCATAACACCAAAAACCCTGATCATTACCTTATCGTTCCTATTTTTTTGTGATACGCCGCAAAGGCATATGAAACCAAAAGACGACAGACCGTTTGCCTGGGGTCGAAAGTAATGTGCCGGTGGGCAGCCGTGGCTGTCAAGGCCCTGGCTGTCTAGGCCGTGGCTGTCAAGGATGCTGGGTGTCGCAGCGTGTGGGTGAAGCGCCGAGCGCGTGCCTCCTGCGGGCCTGGGGGTGGCCAGTCTTCCGGGGCGTTCGCGCGCGGTGGGTGGTTGGGAAAAAGAAAAAGGCACCCGTAGGTGCCTGATTCTTTTGCTGCATTGGTGGAGCGGAGGAGGATCGAACTCCCGACCTTCGCATTGCGAACGCGACGCTCTCCCAGCTGAGCTACCGCCCCAAGCCGCGCAGTGTAACAGGCCGGGGATGCCCAGGGGAAGCACGAGCACGGCACGCGTTCCGTACGCGGCCTCGAGCGCAACGGCGGCGCGCTGTGCGTGCGTTTCCTCGGCCTATGCCGGGCCCAGGATCAGCGCGGTCAACGGCGGCACGTCCAGGCGCAGGGTGGCCGGGAATCCCCGATGCGGGCGCGGCTCGGCCTGGGCCAGCAATGAGCCGCGCGAGGCGC
>PWGH01000296.1 GCA_003555285.1 Thioalkalivibrio sp.
GACCCCAAGCAGCAGACCCCAAGCAGCAGACCCCAAGCAGCAGACCCCAAGCAGCAGACCCCGGGCGGCGGGCACTGGGCGGCGGGCACTGGCGCTGCGGGCCTGATTTGGGGATCATGTGCGCCCCCAGTCGGCTGGATCCGGGTATAGACGCCCATCGCAGGGCGTTCTGGCGGTCACCCGGGTGCCCCGCGACTGCGGAATATCATCACGTCCACGCCGAAACACCGGTTGGGCGGCATTCATCAGGAGAGATCGGATCATGGTTGTAGGGCTCGACGAAAAGCTGGAACCCATTTATCGGGATTTGTTGCGCAGGAATCCGGGGGAGACCGAATTTCATCAGGCGGTCCGCGAGGTGCTGGAAACCCTGGGGCCGGTGCTGGTGAAGTACCCGGAGTTCACCGAGCACAAGATCATTCAGCGCATCTGCGAGCCCGAGCGCCAGATCATCTTTCGGGTGCCCTGTCAGGACGACCAGGGCCACGTCCACATCAACCGGGCGTTTCGCGTCGAGTTCAACAGCGCGCTCGGCCCGTTCAAGGGCGGGATGCGCTTTCACCCGTCGGTGTACCTGGGGATCATCAAGTTCCTGGGCTTCGAGCAGATCTTCAAGAACGCGCTGACCGGATTGCCCATCGGCGGCGGCAAGGGTGGCAGCGACTTCGACCCCAAGGGCCGGTCGGACGCGGAGATGATGCGCTTCTGCCAGAGCCTGATGACCGAGATGTACCGCCACATCGGCGAAAACACCGACGTGCCGGCCGGCGATATCGGCGTCGGGCAGCGTGAGATCGGGTTTCTCTTCGGGCAGTACAAGCGCATCACCAACCGCTACGAGTCGGGGGTGCTGACCGGCAAGGGGCTGGCCTGGGGCGGCAGTCGGGCGCGCACCGAGGCCACCGGCTACGGCGCGGTCTTCTTCCTGAACGAGATGCTGAAGGTGCGTAACGACGGCCTCGAGGGGAAGACCTGTGTGGTCTCCGGCTCCGGCAACGTGGCGATCTATGCGATCGACAAGCTGCACAGCCTGGGTGCGAAGGTCATCGCCTGTTCCGACTCCAGTGGCGTGCTGATCGACAAGAACGGCCTGGATCTGGATCTGATCAAGCAGATCAAGGAAGTCGAGCGCCGTCGGATCAGTGCCTATGCGGACGAGAAGCCGGGCAGCACGTACATCGCCGACGGCAATATCTGGGAGATTCCCTGCCAGATCGCGTTGCCGTGTGCGACCCAGAACGAACTCAACGGCAAGGACGCCGCGATCCTGGTGCAGCAGGGCTGTATCGCGGTCGCCGAGGGCGCCAACATGCCGACCACGCCGGAGGGCATTCAGGTCTTCCAGGAGGCCGGGATCGCCTACGGACCGGGCAAGGCCGCCAACGCCGGCGGTGTCGCCACCAGCGCGCTCGAGATGCAGCAGAACGCCAGCCGTGACTCCTGGTCCTTCGAGTACACCGAGAAGCGCCTCGAGGAGATCATGGTCAACATCCACCGCAACTGCCATGAAACCGCCGAGGAATTCGGCAAACCGGGCAACTACGTGGCGGGCGCCAACATCACCGGCTTCCTGAAGGTCGCGCACGCGATGGTGGCCCTCGGCCTGATCTAGGGGTCACCGCCGGCGGCCTCAGGGCCAATACAGATCGGCCCAGACCGGGTCGTGGTCCGAGGAGCGCCAGGGACCGGCACTCGGGCTTCGACCCGCGAAGCCCAGGAAGGACGGTTCGTCGGCATTGATCGGCCACGTGCCGGCCGCCACCGTGCGCTCGGCGATGCCGGGTCCGGCCAGCAGGTAATCCAGCGTGCCGGCCTCACCGCGAAAGACAAAGGTGTAGCGGCTGGATTCGGGTCGGTACGGCGCCGTGAGATCGTGTTTGCCTGCGGTCTTTATCGCAGCGATCGGGTCCTCGCCGGCGTAGGCATTGACATCGCCGGCGATAATCACCGGGGTGTCCTCCCGGCGTACCGCCTCGATCCATTCCAGCAGCCGTTCGGCCTGTTCGGTGCGGCGTTCGTTCCAGCACCCCTGGCCCCGATCGATGTCGCCGGTTTGTGGGCAGCCGGACTTGGCCTTGAAGTGCACCGAGACGACGCCGAAGGCGGCCCCCTGCGTCGATCCCCGAAACCAGCCGAGCAGGGCCGGGCGGTCGTGCACCGGGTCGGGATCGGCATCGAGCCCCTCCAGATGCACCCGCGTCGGGCGAAAGAGCAGGGCGTTGCGGATGGCGTTATCGCCGGTTTCCAGCGGCTGTACGGCGCGGTACTGCTGGGCAGCGGGGGCCGAGTCATTCAGGGTGGCCACCAGGTCGGTGAGGGTCGTCGGGTGGTTCTCCAACTCCACCAGGCTCAGGATATCGGCATCCAGACCCTGCACCGCGGCGACCAGCTTCTGCCGTTGCCGGGCCAGCGCGTCCGCGCTCTGGGCCCCGCGCAGGCCCAGCGTGACGAAGTAGTTCTCCAGGTTGAGGGTGGCGACACGCAGCGCGCCGGCGGTCACCGGGGGTGCGGGGGCGCGCGGGTTGGCAGCCTCGAACACCGGGTCCCGGGTCGGATGCAGACGGTACGCACCGAAGGCTTGGGTGAGAATGCCGGTCAGTCCGCTGATGGTGTCGCCGGCGCGCCGGGTGCCGTGCCGGTCCAGGTAGGGGATTGGGTCCGGATTCGCGCGATAGCTGCCATCGTCCAGCCAGAGTGAGTGCGCCGCCCGCTGGTGCCGAAAAGCGGTTTCGGGCACTCGGCGTGCGGTAGCACGCATCAGCCGGCCTTCGGTCGCCAGTCCGAGGGTGCCGTGGCGGTCCAGCTGGGCATTGTCGGTCACGGTCAGGGATTGCGGTAGGCGGACCTTCACGTCCTGTAACTGTGCCAGTCGCCCGACATCCTGCGGCAGGCGCACGAGCACGGGTTCCGGCAATCCGACCGCCCCACAATCACGCAAGGCGGTGATCCGGCCCAGCTGCGGGCGATCGTGGAAACGGGCAAAGCGGCCTTCGACCTGGACCCGGTGTCCCGGCCGCGGCGGTGCGTGTTCCTGTACCCGTTTTTGCACCCGTTTGTGGGCCTGGTCGGGCTGGGCCTCAGCGACCGCTTCATGGACCTCTGCATGGAGTTGGGGTGCATACACGAACAGACCCACGGGTGGGCTGCCGGACTCCTGCAGGAAGAAGCCTCCGAGTTGGTCGCCGCCGCTGAAGACCGCCGTGACGATCCCTTCCACTGTCACTCGGTGGTCTTCGGCAATCCGGCCCGAACGCAATGCGGCAAGTGGTGTGAGGAGTGTGGACGCGCAGGCGCCCTCGGTGGGGCTCGATCTGGACAGCACGGGCCCGAGCAGAGGAGGGACGAGCAGGAAGATTCCGAGCAGCAACGTCCCGAGCAGCACGGTTCGGGACAAACGAAAGCGGGGCAGGCTGACGATCCGTGTCCATTGATGCATGTCGGTTCCCGTCGCATCGTACTGTCGGCTGTGGGCGACGTTCCGATACGCCCTGCGTGCAGATTATGGAACAGCCGTTGATCCTTCAAGGGGTGGCTTTCCCGCCGGTGGGCGAGCTGCGCCCGAACGATCCGGGCACAAGGGACGGGGCGTCACCAGGCACCTGGCAGGCGTAATTCCCGAGTCCTGTGCTACGCTATTGCCCGAATTTCAACCCACCATCAGGAGTATATTCATGACCCTTCCCGAACGCGACGGCGACGGCTATCTCATCGACCGCGATTGTTGGACCCCCGAAATCGGACGTGCGATGGCTGAGGCCGACGGCGTCGATCTGGACGAGGAAAAGTGGGATCACATCGTCAAGGCCCGTGAGTATTTCGAAGACCATGCCGTGGTGCCGCCGATCCGCAAGTTCGCCAAGTATCTGAACGCGGATCAAAAAGGCATCTTTACCACCTGGATGAGTGGCCCGATGAAGCCGATCACCAAGTACGGCGGTCTGCCCAAGCCCACCGGCTGCGTGTAGCCACGCGAGCGGCGGGCTGGGTGGGCCCGCAACGGACCCCACCCAGCCCTTGGGCCCAAGCTATTGGGAGATGGCTCGGAAACCGGCCGTGAAGCCCATCAGGGAGCCTTCGATGACGCCAATACGGTCGGATTCCATGGTTCGGACGCCGATCCGGAAGGTGGTGCCGTTGCGCATGGCGTTCAGCGTTTCGGTATCGACCCGGGCCAGGACGCGGCAGCCGCTCGGCAGGCAGGTCTGGAAGGGGAATTCCCTCTGCAGGTTCTCGCCGACCTGGAACAGGATGCCCGGGCGCAGGTCCAGCCCCAGCGGCAGATAGATCACCATTGCCCGTTCCCCCTCAAGGAAGCCGATGGAGATCTGCATGATGGCCTCCCCGTCCTCATCGGCGGCGGCTTGGGTGATGAAACAGCTTTCGCCGGCGGGCGTATCCTCGCAGAGAACCTGCCAATCCTGATGCGTGGCGCCGGGCCGCACATCTTCCCCGAGTTGCGCCGAGGCCGGGGCGGTGCCCAGCAGGAACAGGATGGCCAAGCCCGAGAGCCCTAAGGCGGAGCCGGCGCGGCGGAGGGGGGCGGGAACGGTCATGGTCGGACTCCTGGTTGTGGTCGAGATAAAAAGATCCTGAACCGTACGCAGTGCGTGGAGGCCCGGGACCATGGCGGGCTGTGTCGGCGTGCGCGATACGAAGTCGGCTGCAGAAGCTATCCAGCGCGACGGACCGCGTCAAGGGAATGCCGCCTTGCCGACGGCATGGGGATCTCGCACACCAGGGGCTACTTCCCGTATCTTGGACGGATATTCAGTGCGTCTATCCTATCGAACTCCAGAATCGGGGGTTGCCGATGAATCGAATCCTGTACTTCGCGGATCTCGCGAATACCCTGGGGCGCACCTCCGAGGAGGTGCAACTACCGGATGATGTGAAGGACGTGGATGCACTGCTGGCCTGGTTGCGCCAGCGCGGCAGTGCCTGGAATCGGCTATTGGTTCACGAAACCGTGAAGGTAACCGTGAACAAGCAGTTCGCCGACCTGAAGACCCCGATCGCGGACGGCGATGAAATCGCCTTGGTGAGCATGGCATTCTGAAGTCGGTTTTTTCCGGCCTGCCGTGGTGACGGCAGTGCCACAAGGCCATTTCGGCATCCGGGAGCCTGCGGGCACCGATTTCTTGTTTGTAACGGAGTGAATCGATGGGAAGGGGACGACGCAAGCCCGCACACGCCAAGCCGCTACATGCCCAGCCGGTAAATGCCAAGTCGGCATCCGGGAGCAGCGCCACCGCGCGCCTGAGGCCGGATGGGGTGGTCCTCGGTCTGGCCGGTCTGGGCCTGCTGATCACCGCCTACCTGACCGGCAGCGCCTGGATCGGTCGTGTTCCGGCTTTTTGTGCCGAGGGCACCGGTTGCGCTCTGGTGCAGCAAAGCCAGTGGTCCAGCCTGCTGGGGCTGCCGATCGCGCTGTGGGGCTTTCTGTTGTTTGCACTGATCGCCGTGTTCGCCTATCAGGCCTCCTCCCGGCTGAAGCGGTGGCGACGCCTCTGGGTCGTCGCCGTTTTCGGTGCCTCGATCAGCCTGTATCTGAATGCCGTGGTGGGGTTCGCCCTGGGCAGTTATTGCGTGTGGGGCCTGCTCTTGCTCGCAACCCTCAGCGCGATCCTGTTCGCGGTGTGGCTGCGCCGCCCGGTGTCGGCGCCGGGCATGGGCTGGACGCCGTGGCTGCTGCGCAGCGGCAGCCTGGGATTGGTCGCCGTGCTGGCGTTGCACCTGTATGCCAGCGATCTCCTGAGCCGGCCGGAAAGCCCGCGACTGGCGGCGCTGGCGACCCATCTGGAGGCCTCCGGTGCCCGCTACTACGGCGCCTCCTGGTGTCCGGCCTGTCAGAATCAGCACCGGATCTTCGGTGCGGCCTGGGAACGCCTGCCCTATGTGGAATGCTCGCCCCGGGGGCGCGGAACCCCGATGGCCGCGGTCTGCGCGAATGCCGGCATCACCAGTTACCCGACCTGGATCATCGGCAATCGGCGCTATGAAGAGGTCATCTCCGCGGAAGAACTGGCGCTGCTCTCGGGCTTCGATTGGGAGGGGCACCGCCGTTAAGGGAAGGGTTTCCGGCCGGTCGGCGTCAGACACCCTGACAGGCGGGATAAATCCCGACTAAACTGATGGGGAAGCCCGACCCAAGGTGGAGATGCCCTGATGAAGACGGTCCAGGAAGTATTGAACGAGAAGGGCCATACGGTCCATCGCATCCAGCCCGACAGCAGCGTGTTCGAGGCCCTGCAAGTGATGGCAGAACACGAGATCGGCGCGCTGCCGGTGATGCAGGGCGAACAGCTGCTGGGGCTGATCTCCGAGCGCGACTATGCGCGCCAGGTGGTGTTGCGGGAGCGCAGCTCGCACACCACGGCGGTACGCGACATCATGCTGACCCCGGTCACCTGTGTGGAACCGCCGCGAACGGTCGAGGAGTGCATGGCCCTGATGACCGAGAAGCGGGTTCGTCACCTGCCGGTGGTGGAGTCCGGGCGCCTGGTCGGCCTGATCTCGATCGGCGATCTGGTAAAGGCGATCATTGACGACCAGCAGTTCATCATCTCGCAGCTGGAGCATTATATCGCCAGCTGATTCCGTGCCTGGGCCGTGAAGCAACGCGGCCCCAGCCCTTGGAGGACGCGATGGCAGACCGCAACAGCGACCGACAGCGACGGATCGAGGCCCTGATCAACCAATTGATCCGCGATTTCCGGGAAACCGCTTCCAGCACCGGCACCGGCATTCCGGATCCGCGACTGCTCGAAGCCGTGCGCAAGGTGCCTCGGGATGCCTTCGTCGAAGGTCCTGATGTCACTGCGGCCTGGGACAATCGGGCCTTGCCCATCGGCCATGGGCAAACCATCTCGCAGCCCTTCGTCGTGGCCCTGATGACCCAGCTGCTCGAACTCACGCCGCAGAGCCGGGTCTTGGAGATTGGCACCGGTTCCGGGTACCAGGCGGCGGTGCTGGCGGAGTTGGCGGGCGAGGTTTACAGTGTCGAATACGTGCCGGAGCTGGCCGAGGTCGCGGCCCAACGCCTAAACGACCTCGGCTATCGCAACGTGCAGGTGCGCAGCGGCGACGGTCGTGAAGGGTGGTCTGAGGCCGCACCCTTCGATGGCGTCCTGGTCACGGCCGGGGCCGCCGAGATCCCTCCGGCGCTGATTCAACAGGTGCGCGTCGGCGGACGTTTGGTGATCCCCATCGATGCCCCGTGGGCGGGACAGGACCTGATCCTCGGGACCAAGCAGGAGGATGGCTCCCTGTCGCAACAGCGCGTGCTGGCGGTGATGTTCGTACCGTTGGTGGGGGGTGAAACGACCGGGACTGGCGCGGGGTGAAGCTTGCGCAGGCCGGGCCGCTTCGGTACAAAAGCAAGCTCTCTGGCACAGCAGGCGGATCGATCTCATGGCAGACGCGAAACCCGGACCCCGGCCCGACTCCTTTCCCTTCGGCAGCATCGGTGTGGAGAGCCAGGCCGCGTTGCAGTATCAATTCGACAAGCACCAGGCCCATCTGGCGACCTTGCCGGACGACGCGCCGCTGATCGAACGCGCCCATGTGGTGTTGGACATGAGCGAGGCTCTGATCGGTCTGGAGCGCGGGGCACAGGCCTGGGACCTTGTCCGGCCCTTGCTCGAGCCGCTGTTGGCGGCCGATGCCTGGCAGGAGGCGGTGGAGGCCTGCGACGTGCTCTATCGCACCGAACAGGAGGAATCCATCCTCGCGCTGGCACATGGCGTCTGGCTGAGTGTCACCTACCCGGTCCGGGCACAGACCACCGTGACCCTGCTCGGCCATGTGGTGGACGAAACGCCGGAGCAGGCCGACGGCGCTGCCGTGGCCGCCATGGTGGCGCACTACATCGCCGGCCTGCGCAGCGAGGGCCGGGAACGCGAAAGCCTGATGTTTCTCACCACCCAGATCATTGCCCGGGTCGCGCGCCGCCACCGCGGCATCGAGGATCAGGAAACGCTGGATACCTGGATCGAAATGTACGAGCTCAACAACACCGACAAGTTGCTGCCGCGCCTGGCGCTGATGCTCGATGCCATCGTCGCCGAGCACTGGTGGTTCGATCGGAACGAACTGCGCGCGCGCCTGCC
>PWGH01000063.1 GCA_003555285.1 Thioalkalivibrio sp.
GGAGGTCCGTGACGCTCCGGCGGGACGCCGTGAATACGTCCCTGTAGGCTTGACGACCGCCTCCCTGCGGCCGACACCCGCCAGAGCGCCACGGACCTCCCCAGCGGCGCCGTGCTGGAATCGGGCCCCGAAAACACCGCCCCCGCAACTGTAGGGTGGGCCAAGCGCAGCGGGCCCACCATGCGGCGTTGGTGGGTGCGCTGCGCTTCACCCACCCTACACGGACGACCGAGCCCCGGCGGCACGCCTTTAAGGGTTACACCCAACGCTGAGAAGCCGTGTGGGGTGCGCCCGGTCCGGACCGTAGATGGCCATGGATGGCCATCTACGAGCGCTCAGGGACGACTTGAGCGGGTCCGGACCGGGTGCACCCCGCACGGCTCGGACACCGATCCGGACGGACCGTAAAGGGCCATGGTGGGTCTCCGGCGCTTGGCAGGCCCTATGGGCGGTTAGGGTGGGTATCGGACTCAGGTGGGAGGGCTTGGGCGAGGGCGGCCAGGAAGCGCTGGTTCTCTTGCGGGGTGCCGACGGTGACGCGCAGGTGGTCGGTGAGGGGGGCGCCGGCGCGGCCGATGTCCTTGATCAGGATGCCGGCGGCGCGCAGGGATTCGAACACCGCGTGCCCCTGGCCCCGGGCCACTTCGAAGAGGATGAAGTTGGCCTCGCTGGGGATCACCCGATGCACGCCGGGGAGCTTGGCCAGTGCGGTGGCGACCGTGGTGCGCTCGGCCCGCAGGATGGCGGCCTGCGCGTCCAGCACTGCGGCATGCTCGAGGGCGAACAGCACCGAGCGCTGCGTCAGCGCATTGATGTTGTAGGGCAGGCGCAGGCGGTCCAGCGCATCGATCCACTCGGGCGCGGCCACCAGGTAGCCCAGGCGCAGCCCGGCGAGGCCGAGCTTCGACAAGGTGCGCATCACCATCAAGCTCGAAGGCGTTCCGGCCTGCGGCAGGACGCTGTGACTGGAAAACGGCGCGTAGGCCTCGTCGATCACGGTCAGGCCCGGATTGCACGCAACGATTTCGGCGATCAGGCCGGCATCGTAGAGCCGGCCGGTCGGGTTGTTCGGGCAGGCCAGGAACAGCACGGCCGGCTGATGCACCTCCAATGCCTGCAACAGCGCCGGTCCGTCCAGATCAAAATCCGCCGTCAGCGGCACCCCGATGAAGGGCACGCCGGCGGCACGCGCCAAGACCTCGTACATCACGAAGGTGGGGGTCGGTGCAAGCACCGGCCGACCGCTCGCCTGCACCGCGTGGATCAGAATCTGGATCAGCTCGTCGGAGCCGTTGCCGAGCAGGCAACGGGCTGCGTCGGGAATCCCGTGCGCCGCCCGCAGGGCCTCGATCACCGCTTCGGCCCCGGCGTCCGGGTACCGGTTCAGCGCGACGCCGCGCAAGGCCTCGAGCCAAGCCGCTTCCAGCGGGCCCGGCCAGGCGTAGGGATTCTCCATCGCGTCGAGCTTGACCAGACCCCGGGCGTCGGCCACCGCATAGGCCGGCTGCGCCAGGACCGCCGGCCGCATCAGGTCGGCCGGACGGGTCATTGGCTCATCCCCCGCGCACGCCCCATCATTCGAGTCGTTGACCGCAACCCGGGCCGGTCGCCTCGAAGCCCGCGGCAAGAGAATCTAGCGCAAGACGGCCGGCGCTCATTCACCGCGCATCTCGGCGGAACGGGCGTGTGCGACCAATCCCTCGCCGCGGGCCAGCACCGAGGCGGTCTGCCCCAGGGTGGCCGCACCCTCGGCAGAGCATTGGATCAGGCTGGAGCGCTTCTGGAAGTCGTAGACCCCCAGCGGCGAGGAGAAGCGCGCGGTGCGCGAGGTCGGCAGCACATGATTGGGCCCCGCGCAGTAGTCGCCCACCGCCTCCGAGGTGTACCGGCCCAGGAAAATCGCGCCGGCATGGCGCAGGCCGGCCTCGAGCAGGGCCTGCGGATCCGCCACCGACAATTCCAGATGCTCGGGGGCAATGCGGTTCGCCACCTCGATCGCCTGGTCCAGATCCTGCACGTGGATCAAGGCCCCACGGTGTTGCAGGCTGGTCCGGATGATCGCGGCCCGGGGCATGTCCTCGAGCAACCGGTCCATCGCCACCGCCACCCGATCCAGGAAATCACGATCGGGGGACACCAAAATCGACTGTGCCTGCTCATCGTGCTCGGCCTGCGAGAACAGGTCGGCCGCAATCCAGGCCGGGTCCGTCAGCCCGTCGCAGATCACCAGGATCTCCGAGGGTCCGGCGATCATGTCGATGCCGACGGTGCCGAAGACCTCGCGCTTGGCGGCGGCGACGAAGATGTTGCCCGGACCGACGATCTTGTCCACCGCCGGAATGGTTTCGGTGCCATAGGCCAGCGCCGCCACCGCCTGGGCGCCGCCCACGGTGAAGGCTCGGTCGACCCCGGCGATCGCCGCCGCCGCCAGCACCAGATCGTTCAGTACGCCATCCGGCGCCGGCACCACCATCACCAGCAAAGGCACTCCGGCCACCTTGGCGGGGATCGCGTTCATCAGCACCGAGGAGGGATAGGCCGCCTTGCCGCCAGGCACATACAGGCCCACCGAATCCAGCGGCGTGACCCGCTGGCCGAGTACCGTGCCGTCGGGGTCCTCGATCTGCCAGCCCTGCAGCGATTGGGCCTCGGCATAGCGGCGGATGCGGGCCGCGGCCGTCTCCAGGGCTTGGCGCTGCACCGGGGGAATCGCCTCCAGGGCCGCCTGCATTCGAACGGGAGCAATCTCGAGTTCGGCGACGCGACTTCGCTGCAGGCGGTCGAATTGCGCGGTGTAGCGCAACACCGCTGCATCGCCCTCGCCGCGGACTGCGGCGAGGATCTCGTCGACGATCGCGCGCACGCCATGATCCGCCACCGATTCCCAGGCCAGCAGCCGGTCCAGATCGGTCCAGAAGGTGGGCTCGCGGCTGGCCAGCCGCTGTATCTCAGGCATCTGCATGTTCTCCCGTAAACGTCCCTAAAACCCCGCCCGAACTCCGGCTCGAAACACCGTCCACCACGGGGCTCGAAACCCGCTCAAAACCAGGCGAAAGGAACGTCGAGGTCTAGCGCTGGCGGCGGCGTTGCACCGCCGCCGCCAGCGTGTGCAAGGCGGCCTCGGAGTCGTCCCAGCCCATGCAGGCGTCGGTGATGCTCTGGCCGTAGACCAGGGGCTTGCCCGGTAGAATATCCTGCCGCCCCGCGCGCAGATGGCTCTCCAGCATCACGCCGACGATCCGGCCGTCACCCGCCGCCATTTGTTCGGCGACCGATTGTACGACCTCGATCTGCCGTGCTGGATTCTTGCGGCTGTTGGCATGACTGCAATCCACCATCACCGCCTCCGGCAATTCGGCGGCACGCAACTGGCTGCACGCCTGTTCGATGCTCTCGGCATCGTAGTTGGGTTGCCGGCCGCCGCGCAGGATGATGTGGCAATCCTCGTTCCCGGTGGTCGAGAAGATCGCCGAACGCCCCGCCTTGGTCACCGACAGAAAATGATGCGGCCGCGACGCCGAACGCGTGGCGTCGATCGCGATCTGCAGGCTGCCGTCGGTCGAGTTCTTGAAGCCCACCGGGCACGACAGCCCGGAGGCCAGTTCGCGGTGCACCTGGCTTTCGGTGGTGCGGGCGCCGATCGCGCCCCAGGCGACCAGATCGGCAATGTATTGCGGACTGATCAGATCCAGGTATTCGGTGGCGGCCGGCATGCGCTGCAGCGCCAGATCGCGCAGCAGGCCGCGCGCCACCCGCAAGCCCTTGTTGATGTGGAAGCTGTTGTCGAGCTCGGGGTCGTTGATCAGGCCCTTCCAGCCGACGGTGGTGCGCGGCTTCTCGAAGTAGACCCGCATCACGATCTCCAGCGAGTCCTGCAACTCCGCGCGCAACGCACCCAGGCGCTTTGCATAATCCAGTGCCGCGTCGACGTCGTGGATCGAACAGGGACCGACAATCACCAGCAAGCGATCGTCCTCGCCGTGCAGGATCCGATGTACCGCCTGACGCGCGTCGAAGACGGTGCGGGCAGCCACATCGGTGAGGGGAATCTCCTCGCGGATCGTCTCCGGGGCGGAAACCTCCTGGATTCCCTGGATTCTGAGGTCATCGGTCGGATGGGTCATTACAAGTCCATGGCGCTACGGCGCCGCCGTGAGGGCCGGTCGCAGCGCCTCGATCAATTGTTGAATGCGTGCATGCTGCATCTTCATCGCCGCCTTGTTCACGACCAGGCGGGAACTGATGTATGTGATCAGTTCCAGCGGCGCGAGTCCATTGGCCTTCAAGGTGTTGCCGGTATCGACCAGATCGACGATGTAGTCGGCGAGCCCGACCAGCGGCGCCAGCTCCATCGAGCCGTAGAGCTTGATGATCTCGACCTGCCGACCCTGCGCGGCGAAGTGGCGCTGGGTGATGTTCACGAACTTGGTGGCAATGCGCAGGCGCTCGGCGCCGGGCACATGCTCCGGCCGGCCGGCGAGCATCAGCCGGCAACGCGCGATGCCCAGGTCCAGCGGCTCGTAGAGCCCGGCACCGCCGTGCTCCATCAGCACGTCCTTGCCGGCGACACCGACCGCCGCGGCACCGTGCTGCACATAGGTCGGCACATCGGTGGCGCGTACCACGACGATGTTCACATCGGGCCGGCTGGTCGCGATGATCAGCTTGCGCGTCTTGTCCGGATCCTCGACCGGGACCACGCCGGCGCGCGCGAGCAACGGCAGCGTCTCTTCGAGGATTCGGCCCTTGGACAGCGCGATGGTGATCGTTTGCGGCGCCGTCATCTCAGGCGGTCTCGCGACGTATGGTCGCGCCCATCTGGCTCAGTTTTTCCTCGATGCATTCGTAACCCCGGTCGATGTGATAGATGCGGCCCACCGAGGTCTCGCCCTCGGCGACCAGCCCGGCGAGGATCAGGCTGGCCGAGGCCCGCAGATCGGTGGCCATCACCGGCGCACCGCGCAGCTGTTCGACCCCGGTGACGATCGCGGTATTGCCCTCGATATGGATCTCGGCGCCCAGGCGGCTCAATTCCTGGGCGTGCATGAAGCGGTTCTCGAACACCGTCTCGACCACCGAGCCGGTGCCGCTGGCTACCGTATTCAATGCCATCATCTGTGCCTGCATGTCGGTGGGAAAGGCCGGAAACGGCGCCGTGCGCAGGTTCACGCACTTCGGCCGCCGGCCACGCATGTCCAATTCGATCCAGTTCGGGCCGGTCTCGATGCGGGCGCCGGCCTCGGTCAGCTTCAGCAGCACCGCATCGAGCAGCTCCGGACGCGTGTTCTTGATCCGCACCTGACCCCGGGTGATCGCCGCGGCGACCAGAAAGGTGCCGGTCTCGATGCGATCCGCCATCACGTCGTACTCGCAACCGGACAACTTCTTCACCCCGGTCACGCGGATGGTGTCGGTGCCCGCACCCTGGATCTTCGCACCCATGCGGCTCAGACACTGGGCCAGATCGACCACCTCGGGCTCGCGCGCGGCATTCTCGATCAGGGTCTCGCCGTCGGCGAGCGTCGCTGCCATCAGCAGATTCTCGGTTCCGGTGACGGTCACCTGCTCGAAGACGATGCGCGCGCCGTGCAGGCGCGGGGCCCGCGCGCGGATGTAGCCGGCCTCGACCTCGATCTGCGCGCCCATCGCCTCGAGCGCCTGCAGATGCAGGTTCACCGGCCGGCTGCCGATGGCGCAACCGCCGGGCAGCGAGACCTCGGCCTGACCGAAGCGCGCCAGCAGCGGCCCCAGCACCAGGATCGAGGCGCGCATGGTCTTCACCAGATCGTAGGGGGCGACGCAATGGGTCAGCGTGGTCGGATCGACCTCGATGCGCATCCGCTCATTCACGGTGAGCGTCACGCCCATGCGCCCGAGCAGTTCCATCGTGGTGGTCACGTCCTGCAGGTGCGGCACGTTACCGATCACCATCGGGCTGTCGGCCAGCAGGGTGGCGGCGAGGATCGGCAACACCGCGTTCTTCGCCCCCGAAATCCAGACCTGCCCTTCCAGCGGACGGCCGCCGGTCACAATCAATTTATCCATTCACGACCCGAAAGAGTGCCCGACCCGGGCGCGGACGCGCACGGTCATCCAAGGTATGCGCCGCCCGGACCGGTCGGCCCGCCCTGTGCGCCTGTGGATCTCCCCTGTGTCCGAGAGCCCACGGAGCCGATGATGCCCCGGACCCACGCCGGCTTGGCGAGGCGGCCATCATACAAACCGATCGCCGGTAACGCCACCGGCGGGATTCATGAACCCACTCCGGGTTCGCGCCCGGGTGGGTCGAACACGGACTCGAGATCGTACATCTGCAGCAGGGGCCGCAGGCCGTCCGGAATCCCGGTGAATGCCAAGTGGTGACCACGCTGCGCACGCTGGCGCCAGAACGCGACCAACATGGCCACGCCTGCGCTGTCGACCCGCGTCGCCCCGGACAAATCGAGTGTCGCTGCGGGTGGCAATTGCTCCAGCACCGCCCGCCCCCGCGCCAGCAACCGCGTGACCGTGTTCAGAGTGATCGGGCCGGAGAGCTTCAGCGACGCGCCCTCCCGTTCCAGGACCGGTTCAGCCACCGCTGGGGTTCCCGTCCAGGATCGCCTCGTCCACCAGATCCGGGTCCTCCGCCTCCAGACGTTCGATCAGGGTGTCGAGGCCGTGGCGCTGGATTTCGGTGTTGAAATACGTGCGGAAGTTCGCCACGAAGCTCAACCCTTCGACCTCGACGTCGAAGACCCGCCACTCGCCGTTCACCGGGCGCAGGCGGTAGTTGACCACGATGTTCGGCTCGCCGCGCCCCATCCGGATCTCGGTCGCCACCACCGCCATGCGCTCATCGGTGCGCGAACGCTGGGGAATCATGATGACCTCGCGGTCAAGGTAGTCGGCCAGGCGAGCCCCATAGGCGTTCAGCAGGGTGTCGCGGAAGGCAGCGGTGAAGCGTTCGCGCTGCGTTTCGGTCGCATCGCGCCAGTGCCGGGCCAGAATCAGCCGGGCCATGCCTTCGACGTCGATCAGCGGAAGCACCTCGGACTCGATCACCTCGAGCACGAACTCCGGGTCCTGCTGGGCCCGCTCGGCGTCGGCGCGCAGCGTCTCCAGGACCCCATCGATCGCAGACTCGACTTGTTCCATCGGGGTCGTTTGCGCCTGGCCGGGTGCGCTCAGGCCGAAGACCAGCACCAGGCCGAGCACCAGTGACGCACTGAGCCTCCGCCACGGGGACCGAGACCGGTGGATCCTCGGGACGCTTCGGCTCATCGGAGCCATTGGGTTCATCAGAATGGGGAGGGTCATTATCGCACCTCGGAATTCGAAAGGGGTGAAGGCGACTGCACGCTCAGTCGCCGGCCATGTTGATCAGGAACCGGCCGATCATGTTCTCAAGCACCAGGGCCGACTGGGTGAACATCACCTCGTCGCCATCCTGCAACATCTCGTAATCGCCGCCCGGCTCCAGGGCGATGTATTGCTCGCCGAGCAAGCCGGCGGTGAAGATGCTCGCCTGCGTATCCGCCGGCAGGTAATCATGGGCACTCTGGATCGCCAGCGTCACCCGCGCCTGATAGCGCTCGGGGTCATACCGGATCGCGGCGACCCGTCCGATGCGCACCCCCGAGACCGTGACCGGGGCACGCGTCCGCAGCCCGCCGATCTGATCGAAATAGGCGATGACCTCATAGGTGTCGGTATCCCGGTATTCGGTGATGTCGCTGACCTGGATCGCCAGATAGAACAGCGCCCCGATACCGAGCAGCACGAACAGACCCACAGACACTTCCAGATAACGCAACTTCATCGCATCGCCTCTTTGCTTAGGAACCGGTGAACATCAAACCGGTCAGGACGAAGTCCAGACCGAGCACCGCCAGTGCCGACACCACCACCGTCTGGGTGGTCGCCCGGGAAATGCCCTCGGCGGTGGGCTCCGCATCCACGCCCTGGAAGATCGCAATCCAGGTCACCACGAATCCGAAGACCACGCTCTTGATCACCCCCGAGACGACATCGGCACGCCAGTCGGTCATCGCCTGCATCTGCGAGAAGTAGGACCCGCTGTCGACGCCCAACA
>PWGH01000306.1 GCA_003555285.1 Thioalkalivibrio sp.
AGCGTGCCTTCATGGCCGGCGATATCTCATGCATCGTCGCCACCATCGCCTTCGGCATGGGCATCGACAAGCCGAACGTGCGCTTCGTCGCGCACCTGAATCTGCCCAAGAGCATCGAGGCCTATTACCAGGAGACCGGCCGGGCCGGGCGCGACGGGGCACCCGCTAACGCCTGGATGCTCTACGGGCTGCAGGACGTGATCACGCTGCGCCAAATGCTCGAGCAATCGACCGCCGACGACGGCCACAAACGCGTGGAGCGCCAGAAGCTCGAGGCGATGCTCGGCCTGTGCGAACTCACCACGTGCCGGCGCCAGACCTTGCTCGCCTATTTCGGCGATGCGCTGCCGGAGCCCTGCGGCAACTGCGACACCTGCCTGGAGCCGCCGGCGACCTGGGATGCGACGGTGCCGGCGCAGAAGGCCCTGTCCTGCGTCTATCGCACCGGCGAGCGTTTCGGCGTGAACCACCTGATCGATGTGCTGCGTGGGCGGGAGAACGCGCGGGTGCAGCAACTGGGGCATCAGCGTCTGAGCACCTTCGGGATCGGTGCCGACCTCGAGGCCACGGAATGGCGCGGCATCTTTCGCCAACTCATTGCCCGGGGCCTGTTGCGGGCCGATGCCGAGGGCCACGGCAGCCTGCAGCTCGATGCCGCGTCCCGACCCTTGCTGCGGGGCGAGACGACGGTGAGCCTGCGGCGGGATGTCCGCCCGGCGCGTGCCGCCCGCAGCCGGACGCGGCCCGAGCCGCGGACGGCACCGGACTTCGATGTCCACGATCAGGCGCTGTGGGAGGCGCTGCGGGTGTGCCGGCGGCGGCTGGCGGACGCCCAGGGCGTGCCGTCCTACGTGATCTTTCACGACGCCACCCTCGCCGACATGGTGCACCTGGCCCCGGTCACGCTGGATGAACTGGCGGAGGTGTCGGGCGTCGGAGTGGCCAAGCTTGAGCGCTACGGGGACGAGTTCCTGGGCATCATCCGCGCGCATTTGGGGCTATAGTGTCGCTTTTTTGAGCAGCCAGCGGGGATTGTCGGTGACCGAAGTGTCCTTTCTAGATCCATTCCACACGGTGCGCGACGGGGATGTCGTGATTCATCCGGAGCAGGCGAGCCGCTTTGCCAAGGAGATCGCCGGCGACTTCAACCCGATCCACAATCCCGACTCCCGCCGCTTCTGCGTTCCCGGGGACCTGCTATTTGCCTTGGTGCTCGCGCGTTACGGGGTCAGCGCGCAGATGCACTGTCGCTTCATCGGTATGGTGGGGGCCGAGGTGCCGCTGGTGTTTCCACAGGCGCCCGGGGCCAGCTTCGCGATCAGCGACCGTGACGGCAAGCGGTATCTGGAGGTGGAACGCGAGGGCCCCATCGTCACCGACCCCTACACCATCGAGGCGCTGACCCGCAGTTACGTCGCCTTCTCCGGGGAGAATTTTCCGCACGTGCTGGTGCCGCTGATGGAACGTCACCAGGTGATGGTGAACCCGGACCGGCCGCTGGTGATCTACGAGCGCATGTCGCTGGCGCTGGCGGCCCCGGTCGCGACCATCACGGAGACGGTCCAGCCGCGTTTGCAGGCCGCCGAAATGACGGTGGAGGGGAAACGCGGCGAGGTGCGTCTAGACTATTCGCTGTGCATCGAGGGCGAGCCCTTCGCGAACGGCAGCAAGCGCTTGGTGCTCAGCGGCTTGCGTCCCTTTGATCCCGCGGTCGTGCAGCAGTTGGTTGCAACCTATGCCGACTGGAAGGACCACTACCGAGCCTGAAGGCCGGCTGCGTAGGGTCTGCGCCATCGGCGAGCGGCGCGTTGTTCGATTGTCGCGTCGATTGCCGTGTGCCGTGGCGCCGCACGCACCGAAATGGTGCTCTCGAAACCCGTGCGCCAGAGCGGTGCCCCGCATCGAGGCATGGTGGTGGGCCGCGATCTTTGCCACCCCGTCCATTCGCCACCCGTCCTCCCAACCGGAGCGCAGTGCCGCGCCGGACTAAGGCGCGCGGTGCCTTGAGCAGCCGCAGGCTGGCCCAAAGGGTGAGCGACGCGAATCCATCCATCGGCGCCGGACTCACGGCTTGGCCCGCAAATTGCTGAATTTGATGAGGAGCCCGACTGACGAGGAGCCCGACGATCGGGCTCGCTCTACAGCGGATGCACGTCCGTGCGGACGCGTAGGCCCGAATGCCGGAGCCGCCGGAGGCTGCCCGGCGCCATCGGTACATTCATCACTCCGTAGCGTCGAGGAAGGTCAACCATGCTGGTCGTGCGCCTGTGCGGGGATACCGTGCCCAAGAGCTGGAATCGCTGGGGTCGACCCTTGAGTCGGGGCTCTCATCGGGTCTGGGCCTTTCCGCTGCCCTCGATGATGGATCTTGCCGATTTGGTCGAGGCGTTGGTCGTGGAGACGCCGCCGGAGTTGCTGCCCGGTTGCCTGGCCGTCTGGATTCAGCCGGACTTCGACGGCCGCCTGCCGATCTCGGTGCTGGAGGAACTCGAACCCCTGAGTGTGCTGCACACCCGCCTGCACGATCCCTGGATCCTCGAGGCCTTGAGCCCGCGGGTGCGTACTCACTTTCAGGCCATCGTCGGGCTTTCGGCCGACGCCGGTTTGTTCGGCTACCAGATGCGCTGCCAGGTGGAGGATCCGGAGGGCAGGTTGCTGTCGGCGCGCGCGCTCTATCTGCTGGCGCGCCAGGCCCGGCGCCTGGAGGCCCTGGAACAGGCCTGCCAGATCAACGCGCTGGTGCTGCAGGCGGAGTCCTTGCCGCGGGGGATTCCGGTGTTCATCAGCGCCTTGCCGCAATCGCTGCTGCACCAGGATCTGCATCGGCACCCGTGCTATAGCTGCCTGGAACGCCTCGGCCTCGAGCCGGGTGACGTGGTGATCGAGATCACCCAGCGCGGCCAGTGGGATGACGTCGCCGCCCTGGCGGACAGTTGCGAAACCCTGCGCAGTATGGGATTTCGCATCGGACTGAGCGAGGTGGGCGCGGGTCTCGGCCAGGCGGGCCTGATGGTCGAACTGGAACCGGACTTCATCCGCTTTGATGTTGGATGGATTCGGGAGGGACAATCGTCCCCCACCGGGGCCTCGCTCATTCGAGTCCTGGTGGCGACGGTGCGCCACGGGGGCGGCGCCAGCGTGGTCGAGGGGGTCGAGACCCTGGAGGATCTGCAATTGTGCCGCGAATTGGGCATCGATTATGTACAGGGCGATCTGATCAGTCTCGGCGCACCCATCCCCTCCGTGCCCAAGGCGTTGCCCAAGGCGTTGCCCAAGGCCGAGCCCGCGACACCCGGGTCCCCGACCCCCGGGCATGCCATGCGCTGAAGCGAATACCCCCAGCTGAGAGAATGAAAACGGGATCGCATCCCCTCGGTGCATGGAGCCAGATCCAACGGCGCGTGCCCGGAACGCCTCTTGCCAGATCGCCTCGGGCCTGCGCACCATAGCCGGATCAAGATCAGGGGGCGAGATGCAGGTGATGCGGTGGAACGTGGGTGCGGGGCTCGTGCTGGTGTTGTGGGTTCTGTCCGCCCTCGGGCCGGTGTCGGCGACTTCGTTCAGTCTGCTGCCGGAATCGCTGCAGACGGCCATCCAGGCCCAGGGTCTGCCGCCGGAGGCCGTGGGCCTCTGGGTGCAGCGGGTCGGTGATTCGGCTCCGCTGGTGCGGTTGAACCCGGAACAGGCCTTCAATCCCGCGTCCACGATCAAACTGGCAACCACGCTGGCCGCGCTGACTGAACTCGGGCCCCAGTATGTGTGGAAGACCGAGATTCACGCGACGGGGCCGGTTCGTAACGAGGTGCTCCAGGGCGATCTGGTGCTTCGCGGCACCGGCGACCCCGGTATGGTCAGCGAAGAGCACTGGCGCATGCTCGGCGCCTTGCGACGTACCGGGTTGCGCCGGATCCAGGGTGACGTGATCCTGGATGCCAGCCATTTCCTGCTGCCGTTCGAAGATCCCGGTGCCTTCGACGACCAGCCGCTGCGGGCCTACAACCAGCCGCCCTACGCCCTGCATGTGAATGCCAATGCGCTGCGTTTTCATGTGCTTCCGGAAGCGGATGGCCGGAAGATCCGGATCGAGGCCGACCCGCCGCTGCCCGGGCTCGAGATCGTCAACGACCTGCGGGCGATCCAGGGTGGCTGCAACGGCTGGCAGCGCGGCATCCGGTATGCTGTGGATAACGGCGACGCCACAGCGCGCCCGCGGATCCTCTTTTCCGGAGCGTATCCGGTCAATTGTGGCGAATACGCGCTGTTGCGCACGGCCATCGACCCGGAGCGCTACGGCGACGCGCTGTTCCGGATGCACTGGGCGCAATGGGGCGGTGAGCTGACCGGCCAGGTGCGCAACAGTCGAATACCCGTATCGAATGAGGCGCCGCTACTGGTGCACGAGTCGCGTCCGCTGGCGGATATCATTCGGGTGACCAATAAATGGAGTTCCAACGTGATGGCCCGGCACCTGGCCTTGACCTTGGGTGCGGAACGTCTGGGGGCGCCGGCGACGGTCGAGAAGTCCCGCCAGGCTCTGTATGAGGTGCTGGCGGAACGGGGGGTCCCGGTCGGCGGGATGGTGATCGACAATGGCTCCGGACTGAGCCGGCATGCCCGGGCCACACCGGAACAGCTGGGCCAGATCCTGTTGGCGGGCTGGGACAGCCCCTGGCGCCCGGAATTCATCTCGTCGCTGGCCCTCTCCGGTCTCGACGGCACGCTGCGTCGGCGTTTCCAGGATGCGCCCGAAACGGGGCGCATGCATTTGAAGACCGGGCATTTGAACCAGGTTTCCGCCGTCGCCGGCTATGTGCGTAATCGCAGCAATGAAGACATGATGGTGGTGTTGCTGGTCAACCATCCCCGGGCCCATCAAGGGGCCGGTGCCAACCTGCAGGACGCCGTGCTGCGCTGGGTGCACGATTTGTAAGGCCAAAAGCGGCGATGGCAGTGGGTCCGCTGCGATTGGCCCACGCCACAAGGGACGGCGTCGTGGGTGTGCGCAGGGTGGGTGAAGCGCAGCGCACCCACCATCCGAGGTTGGGTGCCTCCCCCAAGCCCCGGGGCTAATGCCGTTCGAGCTTGCCCAGTTCGCTCAGGATCGACAACACCAGGGATTCGCCGAGCGGCCCCATGCCCTTGCACAGCCGATCCGGATCCCGTTCGCCATCCACCAGGCGCTTGGCAATGGCCCCGATATGCGCCATGTCGCCGCCCGCGCGCGTCATCTGTTCGGCCATCTGGGACAGCCAGTGCAACGCCTGGTGATCGCCCCGGCTGGCCAGATGAATCATCTGCGCGAGGCCCGGGGCCGCCTGGCTTGGGTCCGCTGCAGTTTCCCGGTCGGGCAGCGTGGCGGGGTCCTGGATGCCGGCGAGGATCGCGGTCAGGATCACCGCGTCCTCTTCGTCCAGAGCGTGCAGCAGCGCGCTGTTCCGATCGCCACCGAGAACCCGGCGGATGCGTGCGACCAGATCGGTCCAGCCCGCCTGTTCCGCCTGAGTGAGTACCGGCTCCAGTTCGGCGCGTGCACCGGGATTCTGGGCGGCCCGAACGACCAGGTGGATCAAGCCGGCATGGGCCATGCGGATTTGTTGATCGCGGGGGGGTAGGGTCATGGCAGCATCGAGGCCTTGGCAGAGACGCGGTTCCGGACGATAACGCAGATTCCCGGATGGGGCGAGGGTCCTGACCCGGGACCCGGGCTTAGCGCAGTCGGTGCGTTCGCGTCCGGGGTCGGGCACAATAGAGACTGAAGGCTTGCACTGAGGATGGAACGTAGTGGAAGAGCAGATGACGATGGGGCTCTGGTTGCTTTTGATCGTGCTGGCCGTGGTCCTCGCGGGCCTTCTCGGTTTCTGGATCGGACGTACCACCAGCCACGAGCGGCGCCTGATCCGCGAGTTGGAGACCGAACTCGATAGCCGGATGCAGGAACTCAACCGCTATCGGACGTCGGTCAATCATCACTTCGACCGCACCGCCACGCTGTTTGCCGGCATGGCTGGCGCCTACCGGGATCTGTACCACCATCTCGCCGAAAGCTGTGAGGAGTTGGCCGACAAGCCGACGCGACAGCGCCTGGAAGACCGAGCGGGCCGATTGCTGGCGAATGTGCCGGTGCGCGAGGACAAGCCTGCGCTCGTCGATTCCGGTCGTGGTCATGCGGAATCGGAGCCGGAACCGCGTCCGCCCCGCCCCGATTAATCCCGGTTCGTCACATTTCCGGTGCCGATGGCGCGGCGTGCGGTGGGTTTGGCGTCGTCGGCTGCGCAGCCCCCCGAAGCCCCCCGTATCAGGGTGGGCCAAGCGCAGCGGGCCCACCAAAAAGACTCAGCACTCGGCCCCCACCCCTCAAAGCAACCGAATCCGCTCCATCTGCGTACCGAGTTCGACGCGTGCAGAACGCATCTCGGCGACGCGGGTGCGCTCCTTCACCACGACCTCCGCCGGTGCCCGGGCGACGAAGCTTTCGTTGCCCAGCCGCGCCTCGCTCTGCTCCAGATTGCGGTCGAGCTTCGCGATCTCCTTTTCCAGACGCTTGAGTTCGGCGTCCTTGTCGATCAGGCCGGCGAGCGGAATCAGCAGACGCAGGTCGCCGACCAGCGCGAGCGCGGATTCCGGTGCCTCTTCGTCGGCGTGCAGCCAGGTCACCGATTCCGGTCGCGCCAGGAAGTCGAGCAGGCCGCGATGCTCCAGGTACCGGGACTGATCGGTGTCCGACCAGTTCTGGATCAGCACCGGAACGGGCTTCCCGGGAGCGATGTCCATCTCCGCACGGATCCGCCGCAGGCCGGTGATGAAGCCCTGCACCCACTCGAGTTCGACGCCGGCGGCGGGATCCGCCGGGAAGTCCCCGACACCAACCCAGGGGCGCTCGATCAGAAAGCGCGCCTCAACCCCGGCCGCGGCCTTCACGTTGTTCCAGATGGTCTCGGTGATGAACGGCATGATCGGATGCAGCAGGCGCAGCAGGGCCTCCAGCACCTGGACCAGGGTGTGGCGCGTCGCGCGCTTGGTTGGCGCATCGGCATCGCTGTTCAGTACCGGCTTGCACAACTCCAGGTACCAGTCGCAGTAGTCGTGCCAGGTGAAGTCGTACAGGGCCTGCGCCGCCAGATCGAAGCGGTACGCGTCGAGCTGCGCGGTCACCGTCGTCGCCGTGCGCTGCAGGCGGTCCTGGATCCAGCGGTCGGCCAGCGTCGGCGTCCGCGCCTGCCCGTCGAGGCCGGTGTCCTCGCCCTCGACGTTCATCAGCACGAAGCGCGCGGCGTTCCAGAGCTTGTTGCAGAAGTTGCGGTAGCCCTCGATGCGGCCGAGGTCGAACTTGATGTCGCGCCCGGTGGTCGCCATCGCCGTCAGCGTGAAGCGCAGGGCGTCGGTGCCGAAGGCGGGGATGCCCTCGGGGAACTGGCCGCGGGTGGCCTTCGCAATCTTTTTCGCCATCTGCGGCTGCATCAGCCCGCTGGTGCGCTTGTCGAGCAGCGCCTGCAGGCTGATGCCGTCGATCAGATCAATCGGGTCGAGCACGTTGCCCTTGGATTTGGACATCTTCTGGCCTTCGGCATCGCGGATCAGGCCGGTTACGTAGACCTCGCGGAACGGCACGTCGTCCATGAACTTCAGGCCCATCATGATCATCCGCGCGACCCAGAAGAAGATGATGTCAAAGCCGGTGACCAGCACGCTGGTCGGGTAGTAGCGCTGCAGCTCCGGCGTCTGCGCCGGCCAGCCCAGCGTGGAAAAGGGCCACAGGGCGGAACTGAACCAGGTGTCGAGCACGTCGTCGTCCTGGCGCAGCGCCACCTCGGGGCCCAGATCGTTTCGGGCCCGAACCTCGGCCTCCGAGCGGCCGACGTGGATCGTGCCGTCATCGGCGTACCACGCCGGAATCCGGTGCCCCCACCAGATCTGGCGCGAGATGCACCAGTCGTCGAGGTTGCGCATCCATTCGAAGTAGGTCTTGGACCAGTTCGCCGGCACGAAGCGGATGCGCCCGTCTTCTACGGCCTCGATCGCCGGTTCCGCCAGCGGGCAGACGCGGACATACCACTGATCGGTGAGCAGCG
>PWGH01000246.1 GCA_003555285.1 Thioalkalivibrio sp.
AGGCGGCGGTGGCGGTGGCGGCGGTGGCGGTGGCGGTGAATCGCGCGGCGGCCGGAGCTCCAAAGGCGGCCGCAAGCCGTCGATGCGGGGTCCTCGGCGCGCGCCCCGGGCCGCACCCAACCCCTGATTCGGCACGCAGGAACGGGTCGGGCGCGCGGCACCGCGCTGGCACGTCCGCTGCGCTTGGCTCACCCCACGCCGGTCCCCGCTGAGTCGTAGCCCCTGGGCTGGCCTTGGGCTCAGGGGCCGGGGCTTAAGCCGGACCGCAGCCGGTGACGGACCCTTCGGCGGCGCTCGGTCTGGTATCGTCTCCCGTTCGTATCGTGGCCGATCGTGCGGTATCGGGGAGAGGAATCGACGATGACGGTGGCGGAGGGGTTGCAGCCCGGCTTCATGGTGGTGCACGGCAACCGCATGCAGGATTTGCGTGCGGTGGCGGTGGAGTGGTTGCGGCGTTATCCGCTGGCCCCGCTCGAGGACGAGGTGATTCTGGTCCAGAGCAACGGCATCGCCCAGTGGCTGAAGCTGGCGCTGGCGCGCGATGCCGACGGACCGGACGGCGGCTGCGGAATCGCCGCCGCGCTCAGCATCCAGTTGCCCGCGCGCTTCCTGTGGGAGGCATACCGCTCGGTACTCGGGCCCGATTCGGTGCAGGCGGAATCGCCGTTCGCTCGCGAACCCTTGTCCTGGCGCCTGATGCGGCTGCTCCCCGAGTGCCTTTCCGATCCGGCCTTCGCCCCCCTGCGCCGCTTCCTGCACGATGATCACGACCTGCGCAAGCGCTGGCAGCTTGCCGGACGGCTGGCCGATCTGTTCGACCAGTACCAGGTGTATCGCGCCGACTGGCTGGCCGATTGGGCAGAGAATCGCGACCAACTGAATGCGGCGCGCGGCCAGCCGCTGTCGCTGAACGCCGAGCAACGCTGGCAGCCCGCGCTGTGGCGAGCGGTGCTCGCAGACCTGCCGGAAGACGAACGCGACAGCAGCCGGGCCGCGGTGCACCAGCGCTTCATGGCCCGGATCCGGACCCTGGACGCCCGCCCGCGCGGCCTGCCGCGGCGCATCGTGATCTTCGGCATCTCGTCGCTGCCGGCCCAGATGCTCGAGGCCCTCGAAGGGCTGGCGCGGGTCAGCCAGGTCCTGCTGTGCGTGCACAACCCCTGCGAGCACTACTGGGCGGATATCGTCGCCGAACGGGACCTGCTGCGCGCCACGCGGCGCCGGCAGGCCCCCCGGCCCGGCATGCCGGCGGTGCTCGCCGACGAGGATCTGCATCAGCACGCGCATCCCCTGCTCGCGGCCTGGGGCAAGCAGGGCCGCGACTACATCCGCCTGCTCGATGAACACGACGATCCGCAGCGCTACCGCACGCTGCTCGAGGCCCTGCCCTGGCGGCGCATCGATCTGTTCGACGCCCAGGACGGCGATTCCCTGCTGCATCAGTTGCAGGACGACATCCGTGACCTCCGGCCCTTGGCCGAGACCCGGGCGCTGTGGCCCGCGCTCGACCCGGCGCGGGATCGCTCGGTGCGGTTCCATCAGGCGCACAGCCCCCAGCGCGAAGTGGAGATCCTGCACGATGAATTGCTCGATCGCTTCCAGCGCGATCCCAGCCTGCGCCCCCGGGACATCATCGTGATGGTGCCGGATGTCGAGGCCTATGCCCCGCACGTCCAGGCGGTCTTCGGGCAGATCGAAGCGGAGGACCGGCGTCATATCCCCTTCGCACTGTCGGACCAGGGCACCCGCGGACAGGATCCGTTGCTGATCGCGCTGGAACGTCTGCTGCGCCTGCCGGAATCGCGTTTTGCGGTCAGCGATCTGCTGGACCTGCTCGATGTGCCGGCAGTGCGCCGGCGTTTTGGGATCGGCGCCGAACAGCTGCCGCGCCTGCACGCCTGGGTGGCGGGAGCGGGGATCCGCTGGGGCCTGGATGCCGCACAACGCGCGAGCCTGGACCTGCCGGAGGCTCTCGAACAGAACACTTGGCGCTTCGGTCTGCGCCGAATGCTGCTGGGCTACGCCGTGGCCGGCCCGACGACCGGCCACGGGGGCGGTCCGGCGGTCGGGATGCAGCCCTGGGCAGGCATCGAGCCTTTCGACGAGATCGGCGGGCTCGATGCCGCTTTGGTCGGCCAGTTGGACCGGTTGCTCGCAGCGCTGGCCGCCTGGTGGGACCGGTTGCGCATCCCGGCCGAGCCCGCGACCTGGGGCCTGCGCCTGCGCGGCCTGCTGGAGGCCTTCTTCGACGCCCGCGAGGAGGCGGAGCAACGCGTGCTGAGCCGTCTGGACGAGGCGCTGGAGCAGTGGGAATCTGCCTGCGCGACCGCGACGCTGGTGGAAATGCTGCCGCTGACGGTGGTGCGCGAGAGCTGGCTGGCGGCGGTGGACGAACCGCGCCTGTCGCAGCGCTTTCTGGGCGGGGCGGTGACCGTCTGCACCCTGATGCCGATGCGGGCGATTCCGTTTCGGGTCGTCTGCCTGCTCGGCCTGAACGACGGCGAGTACCCGCGCGTGCCCACGCCGATGGACTTCGACCTGATGGCCCGCGATTACCGCCCCGGCGACCGTTCCCGGCGCGACGACGACCGGTACCTCTTCCTCGAGGCCCTGCTCTCGGCCGGCGAGCAGCTGTACATCAGCTGGGTCGGACGCAGCATCCGCGACAACGCGCCCCGTCCGCCCTCGGTCCTGGTCAGCCAATTGCGCGATCACCTGGCGTCGGGTTGGCGCCTCGTCGAAGCGCAGGCCGACTTGCAATCGGGTGCAGCGGCCCAGGCGGATACGGCGACCGGTGGGAGTGGGAACGACCGGGCGGATGAACCTGATGGCGAGCGACTGTTGCGCGCGCTGACCGTCGAACACCCGTTGCAGCCCTTCAGCCGCGACCACTTCCCCGCCGATGGCCAGGGTCCGCTGTTCACCTTTGTCCGGGAATGGGCCGGGATGCACGAAGCCCGCAGCGTGCCCCCGGCGGCGGTCGTGCCGTTGGCGGAACCGACATCGGGGGCGATCCTGAGCCCGGAGGGCCTCGGCGCTTTTCTCCGCAACCCGGTGCAGGCGTTTTTCAACCAGCGCCTGGGCGTGCATTTCGACGAGGCGCTGGCCGCCGCCGACGACCAGGAGCCTTTCGTGCTCGATGGCCTGGCCCAATGGCAACTGCGCGACCGGCTGATCCGTGCTGCGGTGGCCACACCGGAAGACGGTGCGAGCGAGGCGACGGTGGCCGCATCGCTCGAGGCGGTGCTGGCCGGCATGCGCCGCGCCGGGCAGCTGCCGCTGGCGGGCCTCGGTGCGCAGTTGGCCGAGGACCTGCGGGCGTCGGTGACTGGCCTGATCGCGTCCTCCCGCAGCCTGGCGGCGGCATATCCGCTGCGCCCCGTCCCGCCACCGGTGCTGCGTTTCGAGCACGCGGGGCTGGTGCTGGAGGGCGCCGTGGCCGGCCTGCGTGCGAATGCCGAGGGCGCGCCGGCCGTGTTGCACCACCGGGCCGGCCGGCTGCAGACCGGAGGGCAGCCCGCCTGGCGCTACGACGCCTGCTGCGGGGTGTGGGTGCCGCACCTGCTGGCGAACGCCCGGGGCCTGGAACTCAGCACCTTTTTGGTGGCGCTCGATTACACCCTGCATCTGGCGCCGCTGCCGGCCGAGACCGCGGCACAAGCGCTGAGCGCCCTGCTGGAGGGCTGGCGGATCGGGCAGTCCCAGCCCCTGCCCGTCGCCTGCCAGAGTGCGGGCGCGTGGCTCGAGGCGGTGGCGGCGGAGCGCGAACCCGAGGCGGCAGCCAGCCAGTGCTACCAGGGTGGACGCTATCGGGTCGGGGAGCGCGACCGCAGCCCCTATCACGCCCGCAGTTACCCCACGGCCGCGCTGTTGCTGCAGGGCGACGGCTTCGGGCGCTGGACCGAGGCGCTGTATCGACCCCTGTACCAGGCGGTGACCGAGGCCGCGACCCAGGCGCTGGATCCGGCCGGAACCCCGACGGGCGATGGGAAGGCCGCAAGAAGCGGCGAAAAGAATCGAGAGCCCACCGCATGAGTGCCGATCGAATCCTCGACGCGACGGACCCAGCGTTGCCGTTGTCCGAGAACCTGCCCCTGTTTTCGGACGATGTTGAACCGAGTACCTCGGTGCGCCACCCCGTCGCCGCGCTCGACCCGCTCGCCTTTCCCCTGTTCGGCAGCCGTCTGATCGAGGCCAGCGCCGGGACCGGCAAGACCTTTGCCATCGCCGCGTTGTACCTGCGCCTGGTCCTCGGTCATGGCGGCAATGGCCAGGCCTTTGCCGAGCCGCTGCTGCCGCCGCAGATCCTGGTGGTTACCTTCACCGATGCCGCCACCCGCGAACTGCGGGCGCGCATCCACGAACGGTTGATGCAGGCGGCCCGGCATTTTCGCGCCACCGCCTCGGAAGCGCCGGATCCGGTGTTGCACGGGATCCTCGAGGCCTACCCGACGCCGGCCGAGCGGGCTGCCTGCGCACGCCGGCTGGAGGTGGCCGCCGAGTGGATGGACGAGGCCGCGGTATCGACGATCCACGCCTGGTGCTACCGCATGCTGCGCGAGCACGCCTTCGACAGCGGCAGCCTGTTCGAGCAGGAACTCGCCGCCGATCAGCAGGCGTTGCGCGCCGAGGCGGTGCGCGACTACTGGCGCCACATGGTCTATCCGCAGCAGGGGGCCCGATTGGAGCTTCTCTGCACCACGCTCGGACGCGATCCGGAGACCCTGGGCCGCCGCGTTTGGGGGCTGCTGTCCAGCGAGCCGGCCCGAATGGCTTCGCTGGACGAACTGACCGCGGTGCTGGACGACCGGCTGGCGGCCCTGGAGCCGTTCAAGGCCCCCTGGCGCGATGACTTCGCGGCGATTGCGGCGAGCTTTCTCAGCGCCCTGCCGGCATTGAACGGCAACAAGTACCGCAAGGCGGAGGCCCTGCTCGAAACGATGCGCCTGTGGGCGCTGGATCCCGGCCGCACCGAACCCGGGGCCGCCAGCAAGGAACTGACGGTGCGTTTCAGCCGCGCCGGCATGAACGAGCGCCTGAAAAAGGGACGGGTCCTGCCGGCCGATCTGCACCCGGCCTTCGCGATGATGGACGGATACGCCGAACTGACCGACGACACGCCAGCGCTGCTGTTGCGCCATGCCGCGGGCTGGATTCGGGCACGCTTCGAACGCGAGCAGCGCCGACAGGCGCAATTGGGCTTCGACGATCTGCTCACGCGCCTGGACGACGCGCTGGCGAGCCCGGGCGGGGCGCGCCTGGCCCACACGATCCGCACCCAGTTCCCGATCGCGATGATCGATGAATTTCAGGACACCGACCCGGTGCAGTACCGGATCTTCGAGCGGATCTACCGGATCGCGGAGAATCGCCCGGAACAGGGCCTGTTTCTGATCGGCGATCCGAAGCAATCGATCTACTCCTTTCGCGGCGCCGACATCCACAGCTACCTGCAGGCCCGGCGCGCCACCGACGGGCGCCATTACACCCTCGGCACCAACTACCGTTCCACCGAGGCGATGGTCCAGGCCGCCAACCGTCTGTTCGAACATGCGGAGGGCTACGCCGCCGGGGCCTTCCTGTTTCGCGCCGGGGACGACGATCCCGTGCCGTTCCAGGGGGTCACCGCCCAGGGCCGGGCGGAGCGCCTGGAGGCCGGCGGCGAGCCGTTGCCGGCGCTGGTGCTGGTGCATCCCGAGGCCGGCGACTCGGTGAGTACCGGCGAGTATCTGGGCACCATGGCGCAATCCTGCGCCACCGAGATGGTGACGCTGCTCGAGGGTGCGCGCGCCGGGCACACCGGTTTTGCGCAGGTCGAAGGCTTTGCGGCGCTGCAGCCGAGCGATCTTGCGGTGCTGGTGCGCAACCGCCGGGAGGCCGATGCGATCCAGGCCGCGCTGCGCGCGCGCGGCGTGCGCAGCGTGTACCTGTCCGATCGCGAATCGGTGTTCGCATCGCCCGAGGCCGCCGATGTGCTGCGCTGGCTGCGCGCCTGCGCCGAGCCGCAGTCGGAGCGGCTGCTGCGCGCGGCGCTGGCGACCGCCACGCTGAACCTGGATCTGCAGGCGCTGGACCGGCTGAATACCGACGAGGCCCACTGGGAGCAGCGGGTGGTCGAGTTTCGCGACTACCGGCGGATCTGGCGCCGGCAGGGCGTGTTGCCGATGCTGCGCCGGTTCCTGCATGCCTTCGGGCTGCCGCAGACCCTGTTCCAGCGCGCCGACGGCGAGCGCGTGCTGACCAATCTACTGCACCTGAGCGAACTGCTGCAGACCGCGGCTGCGGAACTCGACGGCGAGCCGGCGCTGATCCGCCACCTGGCCACGCACCTGCAAGGGGACGGGGCGGCCTCCGACGAGCAGATCTTGCGCCTGGAGAGCGACGAGGGGCTGGTGCGAATCGTGACCATCCACAAGGCCAAGGGGCTGCAGTACCCGCTGGTCTTCCTGCCCTTCATCGGCAGCTTCCGGCTGCGCGACGACTCCCAGCTGCCGCTGATCTACCGCGACGCCGCGGGTCGGGTCTGCCGCAGCATGACGCCGGATGCGCTCGCGCTGGCTCAGGCCGATCGCGAGCGTCTGGCCGAGGATCTGCGCCTGCTGTACGTGGCGGTGACCCGCGCCTGTCATTTCTGCTGGCTGGGAATCGCACCGCTGCGGCGCGGCACCCGCAAGGAGAACGAATTGCACCACAGTGCGATCGGCTACCTGCTGGGCGGGGGCGACCCGATTCCCGGTCCGGCACTCGCGGAGGCGCTCCGGGGTCTGGCGGGAACGGTTCCGGCGATCGTCGTGAGCACCGCACCCGAGCCGAAGTCGGCCCGGTACGGGGGGGGCGAGGCGCCCGCCGCGCTCGGCGCACCGCGCCGAATGATGCATACGGTGCGCGAGCACTGGTGGATCGCGAGTTACAGCGCGCTGCGTTTGGCCGGCTGGTCCGAACACGTTGCCGCGACCGGGCCCGAGGCCCCCGATACGGCGCTGGAGGATCGGCTGGGCGAGGCGGGCGACGAGCCGGTGGCGACGATCCCGACGCCCCGCGCTCCGGAGGCCGGCGGTCTGCACCGCTTTCCGCGCGGCCCCGCGCCCGGTACCTTCCTGCACGGCCTGCTGGAATGGGCGGCCCGCGAGGGCTTTGCGGCGGTGGCCGCGGATCCGGCCCGGTTGCGGGACACCGTGGCGCGGCGCTGCCGTCTGCGCGGGTGGCAGACCTGGGTGGAGCCCCTGTGCACCTGGTTCGGTCGGCTCCTGGTAGAGCCGCTCACATTGCCCGGCGCAGGCGTGCTGCGGCTGGACCGGCTGAGAACCTACCAGCCCGAGCTCGAATTCTGGTTCGAAACCCATTGGATCGATTCCCGGCGCCTGGACGCCGCGGTCCGCAGTGGGACGCTGCAGGCGGCTGCCCGCCCGGAGCTGATGCCGCAACTGCTCAACGGCATGCTGAAGGGCTTCATCGATCTGGTCTTCGAGCACGAGGGCCGCTATTACACCCTCGATTACAAGTCCAACTGGCTCGGCCCGCGGCCGGAAGACTATGTCCCCGAACGGATGCGGGCGCGCGTGCTGGAAAGCCGGTACGACCTGCAGTACGTGCTCTACACGCTGGCGCTGCACCGGCTGTTGAAGAGCCGCCAGCCGGATTACGCCTACGACCGGCACATGGGGGGTGCGATCACCTGGTTTCTGCGCGGCCTGGATGCGGGCAGTCAGGGTCTGCACCTGGAGCGCGTGCCCGAGGCCTTGATCGAGGAACTCGATCAGATGATCCGCTCGGCCCCGGATGCAATCGATCGCCGTAACGATGCACGGGGAATGCCCGAAGCGGATGCCGGCGAGGAGCATCAGACTCGCTATCAGGAGACCGGCCGTCACGAGCCCGACAGCCACGAGTCCGGTAGGCACGAGTCCGGTAGGCACGAGTCCGACGATCACGGGGCCGACTGTCACCGGGCTGTCGATCAGGGTGCTGGACCGGAGGGCCGCCGATGAAGTTCGATCACGCCAGCGACGCCCTGGCATCGCCGTCCCGGCTGCTGGATCTGCTCGGCCTGTGG
>PWGH01000177.1 GCA_003555285.1 Thioalkalivibrio sp.
CCCTGGTGGCGCGCAAGCTGCTGAGCGACTTCGGACACAGTCGCCATCGCATCGCGGCCAGCCGGCAACAACTCGAGGTCAGTCAGGCCGAAGAGGCGCTCACCCACGCCCAGCACCGCCTGGACGTGCTGCAACACTACTTCGATGTGCTGCTCGCGGATCTGGCCTTCGCCCGCGACACCGAGGCCATGGCCTCGGCCTTTGTCAGCCTGGGACGCGCGCGCGATCGCAACGCCATCGGCCAGGTCTCCGATATCGCGCTGTTCGAACTCGAGGCCCGCTACGAGACCGCTCGCGGCGAACGCCTGCGCGCGCTACAGATGCAGCGGCGCAGCCGCGCGGAGCTGGCCGAGATCCTGAACCGGCCTGGACGGGCACCCGCTCAGGTCCTCGGGCCGCCATTGCCCTTCACGCTGCCGGCATTGCCGGAGCTTGCGCAGTTGCTCGAACGCGTGGAGCAGCAAAATCCGGAACTCGCGATCCGCAGGGCCGAGGTCGAGGTGGCGCGCCAGCGCAGCGAGGCCGCTCGCACGCAGCACCGTCCGCGCCTGAGCGTCCATGCCCAGCTCGGAACCTGGCAACGCGAATTCGGGGGCGATCGCAATCCGGCCGCCGCCGGCCTGGTTCTCGATATCCCGCTGTACCGAGGTGGCCGTCAGGCGGCGGCACTCGGCCAGGCGACGGCCGACCGTCATCTGGCCGAGGCGCACCTGGGTCAGGCCATGAGCGAGGTCCGCAATGCCGTGCGGGAACTGTTCTACACCCTCGAGGCCCTGCAGGTGCAGCGCGACGAGGCGATGGCGCGCATGGACTACCGGGAACTCTATATCGACCGCGCCCGCGCGCTGTACGACATGGAGGAACAGGCCGACCTGGGCGACTCGATGGTGCAGCAGAGCGCGGCCGCGCACTTCCATGCTGCCACCGAGTACGCGCTGGCCCTGGGCTACGAGCGCCTGGCGGTGATGGTCGGCGATCCGTCCCTGAGCCTGTTTCCCCCCGATTCCTGATGGAGCCGTGCCGCCATGGGTAGATCCCCCAACCTTCCCCCACCGATCACCCCGGCGATTGGCCGGCCGGTCAATCTGGCCGCGGGCCTACTGCTCGGCCTGTTCATCGGGGGGCTGGCCCTGCCCGCCCTCGCGAATCCGGAGGCCCCGGAGGCCCGTATCGACTTGGAGGCCCGAATCGAGTGGGGCCAGCGCTACACGGTGTCCGCGCCCATCGCCGGCGTCGTGCGCGAAGTCGCGATCCGCGCCGGGGATCGCGTGGCGGCCGGCGACCGGCTCTTCGCCCTGGATACCCGCCGGCTCGAAGCGGATGCGGCAGCGGCCGAAGCGGAGCACCGGCGGCTGCAACTGGAACAGGCCGAGGCCGACCGCGAGGTCGAGCGGGCCGAGGAACTCTACGACCGCACCCTGATCGCGGCGCGGGAGCTGGAACTGGCCCGCATCGAGCAGGCGATGGCCGCGGCGCGGCTCGCGGGCGCGCAGGCGGCGGTGCAACGCATCCGTATCGATCGGGACGACAGCCGCATTGACGCGCCGATCGCCGCCCGGGTGCTGTCGGTGGCGGTGACCGAAGGCGAGGCGGTCAGCCCGGCCCTGGCACCGCCGGTGCTCGCCATCCTCGGTCGCATGGACCCGATGCGCGCCCAGGCGACAGTGGATGCCGCGACCGCGGCCCGCCTGCAACCGGAACAACCGGCCCGGGTGACGCTGGAGACCGGGGAGAGCATCCAGGGCACGATCGCCACCATCGGTTGGGAACTCGACGACATCGGCTTTGGCCCCGGGTACCGGATCGAGGTCGAATTCGCACCGCCGCAGGACGTGAACCTGCGCGCCGGGCAGCGCGCCCGAATCCTGCTCGACCACAGCGACTGAGGGAGCCCACCATCGACCCCCGGGAATCAAGCCGCGTTTCGAGCGACGTCCACAGCGACCATCGGCTGGTCATCACCACGGTGGAGACCCCGGAGGACGCTCAGGATCTCGCTCGGGAGATGGTGGAACTACGGCTTGCCGCCTGCGTCCATATACTACCTATGGGGCATTCGGTGTATCGCTGGCAGGATCGGATCGAAACGACCCGGGAGATGACGCTGCTGATCAAGACGACGACCGCCCGCTATCCCGCGCTGCAGGATTGGCTGGCGCAGCGCCATCCCTACGACACCCCCGAAATCATCGCCTTGCCGATCCCGGCCGGGCTGCCCGACTATCTGGACTGGATTCGACAATGCACCCAATGATTCTGCGTCGCTGGTTTGCCCTCCTGCTGCTGAGTCTGACGCTGCTGCCGGCACTGGCACAGGCCTTCTTCGAAGACGATCTGCTCGATCCCGACGACGCCTTCGCCGTCAGCGCCGAGGTGCTCGATGCCCAGACGCTGCGCCTGACCTGGGACATCGCCGACGGCTATTACATGTATCGGGAACAGTTCGAATTCACGCCGGAAACCGAAGGCCTGGAATTCGGCGAAGCGCGCATCCCCGCCGGCACGATCAAGGACGACGAGTTCTTCGGCCGCGTCGAGACCTACCGGGACCGGATCGAGATCGAGCTGCCGATCCTCGCCGCCACCCAGCGGGAGATCGAATTCACCACGCGCTCCCAGGGGTGCGCGGACCTCGGCGTCTGTTATCCCCCGCACTTCCAGACCCTCAATCTGACGCTCGACGAACTGCCCCCGGCCGCCGCCCCTGCGGCGGCACCGTCATCGGCCGCCCCGGTGACGGCACCGTCGCCTGCCGCCGCACCGGGCCGCGTGCGCAGCGCCCTCGACAGTCTGGCCTCGATCACCGGCATGAACCGCGCCGAGGACGAACTGCTCGCGCCCGAGATCGCCTTCGCCGCGAGCGCCGAGGCGATCAGCCAGAACGCGGCGGTCGTGCGTTTCGACATCGCCAAGGGCTATTACCTGTACCGGGACAAGCTCGGCTTCCGCGTCGCCGAGGGCGAGGGCATCGAACTGGGACCGATCAACCCGCCGGCCGGGACCCGGATCGTCGATGAGTTCTTCGGCGAGACCGAGACCTATCGTGACCGTGTCGAGATTCTGGTGCCGGTGCTGCGCAGCGCCGGCGACGCCAGCGAGATCGTGCTGGCGGTCGATTACCAGGGCTGCGCCGATCTCGGCGTCTGCTATCCGCCGCTGACCCAGGACGTCACCGTAGTGTTCGCGGCCGGTCTGGCCGACGGCGGGCCGCTCGCCGGCATGGCGGATGGGGCCGGCACCACCGGAACCGTCACCACCGAAACGGTCACGGCCGGGACCGGGGCCGACACGGGCCCCGTCACCGAGCAGGACCGAATTGCTGCGCAGCTCGCCGACGGCCGCCTCTGGCTGGTGATCCTGGCCTTCTTCGGCTTCGGCCTGTTGCTGACCTTCACCCCCTGCGTCTTCCCGATGATTCCGATCCTGTCGAACATCATCGTCGGGCAGAAGGACCTGACCACGCGCAAGGCCTTCTTCATCTCGCTGGTCTTCGTGCTGGCGATGGCCTTCACCTACACCCTGGCCGGGGTTTTCGCCGGTCTCGCCGGGGCGAACCTGCAGGCGGCCTTCCAGAACCCCTGGATCATCGGCGGCTTCGTGCTGGTGTTCATCGCGCTGGCGATGTCGATGTTCGGCTTCTACGAACTGCAGATGCCGACGGCGATCCAGAGCCGGCTGGCCAACCTCAGCAACAAACAGCAGGGCGGGACGCTGATCGGGGCGGGCATCATGGGCTTTCTCGCGGCGCTGATCGTCGGGCCCTGCGTGACCGCACCGCTGGTCGGCGCACTACTCTACATCAGCCATACCGGGGACGCGGTGCTGGGCGGCGTGGCCTTGTTCTCGCTCAGCATGGGCATGGGCGCGCCCCTGCTCGCGATCGGCACCTCGGCCGGCAAGATCCTGCCCAAGGCCGGTCCGTGGATGGATACGATCAAGGCCGTGTTCGGGGTCGGCCTGCTCGCGATGGGCATCTGGCTGCTGGAGCGGGTGATTCCCGGCGAGGTCGCACTGCTGCTCTGGGCCATGCTGTTCATCGTCACCGCGATCTACATGGGGGCCCTGCATTCCCGGCCCGAGGGAACCGACGGCTGGCACAGCCTGTGGAAGGGGCTCGGCCTGGTGCTGCTGGTCTATGGCGTGATCCTGATGCTCGGGGCGAGCACTGGCGGCAAGGACCTGTTCCGGCCGCTGGCCACCCTCAGCACCCCCGCCCCGATGACGGTCGGTGCCGACGGAACGCCGACGGTGACCGAGATGCGCTTCACCAAAGTCGACAGCATCGCCGACGTGGAACGCGAGGTCGCCGCGGCCCAGGCGCGCAATCAGCCGGTGTTCCTGGACTTCTACGCCGACTGGTGCGTGGACTGCGTCCGCCTGGAACGCACCACCTTTCAGGATCCCCGGGTGATCCAGGCCATGAGCCAGGTCCATCTGCTGAAGGCGGACGTCACCGCCAACACCTCGGAGCACCGGGACCTGATGCGCGCCTACAACCTCTTCGGTCCGCCGGCGATGATCTTCTGGGATGAGACCGGCGAAGAACTGCGCAACCGGCGCGTCGTGGGCTATCTGAACGCCGAGCGCTTCCTGGCCCATGCCGAAGACAGCGTCGGGGTACGCCCGTGAACGGCCGTCGGGTGACGCGATCCGCCCGGCAGGCGATCTTCACGGCGCTCGGACTGTTTGCGCTGGCCACCGTGACCGCCTGCGGCGCACCCGACGACACCGCCGCTCCCGGCAGCGCCGCCACGGAAGCCCCCTCGGACACCACAGCCCAGACGCCGCAGCGCATCGACTTCACACTGCCGGACCTGGCGGGCGAGCCCCAGTCGCTGAGCCAATGGGATGGCGATCTGGTGCTGCTGAACTTCTGGGCCACCTGGTGTCCGCCCTGCAAGAAGGAAATGCCACTATTCCAGCAATACCATGAGGCGCATGCCGAAGACGGCTTCACCATCGTCGCCGTGGCCGTGGACGAACTGGATGAAACCCGGGCCTTTGTCGATACCTTCGGCATCGAGTTTCCGATCCTGATCGGCCAGGACGAGGCCATGGCGGTCGGCCGGGACTATGGCAACCGGATCGGTGCCCTCCCCTACACCGTGTTGATCGATCGCGAGGGGGTGGTGCGCGAGACTCATCGCGGCGAGGTCACAATGGCCGACCTCGACCGCTGGTTGCAGCGCTACCTCTGACGCCTCGCTGAAGACCCTGCGCCGAACATTCGGTCCTTCTCAAGGCCGGCCGCGGCTGGACAGACCCCACCCCCCTGCGGCAGAATCACGGCATCGGAACCGGGCACTTAGTGCACGTTTCCCACTGATTCACGACCGGATCGCAACCGATGTCTGCCAATGGCTGAACTCCTGCTACTCAACGGGCCCAATCTGAACCTTTTGGGGACCCGCGAACCGGCGCGGTATGGCACCACGACACTGTCCGGGCTCGAGGCCGCCCTGCGCGATCAAGCCGAGCAGGCGGGCCACCGGCTCGAGTGCTTCCAGAGCAATCACGAAGGCGCGCTGATCGATCGCATCCACGCAGCCCCTGCCGCAGCGGTGGCGCGAATGCTGATCAACCCCGGCGGTTTGACCCACAGCAGCATCAGCCTGCGCGATGCGCTGCTGGCCGTCGCCATCCCCTTCATCGAGATCCACATCAGCAACATCCACGCACGGGAGCCGTTTCGGCGGCACTCGTACCTGTCGGATATCGCCTCCGGCACCCTGGCCGGTTTTGGCGTCATCGGTTATCGGCTGGCGCTCGACGCCGCCATTGCCGCCATCGAGGAGTCTTAGTTCACCATGGATATTCGCAAGGTCAAGAAATTGATCGACCTGCTCGAAGAAAGCGGGATCAATGAAATCGAGATTCACGAAGGCGAGGAATCGGTTCGCATCACCCGTGCCGCGGCCGGTGGCCCCGCCTCCTACATGATGATGCCGCCGGCCTTGTCGGCACCAGCCGGTCCGGTCGCGGCCCCGCTGTCCGCGACCAGCGTCGAACCCGAGACCGTCGAGCCGCCGGGCCATCGGGTGATCGCCCCCATGGTCGGCACGCTGTACCGCGCACCCAGCCCGGGGGCCAAGCCCTTCGTGGAAGTCGGGTCCGCGGTCGAGGCCGGGGATACCCTGTGCATCATCGAGGCCATGAAGATGCTCAATCCCATCGAGGCCGATAGCGCGGGTACCATTCGCGCGGTGCTGGTCGACAACGGCCATCCGGTCGAATATGGCCAGCCCTTGTTCATCATCGAATAGCGCGCATCATCGAGTAACCGCTGGATCATCGCTACACGGGGCTTCGCATGCTGGAAAAAATCCTGATTGCCAACCGCGGCGAGATCGCGCTGCGGGTGTTGCGCGCGTGCCGGGAGATGGGCATCGCCACCGTCGCCGTCCATTCGGACGTCGACCGCGACCTCAAGCACGTGCGTCTGGCCGACGAATCGGTCTGCATCGGGCCGGCCTCCTCGACCGAGAGCTACCTGAACATCCCCGCGATCATCTCCGCCGCGGAGGTCACCGACGCCGGGGCGATCCATCCGGGTTACGGCTTTCTCTCCGAGAACGCCGATTTTGCCGAGCGGGTGGAATCCAGCGGCTTCGCCTTCGTCGGCCCGCGCGCCGAGACCATCCGCCTGATGGGCGACAAGGTGTCGGCGAAACAGGCGATGATCGCCGCCGGGGTGCCCTGTGTCCCCGGCTCCGAAGGTGCCCTCGGGACCGATCCGGGGGACAACATGCGCTTGGCCAAGCAGATCGGCTACCCGGTGATCATCAAGGCCTCCGGCGGCGGCGGCGGCCGCGGGATGCGCGTGGTGCACACGGAGGGGGCCTTGCTGAACTCGATTGCGCTGACGCGGACCGAGGCCCGGCAATTCTTCGCCAACGACGCGCTGTACATGGAAAAATACCTCGAACATCCGCGGCATGTGGAATTCCAGGTGCTGGCCGACAGCCACGGCAATGCGATTTGCCTGGGCGAACGCGATTGTTCGATGCAACGGCGCCATCAGAAGGTGATCGAGGAGGCCCCGGCACTGGGCATCACGCCCGAACAGCGGGAGAAAATGATTGCGCGCCTGATCCGCGCCTGCCAGGAGATCGGCTATCGTGGCGCCGGCACCTTCGAATTCCTGTTCGAAAAGGGCGAATTCTTCTTCATGGAGATGAACACCCGCATCCAGGTCGAGCACCCGGTCACCGAAGAGATCACCGGCGTCGATCTGGTTCGCGAACAGATCCGGATCGCCGCCGGGGAATCCTTGTCGATCAGCCAGGCCGATGTCCGGATCCAGGGCCATGCGATCGAGTGCCGGATCAATGCCGAGGATCCGGTCACGTTCTTGCCCTGCCCCGGGACGGTTTCGCAGTATCACGCTCCGGGCGGCCCGGGAATCCGCGTGGATACGCACCTGTATAACGGCTACAAGGTGCCGCAGTATTACGATTCGATGATCGCCAAGCTCATCGCTTATGGCCCCACCCGGGAGATTGCGATCGCGCGCATGTGCGGCGCCCTCGGCGAGATCGTGATCGATGGCATTCGCACCAACATCCCGCTGCATATCGACCTGATGAAGGACGCGAATTTCCAGCAGGGCAGCACCAACATCCATTATCTGGAAAAGAAGCTGAAGAGCACCCCATGAACCGGATCGAAGCGAAGCTGACCGAACTGGAGCTGCAGTGCGGTCCGGAGCAGGCGGAAACCCTGGAAACCCGCCTGTTCGAGCTCGGCGCGGTCAGCGTGGAATTGTTCGACGCCGGCGACGAACCGCTGTTCGAACCCCCACTGGGTACCCACCCGCTGTGGTCAACCCTGCGCATCAAGGCCCTCTTTTCCGCCCCCCTGCAGGCCGAGCTCGCCGCCGTGGCGCTGCAGGCCGAGGTGTCCGATGCCCTGGACGCGCGCACGGCGGCGGTTCCCGACCAGGACTGGGTCCGCGCCGGCCTCGCCGGGCTGACCCGCATCCATTGTGGCGGCGACCTGTGGATCGTACCCTCATGGGAGGCTTTGCCGGCGGTGGACGCCGGC
>PWGH01000034.1 GCA_003555285.1 Thioalkalivibrio sp.
ACCCTGTCCGGCGGTCCGGTGACCCTGACCGGGATTGCCAAGGGCTCCGGGATGATCCATCCGGATATGGCGACCATGCTCGGGTTCGTGGGCACCGATGCCCGGATCGACGAACTCCAGCTGCAGGCCTTGCTGCAACGCGCGGCGGAGCAGAGCTTCAACGCGATCACCGTGGATGGAGACACCTCGACCAACGACGCGCTGGTGTGCATGGCCAGCGGGGCCTCGGGGGGGACGCTGCAGTCCGGCGCCGACCGGGCGTTGCTGGCCGACGCGCTGAACGCCCTGTGTCTGGAATTGGCCGAGGCCATCGTGCGCGACGGCGAGGGCGCTACCAAGTTCGTGCGGGTCGATGTCAGTGGGGCGCGGGATCGCGCCGAGGCCCGACGGGTGGCGGAGGCCGTGGCCTTGTCGCCGCTGGTGAAGACCGCACTGTTCGCCTCGGATCCGAACTGGGGCCGCATCCTCGCGGCGATCGGCCGGGCCGGTGTGGAGCACCTGCGCATCGACGGGGTCGAGATCTTCGTCAACGGCGTGCGGATCGTCGCCGACGGTGGGCGTGCGCCGGCCTATACTGAGGCCGCCGGTCAGCAGGCCTTCGCCGCCGAAGAGATCGACATCGTTATCAACCTGGGTCGGGGGACGGCTGCCTATCGCAAGTACACCTGTGACTTTTCCTACGATTACGTACGGATCAACGCCGATTACCGTTCCTGAGATCCGTGTCGCCGTCGGTTTGCTGCAGGACGCCGCCGGGCGGGTCCTGGTCAGCCAACGGGCCGCCGATGCGCACCTGGGCGGGCTGTGGGAGTTTCCCGGCGGCAAGTGTCATGGCAATGAAACCGCACGCGCGGCGCTCGATCGCGAGCTCCACGAGGAATTGGGGATTCGGGTGCTTGCGGCGACCGGGATCCTCGAGATTCCGTATGCCTACCCCGACCGCTCGGTGCGCCTGCAGGTGTTCCGCATCCAGCATTGGCAGGGTTCGACCCGCGCGCGGGAGGGGCAGCCGCTGCAATGGGTGACGCCCGCGACCCTGGCCACGCTCGCCCTTCCCGCCGCCAGCCAGTCCATCGTCACCGCCGCGCGCCTGCCGTCCTGCTACCTGATCACGCCGTCACCGCGCAACGCGGCCGAGATCGACGCCTGCGTGCGGCGCGTCGCGCAGCGGCTGCGCCGCGGCGATCTGCGCCTGCTTCAGATCCGTGCGCCGGAGCTCGAGCAGGCGCCCTTTCTGGACTTTGCGCATCGCATCCTCGATACGGCGGCCGGGTACGGGGTCGAGGTCCTGGTCAATGCCTCCCAGACCTGGCTCGACGCCCTGCCGCCCGTGGGCTGGCACCTGAACGAGCGTCGCCTGCGCGCCCTCGCCGTGCGCCCTGCGTGTCGCGGCTGGTTGGCGGCGTCGGTGCATGATCGCGGCGGGCTCGAGCACGCGATGCGCGTGGGCGTGGATTTCGTCGTCGCCGGGCCGGTCAAGCCGACCCAGACCCACCCGGGCGCACGGCCGCTGGGGCTGCAGGGTTTCGCCGCTTTGCGCGCGCAGGCCAGCTGCCCGGTTTATGCGTTGGGCGGCCTGAACCCGGCCGATCAGGCCGCGGTGCAGGCGGTCGGTGCGCAGGGCATTGCGGCGATCCGCGGTCTGCTCGATTGAGGTCCGAAGAAAGCAGGCCCGTTGAAATCAGGCCCGCCTGAACTTGGCCCGTCTGAACCTGGGTCCGTCCGTCCACCGGATGGATCCGCCGGCCTCGGACTGGAAAGGCCTCGGGTTCAGATCGCGCAGCAGGACAGTTCGAAGGGCACGTCGCGGGCGACGATGCGCGGGCGGTCGTGGAAATTGCCGGGATCGAGAAAGCGGACCGTGAAGCGCTGCCGGCCGGCACTGATCTCCGGGTAGCACTGCTCGTCGCTGGCCACGCTGACCCGGATGATCTGCCAGGCATAGTTGGTGTCCAGGCCCTGTTCGTGATAGCCGTCGGGGGCCACGACCTGGCGGGGGTGACCGGCTGCACGCATGAAGCTCAAGACCTGGGTGATCGCCTCGGCCACGGTCTCCAGGGGTTGGAACCACTCGAGCAGCAATTCCTCCCGCACGGAGGTCGCCTGGGACAGCCAGTAGTGGTAGATCGGCAGGTCGAAATCGCAGGCGCCGCCGGGCAGAGCCGTGCGTTGGCGCACACTGGTGAAGAATTCGTTGCCCTTGACCCGGTGATCGAGGCTGCCGACCTGGTCCTCGAGACGCGCCAGCAGCCGGCGCTGTCCCTGCATGGTCAGGTTCAGTCGCTCCGGGTCCACACCGGGCTGTGAGGCGAGTCGGTTCAGGTTGGCGATCTGGCGCTCGATCTCGCCCATCAGTTCGCGTTTCACATCGACCCGCCCGGCGAGGGCATAGATATCCACCAGGACCGTCAGGGCGTGGTGATGGTCGAAGTCGCGCGCGGCCAGGCGAGTCTGCCCAAAGCGCTCGATCAGCGTCTCCAGGCGCAGCAGCAGGCGTACACGTTCGTGCAGGGGTTGTTCAAAGGTGAGCATCAACTGGGTCAAGGCAGGTCTTCCGGCAGGTTGAGGTGCAGTATCGGGCATGACCGGCGTGTATTTCCACCCGGCGCCGGCCATGGTGTACCGCGATCCGCCGTTTGCGCGGGGATCACTCGGCTTCTGGCGGCGGCGAAGCCGCCTCGCGCCGATACTGCCGATCGAGTACCCGCACGCGTTGCGCCAGCGTGTCGAGATCCTCCGGCCCCCGGTTTTCGATCACGGCGTCGGCGGCCTGCAGGCGCGTTGCCCGCGACGCCTGGCTGCGGATCATCGCCCAGGCAGTCTGTTCATCGATACCGTCCCGGGCCGCCACCCGTTTGGCCTGCACGGCCTCGGGACAGTCGACGACCAGCACCCGATCTACCCGGTCGCACCACCCGGCCTCCAGCAGCAATGGGATCACCAGCACCACATAGGGGGAGGTGTGGGGCAGGGCGCGGATCTGTGCCTCCATCGCGGCGGCAATGGCCGGATGCGTCAGCGCCTCCAGACGGGCGCGCTGCGCCGGGTCGGCGAAGATCCGGGCGCGCAGGGCGCGGCGGTCCAGGTGCCCGTCGGGCTGGCGCAGGTCCGTGCCGAAGCGGTGCAGAATCGCGGTGAGCAGCGGTTGTCCCGGCGCCAGGATGTCCCGGGCGATCCGGTCGGTATCGATCACCGGCACGCCCCGTTCCGCAAAGGCCTGCGCCACGCGGCTCTTCCCGCTGCCGATGCCTCCGGTGAGCCCGACTCGCAGCATCGGGTGTCAGAGGTACACGGCCAGCAGCCGGTCACCGCCGATCAGCGCCAGCCAGCCGGCGGCCGCCAGATAGGGGCCAAAGGGGATCGGTACGTTGCGGTCCCGCCCGCGCAGCAGGATCAGGGTGATACCGACCACGGCACCGACCAGCGAGGCCAGCAGCAGGATCATCGGCAGCGCCTGCCAGCCCAGCCAGGCGCCAAGTGCCGCCAGCAGCTTGAAGTCCCCGTAGCCCATGCCTTCCTTGCCGGTGAGCAGGCGAAACCCCTGGTACACCAGCCACAAGCTCAGGTAGCCGGCCATGGCGCCAATCACCGCCGACTCCAGATCGGTGAACACGCCAAAAGAGTTCACCGCAAGGCCGAGCCAGAGCAGCGGCAGCGTCAGTTGGTCGGGCAGCAGCGTGGTGCGGGCGTCGATGCCAGCCGCCGCCACCAGCACGCCGGTGAAGGCCAAGGCCGCCACGCCGCCGATGGTGACCCCGAAGTGCGCGATGCAGACCGCGAACAGAACGGCGGTCAGGAGTTCCACCAGCGGATACTGCCAGGAGATGCGCTGGCTGCAGCCGGGGCAGCGCCCACGCAGCAGCAGGTAGCTGAACAGCGGAATGTTTTCGTGCGCCCGGATCGGCCGTGCGCAGTGCGGGCAGGCGGAGCCGGGCCACCACAGGTCGAAGCGCGGTGCCGGCGCCGGCGCCGACAAGGTCGGGTCGAGCACCGCGCGCGCCTCCTGCTCCCATGCCTGCTCCATCATCCGCGGCAGGCGGTGGATCACCACATTCAGGAAGCTGCCGATGATCAGGCCGAAGAGTCCGGCGATCGCGATCATCCAGGCCGTGGGGACGGCTACGAACAGCGTCATCGGCCGATCGCCAGCCGGCGAGCGTCCAACGCGCGAGGCTGCTCCGGGATTCGATGGGCGGGCCCTCGATCAGCGGGTGCTCGATGGGTCGGCATTCGAAGATCCGGCACTAGATGACCTGGCCGAGCATGAAGATCGGCAAGTACATCGCGATCACCAGTCCGCCGATCAGCACGCCGAGCACGACCATGATCAGCGGTTCGAGCAGGCTCGAGAGGCTGTCGACGGCGTTGTCGACCTCTTCCTCGTAGAAGTCGGCAACCTTGGCCAGCATCGCGTCGAGGGATCCGGATTCCTCGCCGATCGCGACCATCTGCACGACCATGTTCGGAAACACCGCGACATTGCGCATCGACCACTGTAGCTGGGCTCCGGCCGAGGTCTCCTCGCGCATCCGCTCGGTCGCCTCGGCGTAGACCGCATTGCCGGTGGCGCCGGAGACCGAGTGCAGCGCCTCGACCAGCGGTACGCCAGCGGCGAACATGGTCGACAGCGTGCGGGCGAAGCGGGCAATCGCGGCCTTGCGCAGGATCGGGCCGATCGCCGGGATCCGCAGCACCGCGATGTCGACGAAGCGGCGAAAGCGCGCCGAGCGGCGGTGCACCTGCACGAAGATGGCGCCAGCCAGCAGGATCACCCCCAGCATGGCCCACCAGCGGGCCTGCACGAACTCCGACAGGTTCACCACCATGCGGGTGAAGGCGGGCAGGTCGGCGCCAAAACCGGTGAACAGGGACTCGAACTGGGGTACGACGAAGACCAGCAGGATCGCGGTGACGACGATCGCGACCACGACCACTGCAGCCGGGTAGAACATCGCCTTCTTGATCTTCGCCTTCAGGCTCTCGGTCTTCTCCTTGTAGGTCGCGACCTTGTCCAGCAGGGTCTCCAGCGTACCCGACTGCTCGCCGGCTTCGACCAGGCTGACCACCAGTTCGTCGAACTGCCGGGGGTGCTTGGCCAGCGCCGCGGCAAAGGTCTCGCCGCCTTCGACGGCGGCCTTCAGGTCCATGATCAGCGCGGCCATCGTCGGGTTCTCATGGCCGCGACCGACGATGTCGAAGGCCTGCACCAGCGGGACCCCCGAGCTCAGCATGGTGGTCATCTGACGCAGAAAATAGGCGATGTCGACCGCCTTGATCTTCTTTTTGGTCGAAAACAGCGCCTTGGGCTTCTTGCGGATCTTGACCACATTGATGCCGTTCCGACGCAATTCGGCCCGCGCCAGGGTCTCGGTGTCCGCCGGTGTTTCCCCCTTCACGCGGCCGCCCTTCTTGTTCAGCCCTTCCCAGAGGAAGATCGTTTCCATGTTCGCCATAGTGTTCTTAATCCGTGGTCACGCGATTGATTTCCTCGAGGCTGGTCACGCCGGCCCGGGCCTTCAGCAGGCCGGCGCGGCGCAGGTCGTTCACCCCTTCCCGCTTGGCCTGTTCGGCCAGTTGCATGCTGTTGCCGCCCTCCAGGATCATTCGCTGCATCGCGTCCGAGATCGGCAAGACCTGATAGATCCCCACACGCCCCTTGTAGCCATCGGTGCACTGGTCGCACCCGACGGGACGGAACAGCGTCATACCCCCGGCGATATCCTCGGCGGTGAAGCCCTCCTTGCGCAGGATATCCTCGGGCAGCGATTCGGGTTCCTTGCACAGCGGGCACAGCCGGCGCGCCAGGCGCTGGGCGATGATCAGCAGGATCGAGGAGGCAATGTTGTAGGCGGGCACACCCATGTTCGCCAGCCGGGTCAGGGTCTGTGGGGCGTCGTTGGTGTGTAGCGTCGACAGCACCAGGTGCCCGGTCTGGGCCGCCTTGATCGCGATCTCCGCGGTTTCCAGGTCGCGAATCTCACCGACCATGATCACGTCGGGGTCCTGGCGCAGGAAGGCGCGCAGGGCATTGGCGAAGGTCAGTCCCACCTTCGGCTGCACGTTGACCTGATTGATCCCGGGCATGTTGATTTCTGCCGGGTCCTCGGCCGTCGAGATGTTGCGATCGTGGGTGTTCAGGATGCCCAGGCCGGTGTACAGCGACACCGTCTTGCCCGAGCCGGTCGGACCGGTGACCAGGATCATCCCGTAGGGGCGGTGCAGGGCATCGAGGTAGAGTTTCTTCTGCGCGTCGTCATAGCCGAGGGCGTCGATGTTCAGGGTGCCACTGTCGGAATCAAGCACGCGCATCACGATCTTTTCGCCGTACAGCGTCGGGCAGCTGCTCACGCGAAAGTCGATCGAGCGGGTTCGCGAGAGCTTCAGCTTGATGCGGCCGTCCTGGGGGATGCGCCGCTCGGCGATGTCCATGCGCGACATGACCTTCACCCGGGCGATGATCCGCGGCGACAGCGTGATCGGCGGATGCCCGACGTCGTAGAGCATGCCGTCGATCCGGAAGCGGACCCGGAAGTCCCGTTCGTAGGGTTCGAGGTGGAGGTCCGAGGCCTTGCGCCGGATCGCGTCGAGCATCAGCTTGTTGACGAAGCGCACCACCGGGGCATCATCGATGCCGTCATTGGCCCCTTCGTCCGCTTCGTCCTCCTCCCCGGATACGGCCAGTTCCGCGAAGCCGTCCTCGTCGAGATCGTCCATCATCGCCATCGCGGCGTTGATCGAATCCTCGATCAGACGATCAAGTTTGTGGTGTTCGACCAGCACGATTTCCACCGTCAGGCCGGTCGCGAACTTGAACTCGTCGGTTACCGAGAGGTTGGTGGGGTCGGAGATCGCCACGTACAGCCGATTTCCGCGCTGCAGCAAAGGCATCGCGTGGTGCTTGCGGATCAGCGCCTCGTTCAGGTGATCCTTCGGCAGCAACTCACGGTCGAAGGCCGCCAGATCAAGGACCGGTAGACCGAATTCCTCGCCGGCCGCCTCGGCCAGGCGGCTCTCCGGGATGTTCGTGCGGGTGGCGAGTAGGCCGACCAGCGGGATCTGCTGCTCTCGGGCCTCTTCGGCCAGGGCGGCGATGGCACCGGCATCGGTCAGCCCGGCATCCACCAAGCGCCGCGCCAATCCGGGCAGGCGTACAGACGAGACAGGGTTAAGCATGGCGTTAAGAGTGCGTCCCCTAGGTGATCACCGTCAATACTCGATTGATCCAGAATAGGAAAGAATGCTGCCGGCCGCAACGCACAGCGCCACGTACCGCCCGGGGAGTGGCCCTGCGGTTCGGTGCCGCGTCCTGCTGGAGCTGTAGAAGGGGGGCTTGACTCGGTCAGGTCTGATCAAGGACAATGCGCGGCTTGATCGAGGAGGGGTTCCCGAGCGGTCAAAGGGGGCAGACTGTAAATCTGCTGGCTCAGCCTTCGGAGGTTCGAATCCTCCCCCCTCCACCATCGATCTTTCGGATTTGCAGTACCGTAATTGTTCCAGCAATCGGGTGTTTTTGGCCAGGGGCGGCGGCCGGCTTCACGTCAGGCCGGCGGTGGCGCCGATGAGCAGTGGTTCTGCGGGTGTAGTTCAATGGTAGAACCTCAGCCTTCCAAGCTGATGATGTCGGTTCGATCCCGATCACCCGCTCCAGTATGACCGATAGCCAGTATTGACCGACAGATAGGCCCATGTAGCTCAGTCGGTAGAGCACTTCCTTGGTAAGGAAGAGGTCACCGGTTCGAATCCGGTCATGGGCTCCATATTTCAGGGGCTCCAGATTTTTTTTGGGGCTCTGTTTTCCAGTACGCAGTGCACCGACCGTCGTCGGCGAAACGGCAAGCGCCACAACCCGGGGAATCGACATCATGTCCAAGGCAAAATTCGAGCGTAAGAAGCCGCATGTGAATGTGGGAACGATTGGTCACGTGGACCACGGGAAGACGACGCTGACGGCGGCGTTGACGGTGGTGCAGGGCA
>PWGH01000080.1 GCA_003555285.1 Thioalkalivibrio sp.
CCGGCGCCGGGGTCGGAGCACCGATCTGCGGCGTGTAGGCCGTTCGAGGCTGGTGTTTTGGGGCCGCATTCAGGCATGACGGCCGGGAAGACCCCCAAGAGCAGATCCCAGCCCCAAGGCCTGGGCCCTTTACCCTTCCATAAAAAAGATGATCCCATTGGAGGGCGCAGCCCTGTCGGGGGGTGTCGATAGCAGGGATGCTGTCGTCAAGCTTACAGGGACGTATTTACGGCGTCCCCCCGACAGGGCTGCGCCCTCCAATGGGATCCACCGCGACCCGCCGTCAAGCCTACAGGGAGGTATTTACGGCGTCCCCCCGACAGGGCTGCGCCCTCCACTGGGATGCACCGCCCCGCGGCGGTGCCAGCGGAGCAGGGCGCGCAGCATGGCGGCATCGGTGGGATCGTCGGCGGTTTCGATGGCGGCGGAAAAGCCGCGTTCCTGCGCCAGGGCCGCCACGCGGGGGCCGCCGACGATCAGCGGGGTTTGGCGCAGGCGGTCGAGAGCGGCCGGTCCCACGCGCGCTTCCAGCATGCGCAGGCTCTCGCCGCTGGTCACGGTGATCGCATCGATGCCTTCGGTGTCCCAGGCCTGTACCAGGGGCTCGGGGCCGCCTTCGGGCAACGCGCGCCGATACGCCTCCACATAGGTGACGACGGCCCCGCGGGCGCGCAGCGTCTCGCCCAGGTGCGCGCGGCCGCCGTCGCCGCGGAAGATCACGACCCGCTGACCCGTTACCGTCTGCAGCCCCGGTTCGGCCAGCAGCGCTTCGCTGTCGAAGCGCTGGGCCGGGACGATGTCGGGTGGATGCTGGAGATCCCGCAGTTCCCGGGCCGTGCGCGCACCGATGGCGGCGATCTTCAGGCCGCGAGGCCAAGGGGTTGTTGCCGTGGCCGTCGGCACCACGCGCCACACCGCGTTGGCACTGACGAAGACCGCGATGTCGAAGTGCTCGAGCGCCTGCAATGCCGCCCGGAACGGGGCCGGATCTCGGGGTTCGCGGATCTCCAGCACCGGAAACCGCGTGACCCGTGCTCCCGCCGCCTCCAGCATCCGGCAGAAGGCAGCCGCCTGTGCCGCCGGTCGCGTCACCACCACATGAACGCCGACCAGGGGCTGGCGAGCGGCGTCGGCAGTCATCCTGGCACTGCCCTGGTGGGCCCACTGTGCTTGTCCAACCTTATGGGCGCCGGTTCCACGATGTCGGTTGGCATCGGCTGGGAGCAGCGCAGCGCACCCACAGTGCGTGCACAGCCCATACGAACCTCATCCGGCCGGTTGCTGGGCGTGTTGCTGCGCCTGGGCGAGCAATTCGCCGGCGCCGCGGGCGAGCAGGTCATCGGCCAGGGCCACCCCGAGGCGCTCGGCCTGCGTGCGCAAGCCGCGGATCTCACCGCGTAGCAGACGGCTGCCATCGACCGCGCCCACCAGGCCGCGCAGGTACAGGTTTTCGCCCTCCAGCAACGCGTGGGCCGCCAGCGGCACCTGGCAGCCGCCCTCGAGCCGGTGGTTGAACGCGCGCTCGGCCCGGACCCGGTCGTTGCTCTCGGCATGCGCCAGGCCTTCGATCAGAGCCAGCACCGCAGCATCGCCCTCGCGGCATTCGATGGCAATGGCGCCCTGCCCCACGGCCGGCAGGCTGAGCTCGGGTTCGATCCGCGTGCGGATGCGTGTCTCGAAGCCGAGTCGCATCAGGCCGGCGGCGGCCAGCAGGATCGCGTGATATTCACCGGCATCGAGCTTCGCCAGGCGCGTGTTCACATTGCCGCGCAGGTCGGTCACCTGCAGATCCGGGCGCCGCGCGCGCAACTGACACTGCCGGCGCAGGCTCGACGAACCGACGCGCGCCCCCTCGGGCAGCGCGTCCAGATCCGCGTAGTCGTTGGAGACGAAGGCATCGAGCGGATCCTCGCGCTCCAGGATGATCGGCAGCACCAGATGCGCGGGCAACTCCATCGGCACGTCCTTGACCGAGTGCACCGCGATATCCGCCCGGTCCTCGAGCAGTGCCACCTCCAGCTCCTTCACGAACAACCCCTTGCCGCCAATGCGCGCGAGCGGCGAATCCAGGATGCGATCCCCCTGGGTGGTCATTGTGAGCAGCTCGACCTCGAGTTCGGGATGCAGCCGGCGCAGCGCGCTGGCGACATGTTCCGCCTGCCAGAGGGCGAGCGGACTCTTGCGGGTGGCGATACGAAGCGTCTTCATGGGCAATCCGGGCTGAGGCCGACCAGCGGCTTGGGCTAAACCCCAAAGTATAGCCTGCACAGACCGTGTGCAGCGCCACACCGGCCTGAGGGGAAAACGGCGGGGGATATACTCGAAGGCCTTCGTCACCCGCCGAGACTGTCCGATGTCCCACGATTCCGATGCCGATTCCAACGCCGCTCCGGTCAACCCCGCCGCCAAGCTCTGGGGGGGCCGCTTCAGCGAGGCGACCGATGCCTTCGTCGAGGCCTTCACCGCGTCGGTGGGCTTCGATCAGCGCTTGTACGCGCAGGATATCGCCGGTTCCATCGCCCACGCGCGGATGCTCGCCGCAGTGGGCGTACTGACCGCGGTCGAGGCCGACGCCATCGCCGCCGGCCTGGAGGACATCCGCGCCGAGATCGAGGCCGGCACCTTCGCGTGGAGTGTCGCGCGCGAAGACGTGCACATGAACATCGAGGCGCGCCTGATCGAGCGGATCGGCGAGGTCGGCAAGAAGCTGCACACCGGGCGCTCGCGCAACGATCAGGTCGCGACCGACATTCGGCTGTGGCTGCGCGACGCGATCGACGCGCTCACCGCGGAACTGCGTCGCTACCAGCGCGGTCTGCTGGATCTGGCCGAGCGCGAACACGCGACCGTGATGCCCGGCTTCACGCACATGCAGACCGCGCAGCCGGTGACCTTCGGCCATCACATGATGGCGTGGTTCGAGATGCTGGATCGCGATGCCGATCGTCTGGCGGACTGCCGGGTGCGTGTGAACCAGCTGCCGCTCGGTGCCGCGGCGCTGGCCGGCACCAGCTACCCGATCGATCGCGCCCTCAGCGCGCGCCTGCTCGGCTTCGACGGCGTCTGCCGCAACTCGCTCGATGCGGTCAGCGATCGCGACTTCGCGATCGAATTCACCGCCGCGGGGGCGCTGATCATGATGCACCTGTCGCGCCAGGCCGAGGAGCTGATCCTCTGGACCAGCGCCCAGTTCGCCTTCATCGACCTGCCGGACCGCTTCTGCACTGGCTCCTCGATCATGCCGCAGAAGAAGAACCCCGATGTGCCGGAGCTGGTGCGCGGCAAGACCGGTCGGGTCTACGGCCACCTGATGAGCCTGCTGACGCTGATGAAGGGTCAGCCGCTCGCCTACAACAAGGACAATCAGGAGGACAAGGAGCCGCTGTTCGACACCGTCGACACCCTCGCCGGAAGCCTGCGCGCCTTCGCCGATATGGTGCCGAACCTGGCGGTAAAAGCGCAGAACATGCTGGAATCGACCCGCCGTGGGTTTTCTACCGCCACCGATCTGGCGGATTACCTGGTCGGCCGGGGCGCGGCTTTTCGCGATGCCCACGAGGTGGTCGGGCGCGCGGTGCGGCTGGCCAGCGAACGCGGCTGCGACCTCGCGGACCTGACGCTGGAGCAGTTGCAGGATTTCGATCCCGGCATCGAGGCTGACGTGTACGCCGTGCTGACGCCGGAAGGCTCTGCCGCCGCACGCAACCACTTCGGCGGCACCGCCCCCGAACAGGTCATGGCCCGCATCCACGAGGCCCGCCAACGCCTGAACGGCGACCCCGCCCCCGCGTGACCGGGACCCGGGCGGCGGATCCCGGGCCCGGGGCTGACTGCCCCCGGCCTGAATCCCCCGGCCTGTTGCCGGGTTTACTGGACGTAGGAGTCGATGACGTCCCAGGCCGGCTGGGCGTTGATCACGTCGTATTCCAGTAGCGTCTGGCCGCGCAGGTGGCCGTCTTCGAAGTTCGCGAGTACCCAGCGGTCGTTGAGGATGAAGATGCCGTCGGGAACGAAATACATCGATCCGCCGAGCACCGGCTCGTGGGGAATCAGTTCCGGTTGCTGCATCAGGCTCTGGCGCAGGTTGTCCTCCGGCCGATTCAGGCCGCGGCGCTGCAGGTCGCGCATCTGATTGTTGGTCAGGCCGATCTGCACCGGGCGTGGGACCTCGTGGCGGGTGTACTCAGCCAGACGCATCTGCGCCTCGAGCAGTTCCATGTTGGCCGCAGTGACCTCGCGTTCCAGGGCCAGGCCCCGGCCCACGTAGATGGCCAGCACCACCACGAAGAACAGCATGAAGCCCAGCCAGGCCAGGCGTTCGGTGAACTTCAGATTCTCGGCACCCTTTGGGGCGGGCTTGTGGTCGGGTTCGCGTTCGGGCGTTGTTTCCGGCATGGGTGTCTCCGTGGTGCTCAGGTGCCGTTGAAGGCGATCAACAGTCGGGCGGCGTCGGCGGCGGCCTGGGTGCGCGGGTAGTATTCCAGCACGTATTCGGCGCGGGCGCGGGCCCGCGCCTGCTGGCCGTCGCGGCGATCCCGTTCCGCCAGGGCGATCTCGCCACCGGCGATCCCCTCACGCAGGCGCACCAAGCGCGGCGCCAGATCCTCGACATACTCGGACATGGGCCGCTCGCGCGTATAGGTCGCGATCTCTCGGAACAGTTCGCGCCCCTGATCCACGCGCACCTTCGGATCGGCGCGGACCGCCCTGGACCATTCCCCGAACCCCGCCAACGCGTGCAGGTAGGCGGCGTAATCCGCATCCGGATGCTCCGGCGTGGTCTGCAGGAAGTCCGCCGACGCGCGGCGGGCCCGGACGAAGTCGCCGTTCTGCAGGCAAAGTTGCCCGACCGTCAGGCGTTGGTCGGGCCCGACGGTGCCTGCGGTGCCCAGCGTCTGGTAGGCCGCGCGGCAGTCGCCGGCTTGCACCGCCTGGGTAAAGCCGTCGATTGGGGCCATGCCCCGGGAGTCGCCGGGAAGGGTCGCGCAGCCGGCCAGCACCAGAAGTGGCGCGAGCAGCAATAAGCGGGAATAGATCACAGGCATAAGGGCTTCACAGGTTGTAGCGGAGAGGGGCGGGATTCGGCCCGTCGGAATAACCCTGCATGATACCGCGGATCGGCGATCCCTTCAGCCGCGGACTTGGTGTACCCACGTCAACCGGGGTTAAGCAGACACGGGTCCCAGCCGGGGTCCAGCGGTGCCACTCCTCGGGGTCAACCGGGTTCACGGCTGTCCAGGCGCAGTCGATGACTGCCGTCGGCCTGGGGTTGGGCCAGCAGGTCGAGGGTCGGCTTCAGCATCGCTTGCGCCTCGGTGCGCGCGCGCAGTTCGAAATCGATGCGGTGGTGTCCGGGCGAGGACCATCCGGCGACGCCCTGGACGGCCAGCATCGAGTCGGGGGCCGAGTCGACCCGTGCCATCAGACCGCCGTCTTCGGGCTCGAGACCCGCGCGGTAGTGGCCGAGCGGCACCGGCCGCGGCAGGCCGGCCGCGGCCTCGGCCCACAGCAGCACACCCTCGGCGGCATGCACGCCGGCACGGTCGTTCCAGGCGATGTGGGCGATATCCAGATCGACACGTCCGTCCAGCAGCAGCGGCAGATCCAGCCAGGCCTGCAAGCGGCTCGCCGCCAACCCGCCGCGCAGGCGCGCGATGTCGGCGCTGGAGCGTCCCAGGCGCACCTCGGCATCGACCCGGTCGGTGTCCATCTGCCAGCGAAGCTTCAGCCCCAGACGGCCGCTGGTCAGCGCGGCAGGCTGCCACTGCCAGCCCACGGCGCCCAGGGCCTGGTCATTCACCCGCACGGCGCCGGCCTGCCCGTTCCAGATCGAACCCGAGACCGCGCCGAGCGCCAGTTCGAAGGGCAGCGCCAGGCGGGGCTCGGCGAGGCGCCAGACGACGCTGGCGGGTGCCAGTGCCGCCAGGGTGACCAGATAGACCGCGCTCAGCAATCCGACGAGCGCGATCCGACGAGTCCAGCGCCCGCGCGTCCTGACCCGCTCCTTCACGAACTGCGATCCGGTGGCTCGATTCGTAGCTGGGCATTGATCCGCCCCGGTTCCGTGCCCCGGTCGACGTGCAGGCTGGTGAGCCGCAGCCCGTGCTTGCTCTCCAGCGTCGCGAGCCAAGCCATGACCGCCGCGTACGGGGCCGCCTCCAGCTCGACCTCGACCCCCGACGCCTGCGGCCGCACTCGGCGCAGCGCGGAGCCGAGCCCGGCGGCGCGGGCCGAGACATCGACCACGCCGAGCACGGACCCTTGCATGCGGGCAGCGCCGCCCGCCGCCGTCGGGCCGGCCTGGGCCCGGGCCCGCACCGCGGGCGCCTGAGCCTCCATCCACGCTTGTTCGTTGACCAGTGTCTGGAGTTGGTCGCTCAACGCGGCCCGCCGCTCCAGCATGGGTTCGATCGCGAACACGAAGCCGCCCACCAGCGCCAGCAGTAGCCCCGTGAGACGCACGATGCGTTGCTCGCGCAGCGCCAGATTCTCCCACCAGGTCCTCATGAGCGGCCCCCTTCGATCTGCAGGCGGGCGCGCACGCCGTCCTCGCCCGATTCTGCGGACAGGATCCGCACGGCCACGCCGGCGCGTTCCGCCAGCTGCCCACGCAGGCGGTCCAGCGCGGCGATGCTGTCCAGATCAAGTTCCAGTTCCAGGCGGTCGCCTTCGGCCCGGAACTGCCGCAGCGTCCCGCCGGATGCGTTCAGCACCGAAGCGGTCTGGCCGAGGCGCACGGCGATGGCCCCCGCGTGGGGTGGGGCGCCGTCGGTGCCATCGACTCCGGTACCCAGCACCTGCCGGAACTGCCCGACCGGATCGACCATCCGGGTGTTGGGCAGCGTCGCTTCGAACAGGTCGCTGATTCCGCGATCGACGACCCGCACCTCCTGCTCCAGGTGACGGATGTCCAGCCCCAGCGAGGCCGCCCAGACCAGCACCACGCTGGCTGCCAATGCCGCGGGCAGCCGCCAGCGGGCCCAGGCCTGCCCACCGGAGCCGGCCGCGGCATACGGTCCGCTGAGCAGATTGAAGCTCGGCCGGCGGCATAAGGCGGGGGCGAGCAGTGCCAGCCGGTCGCCATCCCAGTCGTGTCGGTTCAGCGCGATGCCGGCGGGTAGGGGCTCCGGCAGTGTGGCCTCGGGGCCGTGCCATTCCAGCACCAGATCTGCGTCGCGTCCGGCGACCCAGCGACTCAGCCACCACGGCAGGAGTTCGTGGGCCAGCGCCAGCGGCTCCTCGCCAGGGGCGTCGATCAGGCAGCGTTCGCCAGCACAATACACGCGCAGGTGTTCGGCCGGTCCGGTGGGCAGCAGCGCCGTGTCCGGCACCAGGACCTGCGCGGTGATCCCGGCCTCCTGCAACCAGCGCTGCCAGATCGCCATGTCCCGATGCGCGACCACGGCGGCGAGCAGCCGGGTGTCCGGCAGGCGCGGGCCGGGCACAATGTGCATCGCCTCCAGATCCTCGCTCAGGCGCTCTTCCAGCGCGAAGGGCAGGGCCTGACGCTGCGCCGCCCGTGAACGCGCCGGGATGGTCACATGGTGTAACAGCACCCGTTCCCCGGGTACGAGGACCAGGATCTGATCGCCGCGGTGGCGAAAGGCGGTCAGCGCCGTCAGTGGCGCCAGACCCTGTTCGAGCAGCACACCGGTGCCGCCCACCCGTGCCCAGGCCAGGTCCGTTTCGGGGGTGGCCCGCTCCGGTTCCGGGAGGGCGATCACAAACCAGTTCATCGCGCGGTCCTGCCGGTGCGGATTCGATGGCGGCGGGTGGCGATTGCGCTGGCGGTTGGGTGAGTGGCGTACAGGGTCACAGGTTCTAGTTCTCGCAGCTGGTGAATTCGCGCACCACGGTGCGTCCGTTGGGTGCATCGAGCACGGCGCAGTGGAAGAAGTCGCGCTCGGGCAAGCGCACGACCAGAGACAGCCGGAAGTAGCGCAGCGTTCCGTCTTCCCCCGCTGGGTCAGCCACGGCGTCGAGCACGACGTCTGGCGCGCGTTCCCGGTCGATCAGGTTATCCGTTCCCGGCCGTGCGGTCACGTAGGGGGCAATCGCCGCCCAGATTTCTGGAGTCATGGTCTGCACGCGGTTCAATTCCGAGGCCAGCAGGAAGGGCCGGTTGCCGCTGCGCTCCGGCGGCGTGCGCAGCCGATACGCGGGATCGTCGGTCTCCGGGTCCATCCAGTCCCGGATCGCCACCGCCAGTTGCTGGCCCTGCCAGGCGGCGATCCCGTCCCCGGCGTTTGCTACCAGCGCCGCAAACTCCGCCAGCGGCGGGTCCTCGGCTCGGGCCAGGCTGTTCAGGTTGAACCGGCAATGCAGGTTCTCCAGGCGCGCCACCAGGTCGATGTCGTCGATCACCAGGGGTATCGCCGGCGATACACATTCCTCCCAGGGCAGGTCGTTCAGATCTTGGACCTGCTCCAGCAGGCGCAGCGCCATGACTTCGGCGCCCAGCAGCACGCTGCGCGCAAGATCCTGCTGGAACAACAGGCTCGAGCGGTGAATCTGGGCGTGATCGCGTACGCTCATGCCGATCGCCGCCGTCACCGCGATGGCGACCACCAGCAACGCGGTGATCAGGGCGACACCGCGTTGCGAGCCGCTCGCGCGGGTTGGCCGCCGGTTCATCACGCTTCCGGTTCGAGCGGCGCGCCCGCGGGCAGGGCCACGTGGCGTTCGATGCGCCCGAGCCCCGGCACCTCGAGGATGATCTCCACCAGGGCCGGAAGGCTGCCCGCGGCCGCCTCGCCGCGCAGCGGCGGCCAAGCGTCCAGCGCGTCCCCGCCGCTGACGCCGGCATTCAGAAAGCGCAGCTCCATCGTCACCGGTTCCGTCTCGCCGCGGCCGTTGTCGCGGGTGGCCAGGAAGATCCGTGCCAGGGGCTCGCTGTCGTCGCCGGCATCCACCACGTCCCAGATCCGGCGCTCCAGGCCCGCCTCGGTCACCCGCCAGGCGACCCGCCGCAGACGGTTGGTGCCGCCGCTTCCGGTGCGCACCAGCTCGAGTTCGGGGTCGGTGACCAGCGGACTGTAGCGCAGCGGGGGCTGACGATCCCCGAAGCGGTCGCGCGGCCGAATCGACGCCACCTGGCGCAGATCGCGTTCCAGCACCGCCAGCGTCACCTGCACCTCGGCCAGAATCGCACTGCGCAGCCGCGTCTGGCTGTCGCTGTTCAGGATCGCGTGCAACCCGCCGTAGGCCACCGCGCTGACCACGGCGAACACCGCGACCGCGATCAGCAGTTCGAGCAGCGTGAAGCCGCGGGCACGCCGGATGCCCCTCATGGCAGCAGGTAGCCGACCACGCGGGCGCGGACGTCGTCGGGCGACCCGCTCGCGAGCCAGACGCTGACCTCCACGCGCAACACCGGCGGCAGTTCCAGCGGGCCCTCGGGCACCTCTTCCCGGATCTCGACGCGGTAATCCCAGTCCTGGCCGGCCTGGCGCAGCGTGCCCCGCTGGCTGCCGCCGCGCGGCTGCAGCAGGCCGGCCTCGTAGCGCGCGATCAGGTTCTGGCCGGTCCAGTGCGCGAGGGTGCGTTCCTGCAGGTAATGGGTATTGCGGGTGTGTTCCGAGCCGGCCTTGATCAACGCCCCCAGGCTCACCGCCAGGATGGTCAGGGCCACCAGCACCTCGAGCAGCGTGAAACCGGCACTGCGCCGGCGTGCTGGTGGCCCCTTTTGTTCCGCTGAAAGCCCTTCTTCGTGGTCTTCGCGGTGAAAACGCTCTGGCCGGGCTTGCGCTGTGAAGGGCGGTCGCCGAGAGGACTCGCCTCCTACAGGGGGGCGGTTCTGGGATTGCGAGGGGTTCCAGTCGGTGGCCGCGCTGCCACGATCACGCTTGGTGTACGGCCTCATGGCATCGTTTCCTGGGTGATGCGGCCGTCGCGTCGGCCGGTGACCCGCAGTACGGTGCCACCGGGATCGGCCGGGCGCAGCTCCAACTCAAAGGGGGTGACCTCGCCGGAGCCGTTGAACAGCACCTGTGCACGGTCGGCGCGCTCGTCCAACGGCACCCGGCGGCCCTCCTGGCGCAGGCGCAGTTCGAGGCCCAGACGCGCCACCGAACGCGGGGTCAGCGGTGTCCGCTCCAGTGGCACCCACATCACCTGCTGATCCTCGAGCCAGACCTGCTGCAGGAAGGCATAGCCGTCCCGGGAGAAGCCGAGCGCCCGCGCCTCGCCGGTCAGCAGGCTCTCGTCGCGGGCCAGCCCGGCCAGTTCCACCAGACGCCGCGCCTCCTGCTCGATCTGCCGGGAGCTGCTGCTGCCGACCGCGAGCACCGCAAAGCTGACCAGCAGCCCGAAGATCAACAGCACCACCAGCAGCTCGAGTAGCGTGAAACCGCGTCCGAGCATTCGGGCGTGCATCAGGGTGGCGGGCGTGAGGGTGGCGACCGCAACAGGGGCGGCAGTGGGTGCGCTGCGCTTCACCTTCCACGCTGCGGAGGGTGGGTTCGGCCTGCAGACGGATGCAATACCCGTGCGTGCGTGTGCGCGGCAGCTGCCTGAACCGTCCATGCGCCGGAATGACGGGCGGTGGCTCAGAACTCGTCCAGGTTCCAGTTGCCGATCTCGGCATTCACACCGGTGCCGCCGCGGCGGCCGTCGGCGCCGTAGCTGAAGATGTCGATGTCGCCCCGGGTGCCGGGGTTCAGGTACTGGTACTCGTTGCCCCAGGGGTCGCGCGGCAGCCGGTCCATGTAGCCGCCGCTGCGGTAGTTGCGCGGTTCCTGGCCGGTGCGCGGACGCTCGACCAGCGCCTGGAGCCCCTGATTGGTGTCCGGGTACACGAAGTTGTCCAGCCGATACAGGTTCAGCGCGGATTCCATCGCGCGGATGTCGCTTTTCACCTTGGTGATGCGCGCGTCGTCCGGACGGTCCATCACCCGGGGCACGACGATCGCCGCCAGAATCCCAAGAATCACCACGACCACCATGATCTCGATCAGCGTGAAACCGTGACTTCGGCCACGGGACTGCAGGTTCATTCCAGGCATGCTCAGTTCACCAGTTGGTTCAGTTCGAAGATGGGCAACAGGATTGCCAGCACGATGGTCAATACCACCGCGCCCATGGTCACGATCAGCAGGGGCTCGAACAGGCCGACGACCATGCTGATGCGCGTCTCGAGCTCGCGTTCCTGGGTTTCGGCCGCGCGTTCGAGCATTTCGTTCAGTTTACCGCTGGACTCGCCGCTCTTGATCAGATGCACGGTCATCGGCGGGAAGTACCCGCTCTGCTCCAACGCCCGGCCGATGCCGGAGCCCTCGCGCACCCGCTGCGCCGCGCCGGCCACCGCCGCGCGCATCGGCCGGTTGCCGATCACCTCGGCGCCGGTGCGCAGCGCATCGAGCAACGCGACCCCGCTGGCCGCCAGGATGCTCAGCGTGCGCGCGAAGCGGGCGGTGTTCAGGCCGCGCACCAGCCGCCCGATCAGCGGCAGGCGCAGCAGCAGCGCATGGTAACGGTAGCGCCAGTGTTCGCGCCGCAGCAACCGACCGATGGCGAGGATCAGTACCACGAGTGCGGCCAGCGCCCAGAGCCCGTAGTCGAGCAGCGCATCGCTGACCGCGATCAAGGCCCGGGTCAGCCAGGGCAGATCCTGGCCGATGCCGGCGAAGACCTGCACCACCTCGGGGACCACGAAGGCCAGCAGCGCCACGGTGACGCCGATCGCGACCACCGTCAGGATCAGCGGATAGAACAGCGCCAGCGTGATCTTCTGGCGCATCGCATTGCGGCTTTCGGTGTAATCCGCGAGGCGTTCGAGCACCAGGTCGAGGTGGCCGGACTGCTCGCCGGCCGCGACGGTGGTGCGGTAGAGCTCCGGGAAGATGCGCGGGAACGCGGCCATCGCCGGGGCCAGTGCGTGGCCCTCCATCACCCGGGTGCGGACCGCGGTGAGCACGTTGCGAATGCGCGTCTTCTCGGTCTGGCGGGCGACGGTGCCGAGGATTTCCTCGACCGGCAGGCCGGCGCGGGCCAGCGTGGCCATCTGGCGCGTGGCCAGCGACAGGTCGAGCGCGCTGATGCCGCGACCGCCGTGGATCCGGCCGCCGGCGCCGCGGCGTTGTTCGGCGACCTCTTCGAGCTGCAGCGGCGTCAGCCCCTCCTGGCGCAGCCGCGCGCGCACGCCGCGCGCGGTGTCGCCCTCGGCCACGCCTTTGCGCTTGCGCCCCCCCGCATCGAGGGCCAGGTATTCAAACGCCGGCATGGTCCTCAATCCTCACGAGTGACTCGGACAACTTCTTCGACCGTGGTGGTGCCGTCCAGGATGCGGCGCAGGCCGTCGGCGCGGATTCCGGGGGTGGTGGCGCGGGCATGCGCGGTCATCTCGCGTTCGCCGGCGCCGTCGTGAATCATCTGGCGCAGGGTGTCGTCGATCTCGATCAATTCGTAGATGCCGGTGCGGCCCCGGTAGCCGGTGCCCTTGCAGTCCGGGCAGCCGCGCGCGTGGTAGACGATCGGCAGTTGCGCCGGATCCAGCCCCAGCTGTTCGCACTCGCCGCGGGTTGCGGGCACCGCGTCCCGGCAGCCGGTGCACAGCACCCGCACCAGGCGCTGGGCCAGGATGCCGTTCAGCGTGGAGGCGATCAGAAACGGCTCGACGCCCATGTCGCGCAGCCGGGTGATCGCGCCGATCGCCGAATTCGTGTGCAGCGTGGAGAACACCAGGTGGCCGGTCAGGCTCGCCTGCACCGCGATCTGCACGGTGTCGAGGTCGCGTATTTCACCGACCATCACCACGTCCGGGTCCTGGCGCAGGATCGCGCGCAGGCCGCGGGCGAAGGTCATGTCGACCCGGGTGTTGATCTGGGTCTGGCCGATGCCGTCCAGGTAGTACTCGATCGGATCCTCGACGGTCAGAATGTTCCGGCTGCGGTCGTTCAGCTGCATCAAGGCCGCGTACAACGTGGTGGTCTTGCCCGAACCGGTCGGGCCGGTGACCAGCACGATGCCGTGCGGGCGGCTGATCACCCGCGCCATGCCGGTGTACTGCGTTTCGGCCATGCCCAGGTGGCGCAGCTCGAGGCGCCCGGCCTGCTTGTCGAGCAGGCGCATCACCACCCGCTCGCCGTGGCCGGAGGGCAAGGTCGACACGCGCACGTCCACCGGCCGGCCGGCCACGCGCAACGAGATGCGGCCATCCTGCGGCAGGCGTTTTTCGGCGATATCCAGACGCGCCATCACTTTCACCCGGGAGACGATCAAGGGCGCCAGGCCGACCGGCGGGTTCAGCACCTCGCGCAGCACACCGTCGACGCGCAGGCGCACCGACAGCCGGGCCTCGAAGGGTTCGATGTGGATGTCCGAGGCGTTCTCACGCACCGCCTCGGTGAGCAGGGCGTTGATCAATCGGATGATCGGTGCGTCGTCCTCGGCCTCGAGCAGGTCCTGCGGTTCGGCCAGGGCTTCGGCCACGCTGAGCAGATCGCCTTCGTCGTTCAGGCCTTCGACGAAGGTCATCGCATCGTTGCTGCTGCTTTCGTGCTGTTCGCGCAGCTTCTGGTCGAAACGCTCGCGGTCGAGCGGCGCCAGCTGCAGCGGCTCGGCGCTGCGCCGCCGGATTTCCAGCACGGCCATCGGGTCGGCGTCGTCGCGCAGGTACAGCGTGCGCCGGCCGTCGACCACCGGCCCGGCCAGCACGCCCGAGCGCCGGGAGAAGCCATAGCCCGGGGTCGAGACATCATCGACGGACTGGCCACCGGTCGGCTCGCCGGACGCGCCGACGGCCACCGCCATCGCCTCGGGCTCCGGCCGGCCGCTCATGGCCGCGGCGACGGCGCCGGGGGAGCGCTCAGCGGCCGGACATCGGTGAGGGCCTGCACCTCGGCAAAGGACGGTGGCAGATAGGTCATCTCCTCCCATTCCGGCAGCACCGGGCTCTGGCCGGCAAAGCCGCGGTTGCTGCGCTCGGCCTCGCGCAATTGCTCGCCGCGGATGAAGCTGTATTTTTCGCTGGTGATCTCGGCGCCCGCGGCGTTGGTGCGCACGATGCGCGGGTACAGGAAGACCATCAGGTTGCGCTTCTCCGAGCGCTCGGTGTCGTAGCGAAACAGCCGCCCGACGCCGGGAAGGTTGCCCAGGCCCGGCACCTGGTCGCGGGTATCCACCCGCTGCTCGTCGATCAGGCCGCCGAGCACCAGCATCTCGCCGTCGTCGACGATCACGTGGGTGCGCAGGTTGCGGGTGTTGGTGATCAGGTCCGCCGCCCCGGCGGCACCGGGCGCGATCTGCGAAACCTCTTGCTCGATCTCGAGGCGGATCGCGTTGCCCTCGTTGATTTGCGGGCGCACGCGCAGTTTCACTCCCACATCCTCGCGGCGAATGGTGTCGAAGGCCTGTCCCGAATCCTCGATGGAGCGGCCGACGATGAAGGGCACGTTCTGGCCGACCACGATCTCGGCCTCCTCGTTGTCGAGCGTCAGCAGACTCGGGGTCGACAGGATGTTGCTCGACGAATCGCCCTGCAGCGCGCTGATCAGCATCGCAATCTGGGTGCTGCCGGTCTGCCCGATCCCTCCGAGGTTCAAGCCGTCGCCGGGATTCGGCGGGGCCGCGACCGAGCCGTCCAGGAAACCCGCCACACCGGCGCCCAGCTGCAGGATGCCGCGACCGGTCCGATCGAAGTTGATCAGGCCCAGACCGGTACTGGGCGAAAACGCGCCCCATTGCACGCCGAGCTGGCGGGCGCGCTCGGAGGAAACCTCGGCGATCACCGCCTCGACCATCACCTGCGCCCGGCGGATATCGAGCTTCTGGATCACCTCGTTGTAGTCCTGGGCGAACTCGCCGCCGCCGAAGATCACGATCGAATTGGTGCTCACATGCGGCTGGATGCGCACCGTGCCTTCCCGGCGCGCCGCCGCCCCCTCGGTGCCGCGCTCCACCGCCTGCTGCGTCTCGGCGATGCCGCGCAGCACCTCGGCGACATCCTCGGCCTGGGCATAGCGCAGGTAATGCACCTGGGTGTGGCCGGCAGCGACCGGGCTGTCGAGCTGCAGGATCAGCGCCCGCAATGGCAACCGGCGCTCGGGATCGCCGGACAGGATCACCGCATTGGCGCGCTCGTCGGCGAGGATCCGGATGCGCGCGCGGGCCGGCTGCCCCTCGTTGCCACTGGTCTCGAGCTCGCGCAGCTTGGTCGCGAGGCTCGCGGCGTTGGCGTGGCGCAGTTCGATCACTTCGAAACCCTGGGCGGCGGGCTGGTCGATGCGCGCGATCAGTTCGCGGATGCGGCGCACGTTCCCGGCGCTGTCGGAGATCAGCAGGGCATTGGTCTCGGCGGCTGCCGCCAGGTGGCCGCCCTGGGGCACCAGCGGGCGCAGGATCGGCACCAGCTGCGCCGCGCTCACGTGTTCGGTCTGGATTACATGGGTGACGATCTCATCGTCGCGCAGGTGCTCGTGGGCGAACAGGTTCGGCACCTCGCCCTGTTTGGCCTGCACGTCCGGGACGATCTTGGTCGCCGCCGCGCCGGGCACCGCGGAGAAGCCATAGACCTTCAGCACCGCGAGGAACAGATCGTAGAGTTCGTCGCGTTGCACCGCTCGGCCCGAGACCAGGCTCACCTTCCCGCGCACCCGGGGATCGACGATGAAGTTGGTGCCGGTTTCCTCGGCCACCAGATCGATCAGGGTCTGAATCTCGGCATCGCGCAGATTCAGCGTCAGGGTGTCGGCGGTGACGGTGGCCGGGAGCAGCGACACGAGGGCCAGCAGCAGCGGGATCGGTAGGAATCGAAGGGACATTAGGGTTCTCAATCTAACAATTGGACACTGAGCGGGAGGGCTTGGCCGTTGCGTTCGACCACCAGTTCGACCTGGCTTTGCGTGGACAGCTCCTGAAGCAGGCTATCCGTGTTGTCGATCGAGGCCACGGGCATGCCGTTGACCGACGTGATCACGTCCCCCGGTCGCAGCCCCGCCTGCTGGAACTGGCGCGCATTTCGGGTCGGCCGCACCTCGAGCCCGTGCAACGTGCCGTTCTGGATCACCGGCCGTGCCCGGATGCTTTGCATCAGCCGGTCGGGGTCGGACAGCCAGTCCTCGCGCCGCACGTGGGGCATCCCCGGATCGGCGGCAAGGTCGGCCATCGAATCCGAATCCGTCGGGTCGGCGTCGGATTCGAAATCGGGGGACGGGACATAACTCGGGGCCCGGGCGGGCGCGCTGGCCGCAACGGCGGTGCCGTCTGCGCGCGGCAGTCGCAGGGTTTCGTAGGCGTTGTCGCGTTCCAGGATCACGCGATCGGCGTGGATCTGATGCACCCGCGCCTGACCCGAGCCGATCGCATCGCCCACGGTGTACAGCCGCTCGCGCCGATTGTCCTCGCTGATGATCGCATGCCCGGTATCCGGGCTGTTGCCGGCCGAGAGCCCCACCAGACGCAGGCGCAGGCGCGTCTCCGGGGCGACCACCGGCGCGGCCTCGACGCGCTCGTGCAGCACCCCGAACAGCGGCAGTTGGGCGACCTCGGCCAGCGGCGATTCGGCCGGGCGTGCAGTGCTCGGCACGACCGGTTCGGCCTGAATATGCAGCGTGACCCCTGGGCGCACATCGGGCGCCAGGAGCTGCCAGGTGATGCTCGCGGCCAGCGCAGCCAGCAGCACCAGCAGCAACATGCTGATACCGCGCGGCCACAGGGCCGAAGACACAAGGGAAATCGCCAGAACGCTCATCTTGTCAAGAATGCAGCAGTTCCCCCTAGAGGTCCATGCGCACCCGGTCACAATGCGCAGTCCATCGCAGCCTCATCCCCTCATCCCCCCATCGGTTCGGCTACTCCGGCGCTGGTGTGCTCCGGCTCTACGCTCCGTTGGGGCCGGGATGATGGTGCGGGGGTCAGCCCGCTTCCGCGACCTCCTGGAGCAGCAGGCTGTGACCGCCCATGGCCTTGGGCTGCGGCAGGCCCATCAGCGCGAGCACCGTCGGCGCGACGTCCGCCAGGCCGCCGCCGGTGGTCAGATGCCAGCACTCGCGGTCCATCAGCATGAACGGCACCGGATAGGTGGTGTGCTGGGTGTGCGGTTCGCCGGTGACCGGGTCGATGTATTCGTCACAATTGCCGTGATCGGCGGTCAGGATCACCGAGTAGCCGTGCTCGCGGGCCGCGTCCAGCACCCGGCCAACCTCGTGATCGAGTGTTTCCACCGCCCGGATCAGCGGCTCGCGCAGCGCGGTGTGGCCCACCATGTCGCCATTGGCGAAGTTCACCAGGATGAAGCCGTAGCGCCCGGAGGTCATCGCGTTGATCGTCTCGTCGGCGACCCCACGGGCGCTCATCTCCGGCTGCTGGTCATAGGTATCCACCGCCGGCGAGGGCACCATCACCCGATCCTCGCCCGGCAACGGCTCCTCGTGCCCGCCATTGAAGAAGAAGGTCACGTGCGCGTACTTCTCGGTTTCCGCGCAATGGAACTGCGGGATCCCGGCCGCGGCGATCGTGGCGCCGAGGGTGGTGCTCGGGCGTTCCGGCGGAAAGGCGATCGGCGACAGGAAGCGCGGCTCGTACTCGGTGAGGCAGGTCGTGGACCCCGCATGGAAGTCCCCGCGCTCGAAGCCGACGCAGTGCTCCATGCCGAGCGCCGCGGTCAACTGGCGCGGCCGATCGTTGCGAAAGTTGAACAACACGCACACGGCATCCTTGTCCAGCGGCAGCGGTTCGCCGACGATGCGCGGCTTGATGAACTCATCGGTCTCGCCGGCCCGGTACGCCGCGACGATTGCGGCGCGGGCGTCCTCCGCCGGCTCGCCTTCGGCAAAGGCGATCGCCCGGAACGCGCGTTGCGTGCGTTCCCAGCGCTTGTCGCGGTCCATCGCGTAATAGCGCCCGCAGACGGTCGCGATGCGCCCGCCGGCCTCGGCGAGCTTCGCCTCGAGTTCGGCCAGGTAGTTCATCGCCGAGGAGGGCGGTGTATCCCGGCCATCGGTGATCATGTGCACGATCGGCTGCACCGCCTGCATCCGGCAGATCTCGATCAGCGCCAGCAGGTGACGCATGTGGCTGTGCACGCCGCCGTCGGAGACCAGGCCGATCAGGTGCAGCGGCTGCTGCCGGCCGGCCGCCGCCTTCGCCGCGCGCACCAGGGCGTCGTTCTCGAAGAAGCTGCCGTCCTCGATCGCATCGTCGATTCGCACCAGATCCTGGCGCACCACGGTGCCGGCGCCGAGCGTCAGGTGCCCCACCTCCGAATTGCCCATCTGCCCCGCCGGCAGGCCGACCGCGCGGCCGCTGGCATCGAGGGTGGTGTGCGCATGGGTCGACAGGTATTCATCCAGCCGGGGCGTGCGGGCCTCGGCGACGGCGTTGTTCACCTTGCTGGGATTCACCCCAACGCCGTCCATGATGATTACGATCACCGGGCGCCGCGGCGTAGGTCCTGGTTCAGCCATAGGGGGTTCCATTGATTGCATCAAAGGGCGCTATTTTAGCCTTAGCCGATGTTCAGATGTTGCCTTGGCACAAATAAGCCGGGCTTGCCGCGGCATCGGGCCGATGCCGGACCAACGTTGGGCGCGCTTTGGTCGGGCTGGCGCTGGGGTGTGATAATGGGTCCAGACGCCCAAAAACCCAAATCCTGTTTATACTAGGCCGATGACTCACCCAATGCGGTCGATTCACTCGTTCGGGGTCCATGCGTTGCAGGCACCGCGTGCGGGCCCGTTCGACAACCTGGGAGCCTTGCTGCGATGAGTATCGGCCTTGTGCTTGTGGATCCTCATCCCATCGTGTTGGAGGGGCTGGAGGCCCTGATCGCGCCGCAGGCCGACATGCGGATTCTGGCCCGTTGCAGCACCGGCCAGGGGGCCCTGGAGGCCCTGCGTGACACCCCCCCCGATGTGCTGGTGATGGACCTGGATCTGCCCGACATCCCGGGACTGGAAATCATGCGCGCGTTGCGCGGCAACGGCCAGGCCACGCGTTTCGTGCTGTTCGTGAGCCAGCTCGACGATGACCAGGCGATCGAGGCGATGCAATTGGGTGTAGACGGCATGATGCTCAAGGAGATGCCGACCCGCCTCGTGCTGCAATGCATTCGCAAGGTCCACGAGGGCGGGCGCTGGCTGGAAACCCAGTCCATCGCGCGCCTGGTCGAACGGCTGCATCAGCCAGAGATCGACCCGGACAGCCAGCTGGCCCGCCTGTCCCCGCGCGAACTCGATGTCACTCGCCTGGTGGTCGCCGGCCTGAACAACAAGGACATCGCCGCACGGCTCGAACTCAGCATCGGTACGATCAAGATCCACCTGCACAACATCTACGAGAAGCTCGGCATCCGTTCGCGCCTGCAACTCGCCGCCTTCGCCCGCGAGAACGACTTCGACTGACCGGTTTCCGGTCCTCGAGGCAATGGATGGACGTCCACCCCCACTCCCCGCATTGCCCCCCCGCCGATGGCGATTGATGACCACACGCCCGCCGGCGACAGCGAACCCGCAAACGCCTGGGCTCCCATTGCATTTGGGGTTTTGCAGCGCCTGCCGCAGGCCGTACAGGAACTGAACGACCGCTGGCACATCGTGCGCAAGCGAGGTTGCCGGACCCAGGATCTACAGGAACTCCGACGTCTGACCCACGCCCTGGTCGGCACCCTGACCGGCACCCCGTTGACGCGAAGCTTCAATGTGCTCCGGCGCGTGGACGATCGCCTGCGCTTCTTCGCCAATACCCAGACCCAGCCGCTCAACACCGATCAGGAGACCCTCGGGAGCCTGATCGCCAGCCTGCGCACCAGTGTGTCCCAGGAAATACTGACCCACGTCGCAGTGACCGCCCCGGCGGCGCCAGCCGGCGGCGCACCGGGCGTCGGCCCGGAGGGCGCTCCGAACAGTGATTCGGACCGCGGCTTGAACATTCTCCCGCAGCCGCTGCTCTACGTCTTCGACAAGAACCCGTCCGACGGGCGGGTTCTGGCGCCACAGCTTGCGTTGCACGGCTTCACCGTCGAGGTCTTCACCGCGACGGAGGCCCTGCGTCAGGCGATCGCGGCCCGGCCGCCTCAGGTGCTGTTGGTTGATATGTCCGACGGTTGTGACCCGGCCGACTTCGCCAGCCTTGCCACCCTGAAACCGATGGTGCATCCGCCGCTGCCGATGGCCTTCATCCTGGGTCGCGGCGATACTCAGGCGCGATTGCACGCCCTGCGTGCCGGTTGCGACACCTGTTTTGCCGCTCCGGTGCCGTTGGCGCCCCTGGTCGCTCGTTTACGCGCCTTCATGGACCGCGAGCCGACGCCGGCCCATCGGGTCCTGATGCTGGATCCCGATCGCTCGCTGCTCGAACGCCACGCCGGCTTCCTGCGCAAGGCCGGCTGCGAGGTGCGCACCACCACTGATGCCTTGGCACTCCTGGACATGGCTTTCGGCTTCCAGCCCGAGGTGATCGTGTTGGACCCGCACATGCCAGAAGCCGACGGTGCCGAGTTGCGCTGGCTGCTACAGCAGGAAGAGTCCTTCCTGCACCTCCCGCTGGTGTTCCTGTCCGCCGATCCGGGATCGCAGGAGGGCCCGGCCCCGACTGCAGGCGCGCCTGCGAACGGCATCGGCGTGACCGATATCCTGGCCAAACCGGTCACGGAAGCCCGGCTGGTGGACCTGGTCCGGACCCGAGCCCAGCAGTTTCGGTGCCTGGCCAGCAAGGCCCAGCTGGTCCAGGCCCTGCGTGAGGAGCGCGCCGCGGCCGGCTTGGTCGATCCAGGCCCCGGCGGCGCCGATGCAACGCCCCGCGGCCGGCCCCTACACACGCCCCCCGAACTCGAGCGCGGGGTGGCTGAGGCTGCGGAGCTTGAGACCCCGGTGGTTGAGGCGCCAGTGATTGAGGTCGCGCCGGCCGAGAACTCGGAGGTCGAGACCCCGGTGGTCCGGCCTCTCACCGAGGCCGAGCGCCAGGAGTGGATCCAACGGATCAGCCGCGCGGTCGCCGATCAGCGCCTGTTCCTGGTGTACCAACCCATCGCCAGTGTCGAGGCCGCCGATCCCACCGAACGCTACGAGGTGCTGCTGCGGATCCGGGACCCGGACGGCACGGTCATCCTGCCCGGGGCGTTCATCGACATGGCCGAACGCGTTGGGGTCGCCCACTTGCTGGACCGCTGGGTGATCAGCCATGGCCTGGAGGTTCTGGCAGTGCGGCAGCAGACGCATCCGGCGACCGCCTTCTTTCTGAAGCTGTCCGCAGGCTCGATTCAAAACGCGGACTTCGTCGACTGGCTGGCCAAGAATCCGGGCCGCGCGAACCTGCGCCTCGGCACCTGCGTACTGGAATTGGACGAGGCCGATGTAATGAGCCATCCGGCCGAGGCCAGCGCCCTGATCGAGCACCTGCGTACCCTCGGCATTCCCGTGGTCCTGGAGCACTTCGGCGCGCACTCGAACGCGGTGGCGTTGTTGCCAGACCTGAAGCCCGACTACGTGAAGGTGCATCACGACCTCACCCAGCACCTCCACAGCAGTAGCCAACAGCGCGAGCGCCTGCAGCATCTGCTGCAACAGGCCCACCACCACAAGATCCGCACCATGGCCGCCTACATCGAAGACGCCAACGGCCTCGCGCTTCTCTGGCAGTCCGGCGTAGACTTCATCCAAGGCAACTTCCTCAACCCCCCCGGCGACCACCTGGGTCAACAACTCAACATCTGAACTACCGCCACCCCAAGCGGTGCGTGCGCTGCGCTTTTTCCGTTCTTTGCGACCGACAGCGCGCCCGTCCACGCACAGCCAGCGCCCCTCGCTGGGTACGATTACCCAGGACCGGGGAATTCGCATGCAATTGTGCAAATCGGCAGCTGCGCGCCGCGTCAGTTGGGGTCATAATCCGCGGAAACGACCTGTTCCTTGAACCCTGTTCTTGGCCGTCGCGCCGGATCGCCGGCTCGTTTGTGCGGTCCTGTTTGCACCGTGACTGGGGCTGTTCGCGATGCCTTTTCGACATCGCGGAGGATACCGCGTAATGATGCGTACCCGAATCAGAAGTGCCTTGCTTGCCGCCGTACCGCTGACGATCCTGATGGGTTGCGGAAACCCGCAGGACGGCGGGCAGACCGAACCCACAGGTGCGGAATCGACGAAGCCGCTCGCCAGTCCCGAGACAGCGGATCGTCCACTCAACGGCCGGGGCGCCTCGCCCGAAGTTGGCAGCGGGGGCGCCGCGCCGCGTGATGGCCGGGGCATGTCCCCGGATGGCGACGCGGGCACTTCGCCTTCTCATGAAATGACGCCCGCGCCTGAGACGGGCGACTTCGGCCCCTACCCGCCCCTGGGTATCGAGGAGCCCCCATTCGATGCCACGGAGCCGGCGCCCGGTACGGGCCAAGATCTGCCCGAGGTCGATCGTGGCGACCCGCGCGGCGAGGAACTGTGGCCAGCCCCCGAGGAGTTGGACCCCCCGCCGCAGGAAACCCCGGTGGAAAACGAAGAACCGCCTTCGTCCGGCGTGCCGTGGTGAGTGAAAACGACTTTTCGGACGCGCGAGCAGCCGCTGGACGTACCCGCCGACCGCGAATATGAAGGAGCGGCACTATCCGCCCGCCGGGCCCCGCACCAGCGACGCCACCAATACCAGCACCAACACCACCGCAAAGGTCAGCCTCAGCTCCCGTTGCCAGACTCGATCCGGGCGCACGAATCGACGTCCGCGCCGCTGCAGCGGGGTCCGAAAAGGGGTCCAATTTATTTTTGGAAAAAATAAATTGGACCCCTTTTCGGACCCCGACCCCTTTTCGCAGAGGGCCAGCACGTCCCCTGCCGGAATCGACCAGGGCCTGAGCCATCGGCCGCCGAGTAGCGCCAGGGCCACGCCCAGGCCGACGGGCCAGATCAGGGCCAGCGCATCCGCCGTCCCCATCGCGGGCCACGAACCGACCGCAAACACCGCGACCCCACTTCCGGCGAGCACCACCCCCCAGCCCCAGAACAAGGTCTGCGATCCCGGATCACCTCGATCTTCCAGCCGCAGCAGCCACAGATAGCGCGCCATGATCAACGTGGTCGCCACCGCCGCGAGCCCCAGCGCCAGGGGCCAGCCCGGTCCAAGGGCCTCCTTCAGCGCAAGCTTGGCCATGGCCCCGCTGGTCATCAGCCCCGCGAGCGAGAACGCCGGCAGCGCCAGCAATCCCCAGAGCAGCCAGCGCGCCACGCCCCTTATCTCGCCCGGATGCCGCGCGATCCCCACGCCCAGAAACAGGGCCCCCTTCGCCAGCCCGTGGTGGAAGGCATAGAGCGTGACCGCCGGCCCGAGCAGCGGCCACAGTTCGGGTGACCGCAGCCCGGCGCCGATGCCGATGCCGATCAGCCCCATCTGACTGATGCTCGAATAGGCGAGCACCGTCTTCGGCCGGGTTTGCTGCAGGCCGATGAAGACCCCCCCGAAGGCCGCGAGAAGTCCGGCCGTGATCGCCAGCGTGCCCCAGCCGGGCAGGCTGATCAGCCCTAGCGGAAGGGTGTGCAGCCAGCCGAGCAACCCCGCCTTGATCATCGCGCCGCTCAGCACCGCGCTTGCCGGCACCGGGGCGACCGGGTGTGCGAGCGGCAGCCATACATGCAGCAACGGCAGCCCCGCCTTGATGCCGAAACCCGCCCATAACAGGGCGACGATCAGATCCCGTTGCGGCGTCTGCGCCACCGCGGCTGGCAACTCGGCGAGCAGCGGCAGCATCGGCGTGGCGGTCTGGCTTGCGGCGAGCATCAGCCCGGCCAGCAGCAGGCCCTCGCCGAAGACCGCGAGCACCAGGTACACCCGTCCGGCGCGCCGGGCCTCCGCGGTCGCGGTGTGCACCACCAGCCCGTAACCGGCGAAGGTCATCAGCGCGAAGCCGGCGTAAAAGCTGACCACGTCCAGGGCCAGGATCAGCCCGAGGTTGCCGCTGAGGGTCAGCAGCCAGAGGAGTTCGAAACGGGGCCGGTGCGGGTCGTTCCGGAGATAGCCGCGGGCATAGATTCCCGCGCCCAGCCAGAGCAGTGCGCTAAAGAGCAGGAAGACCTGGGTGGTCTCGGTCAGCCCGAAGCGGGCGCCGAGCAAAAGCCAGTCGAGGTCGACCGCGGGGCCTACCACTGGACCGGCTGCGGGGTCTGTTGGGCCGGCTGCGGGGCCGGGGGTGGTGAACAGTGCCAGCGCCAAAGCGGGCAGCGGCGCCCAGGGCACCAGCGAGCCGATCCGTCCGCGCAGGCCGGGCACGACCCAGAGCCCGGCCAACCCGAGCGGCAGGCCCAGGGCCAGGAGCAATATGGATGCGTAGAACGAAGCGTTCATGGCGCATCCTCCCAGCGCGAGGGCACGCCGTGCAAGGCCGATGCGTTGCCGCGAAGGCCCGGCGCGAGTGGATTCGGTATCCAGTCCGGGATGACGGCTCAAGCCGTGCGGCTGTCCGGGATTGCGGGTGGGGTGTGGCCGGGTAGGCGGTTTTCACAGGGAGTGTCGCAAAAGCGCAGTGGTAGGATGGCGTACTTACCACACTCGGGATGCTGAGGGCCCCTGTGCTAGCATCCCCGGTTTAACCCTCGACGCAGGGAACTTCTCTTGGGGATTCTGATCACCGGTACGGCCGGCTTCATCGGGAACGCGCTGGCGCTGCGGCTGCTGGAGCGGGGCGATACCGTGGTGGGCATCGATAACCTCGACCCCTACTACGATGTCGCGTTGAAGGAGGCGAGGCTTGCGCGCGTGGTCAGCCATCCGAACTTCACCGACCTGCGCATCGATATCGCTGATCGCGCCGCGCTGGCCGCGGCCTTCGCCGAACACCGGCCCGAACGGGTGGTGAACCTCGCGGCCCAGGCCGGTGTGCGCTATTCACTGACCAATCCCCATGCCTACGTCGACACCAACCTGGTCGGTTTCGTAAACCTGCTCGAGGGGTGCCGGCACAACGGGGTGGAGCACCTGGTCTTCGCGAGCTCCAGTTCGGTGTACGGCGCGAACACCACGCAGCCCTTCTCGGTGCACCACAACGTGGATCACCCGATGAGCCTGTACGCGGCCAGCAAGAAGGCCAACGAGCTGATGGCCCACACCTACGCCGACCTCTACGCTTTGCCGGTGACCGGCCTGCGTTTCTTCACCGTGTACGGTCCCTGGGGCCGTCCGGACATGGCGCTGTTCCTGTTCACCAAGGCGATCCTGGAAGGCCGGCCGATCGATGTCTTCAATTACGGCCAGCACCGGCGGGACTTCACGTACATCGACGACATCGTCGAGGGGGTGATTCGGACCCTGGACCACGTCGCTACGCCCAATGCGGACTGGAGCAGCGCGGCCCCGGATCCGGGGACCAGCCGTGCGCCCTACCGCCTCTACAACATCGGCAACCAGCAACCGGTGGAGCTGATGCGCTACATCGAGGTGCTCGAGGACTGTCTGGGCCGTCGGGCCGAGAAGAACCTGCTGCCCCTGCAACCGGGCGATGTTCCGGATACCTATGCCGATGTGGCGGATCTGGTGCGGGACGTGGACTACCTGCCGGCCACCAGCGTTGAGGACGGCGTCGCGCGGTTTGTGGAGTGGTACCGGGCGTTTTATTCTGTGTAACGAGGCAATAACCATCCTGCCGCCTGCCTGTCCAGGCGGCCGCACGATCCTTTGTATTGAGAACGCCTAGCGGTGCCGGGACGAGTTCGGCGCCAGGGATCATATCGCCGCAGCGCGCGGCTGGAGGGGATTCGTGAAGCAATGGTATGCGGTGCATTGCAAGCCGAAGCAGGACGAACGCGCAGAAGAACAACTGACCATCCAGGCCTTCGAGGTGTTCCGTCCACGGATCCGGTGTCGGCGTCGGGCCGGGCTGCGGCATCGGGTGGTGGTCGAATCCATGTTTCCCCGCTACCTCTTCGTACACCTGGATGACGATGGCGAAGACTGGTCGCCGATCCGCTCCACCCGGGGCGTCACCGGGTTGGTGCGCATGGGCGGTTGCATTCCCAGTGTGCCGGATTCGGTGATCGATACCCTGCAGCGGCGGATGGACGCCGATCAGTGTATCGATTTGCGTATGGCGGACGATTTCACCCCCAACGACCGGGTGATGATCACCGAGGGACCGCTTGCCGGTTTCGAGGCCCTGTTCAAGGCCCGCAACAGCCAGGAGCGCGTGGTGGTGCTGCTGAATCTGATGCAGATCAGCCTGCCGTCCACCGCGATCGCCCTGGCCTGAGGTCCGCGGCCTTCATCTTTCGTTCTTCAACGACATCAGCGACATCAGGGGACAACCATGAACATCATTGTCATCGGGACCGGCTACGTCGGTCTCGTTACCGGCACCTGCTTTGCGGAGATGGGCCACAATGTCTGCTGTGTGGACGTGGATCGGCGCAAGATCGAGAATCTGAAGCAGGGCATCCTGCCGATCTACGAGCCGGGGCTCGAGACCCTGGTGCACAACAACGCCGAGGCCGGACGTCTGTTGTTCAATCATTCGCTGCCCGAGGCGATGGTGGACTCGGACATCTATTTCATCGCCGTGGGTACCCCGCCGGGCGAGGACGGCTCGGCGGATCTGCAGTACGTGCTCGCGGTGGCCCGGGAGATCGGCGCGAACCTGGAACGCTATGCCCTGGTGATCGATAAGTCGACGGTGCCGGTTGGTACCGCCGACAAGGTGCGCGCGGCCATCGACGCGGAATTGCAGCGCCGCGGCGTGGCGATCGAATTCGATGTGGTCTCGAATCCTGAGTTCCTGAAGGAAGGCGCGGCGATCGGCGACTTCATGAAGCCGGACCGGATCGTGGTGGGTGCCGAGGGCGAGCGTGCGATCAATCGGATGCGCGAACTCTACGCCGATTTCACGCGCAGCCACGATCGGCTGCTGGTGATGGGCGTACGCGATGCCGAGATGACCAAATACGTGGCCAACGCCATGCTCGCGACCAAGATCTCCTTCATGAACGAGGTCGCGAACCTGTGCGATCGCATGGGCGTGGACGTGGAGAACGTGCGCACCGGCATCGGTTCGGACACGCGCATCGGCTACTCATTCATCTACCCCGGCTGCGGCTATGGCGGCTCCTGTTTCCCCAAGGACGTGAAGGCGCTGATCCGCATGGCTGCTGCCCACGATCTGGTGCCCGGCGTGCTGCAGGCGGTCGAGGACCGCAACGAGGCCCAGAAGCGCTACCTGTTCGCAAAGGTCGCGCAGCACTACGGGGCGAACCTGGACGGGCGCGCCTTCGGCATGTGGGGTCTGGCCTTCAAGCCCGGCACCGACGACATGCGCGAGGCCGCCTCCAAGATCCTGCTGCAACAGCTGATCGAGGCCGGCGCCCAGGTGCGTGCCTACGATCCGGTGGCGATGGATGTCGCTCGCGAAGAACTCCCCGCCGAGTGGTTCAAGGATGGTGTGCTGACTCTGGTGGATCACCAATACGACGCGCTGAAGCAAGCCGACGCGCTGGCCCTGGTCACCGAATGGAAGCCGTTCCGCCACCCGGATTTCGACGCCATGCGCCGGATGATGCGCCCCGACCCGGTCATCTTCGACGGTCGCAACCAATACCCCCCGGAAAACATGCTGGGCGACGGCTTCATTTACTATGGCGTCGGCCGCTGAGACTCTACCCCGTCCTTTAGGAGGCGGCATGCGCGACCTGTCCTGTTTCATGGCCTACGATATTCGCGGGCGCGTGCCCGAGGAGATTGATGCCGCGCTGGTGCACGCCGTCGGTCGCGCCTTCGTCGCCGAACTGGGCGCGCGGCGCGTGGTAGTCGGTCACGACGTGCGCCTGGAAAGCCCGGCCCTGGCCGCGGCGCTGGTCCAGGGCCTGACCGAGGCCGGCGCCGATGTGATCGACATCGGCCTGTGCGGCACCGAGGAGATGTACTTCGGCACCGTGCACCACCAGGCCGACGGCGGGATCATGGTCACCGCGAGCCACAACCCCAAGGGCTACAACGGCCTGAAGCTCGTGCGCGAGGGGGCCCGTCCGATCAGCGGCGACAGCGGCCTGTTCGCGATCCGCGACCGGGTGGCTGCCGAGGGCCTGCCGGCGCGATCCGCAACTGAATCCACGGTACATGATCACCCCGACCGCGGCGCGCTGAGCCCCGATACGCTGGCGGTCGATCAGCCCCCGGAGTCGACAGCGCTCGGGCAGGTGATCCCGGCCGCCGACAAGTCCGCCTATATCCAGCACCTGTTGGGCCCGGTGGCAATCGACCGACTCAAACCCCTGCGGATCGTCGCCGACCCCGGCAACGGCGGTGCCGGCCCGGTGATGCACCAACTCGCCGAACACCTCGCGCCGCTCGAATTCATCTGGATCAACGACACCCCGGACGGCGAATTCCCCAACGGCGTTCCCAACCCGCTGTTGCCTGAGCGCCGCGCCGCCACCGCCGCCGCGGTGCGTGCGCACCAGGCCAACTTCGGCATCGCCTGGGACGGCGACTTCGACCGCTGTTTTCTGTTCGACGCCGACGGCCGCTTCATCGAGGGCTACTACCTGGTCGGCCTGCTCGCCGAGGTGATGCTGGCCAAATACCCGGGGGCGCGGATCCTGCACGACCCGCGCCTGACCTGGAACACCATCGAGCAGGTGCGCGCGGCCGGCGGCATTCCGGTGCAGTCGAAAACCGGCCACGCCTTCATGAAGGAGCGCCTGCGCCAGGAAGATGCGGTGTACGGCGGCGAGATGAGTGCGCACCACTACTTCCGGGACTTCGCCTATTGTGACAGCGGCATGATTCCCTGGCTGCTGGTGGCCGAACTCATCAGCCGTAGCGGGCGCAGCCTCGCCGATCTGGTCGATGCGCGCATGGCCGCCTACCCCTGCAGCGGCGAGATCAACTACCGGGTGCCGGCCGTCGGACCCGTGATCGATCGCGTGCTCGCGCACTTCGCGGCACAGGCTCCGGTGCTGGACCGCACCGACGGCATCAGCCTGGAATTTCCCGACTGGCGTTTCAACCTGCGCGCGTCCAACACTGAGCCGCTGTTGCGCCTGAACGTGGAAACCCGCGCC
>PWGH01000031.1 GCA_003555285.1 Thioalkalivibrio sp.
GACCACATCGCGGATCTGCTCGAGGAGCGGCTCCCGCCCTTTCTCCAGGGCGGGAAGCAGCAGCTGCTCGATCCACTGCAGCGCGGTATGGGCCTGGCGCGTCTTCTCCTCCGCTTTTCCCGCCCGGCGCAGCGCGAGCGACTCCCGGTCTTGGCGGTCGAGTTCCGCCTCGAGGTCCTCGATCGTCTTCTCCAGGCGGCGCACCCGCATGGCGTCGGACTTGCCCATCGCGGCCTTGACCCGGTCCACCAAGGTCTCGTTCGCCTTGATCTGGCGGGCGAAGTAGAGCGCCTGGGAAGAGTACTTGCCGGGCTCCAGCGCGTATGCGTCTTCGTTTTGATCATCCATCGCCTGGGCTCCTAGTCGTCGTCGTGCCCAGGGGGGAGCGGGTACGGCACCTGCTTCAACCAGAGCATGTGGTTGGCGTACTTGCCGCGCACGTCTGCCTGAGCCTGCGCGTCCTCCTCGAAGGGGGAGGTGAAGACGACCGTCCCCGACTCCCCCACCACGTCGTATTCACCCTCGGCGTTCTGCACAACCTTGCAGAACTTCTTCCTCGGCCAATCTTCGTAGCGCTTCACGTAATCTGCCATCGCATGGTCCTCCTGCCTGCCCGCGCTCGGTGGTGGAGCTATTCTCCTTCCTGGTCTTCTGGAGGAGGAGGAGAGGAAGGATCCTCAGGGGACTGGTCTGCTGTACTGACCACCCTGTACTTGCTTCCGGGGCGCATCGCCCTGGCGGGCACCGGCACCGCCCCACCGGTCTTCGACTCCCGGACCTCCTGCCAGAACAACGCCTCCTCACCGGCGGTGAGGTAGTCGTAGACCTTACACTTTCCAACCATCTTGTACGGCATGGTGCTTTCCTCCTTGGTAGGGCGCCCTGGCGCCTGCGTCTCCGGGTTGGGGGCGAGCTCTAGAAGCCCATCGCCTTCATGTCCGCTTGCACCTCTTCGTAGGTAAGGCCCGGATGACGCGCCATCGTCGCCCTTATAGCCTCGTCCCGGAAATTCGGGACCGAGGTCGGTGCGGAGACGCTCTCCGCGGACGGTGCGCTTGGCGGGGGAGATGCCGCGGAACCCTTCGAGCGCGCCTCCCGATTCAGCCGCAATTTGAGGCGCATTGCCTCCGAGAACTCCTTGTCGTACTTGTTCACTGACAGCCTCCACGCCCGGCACGCGGGCAACGAAAAAAGCCTGCTCAGCATTCGCTAAAGCAGGCTCTCGGGGAGTCGCTTTAGCTGTATTTGTAACGCGCCCGCAAGCTGAGATCGTCAAATCGGCGCACACCCATGATCCCCCTCGCTATTCGGGGTGTCAAACGCTCAAAAATGGAAAATTCTGGAAATTTTTCGGGCCAGGGTTTGGCGCATGTGGCGTTGCCCAAGAGCAGCCCCGGCCCCGCCCTAGGCCCTGGGGGGGTTACCGGGAGATCGTGCTCCCCAGAGGCATGCCCGGACCCGAAATGCTGCCCTTGGCAGGTATCAGCGGATTCGTGATCCGCCGGTTTCTTTCTTGTATGTGTCGAATTTTCCTCTCGACATCATATACCTGTGAGACCCAACACTCCTGAAAAACTCGGTCATGGACCACTGGTGGACCACAGGGAGCAGAAGGTCGGGGACCAGCTGCCCTTCTGGTGGCCTACTCGTCTTCCCGGTCGGCGTTGCCGTCGATCACCGAGGAATGGTTCCGCAGCGCTTCCAGATGGAGGGCGCCCAGGTTAATTTCGATTGAGGCTCCCCGCTGCTCTCCCCAGGAATCGGCGTTCATCCGGGCCGCCATCCACTTCCTGAAGTCAGAGCGCAGCTTCGCGCCGGGCACCTCGCTCGGGTCGCGGACACCATCAGCAATGGCGAGACCCTCCTCCACCAGGGCGTCGGCGGCGGCCTGCCGTGCTTGCCGGTACCTTTCCCGCCGAATGGAGGCGTTGCACCAGGTGCTCAAGATTGGCCGACTGACCCCCAACTCCTCTGCGATGTCCTTTAGGCTTCGACCGGATGCGACCTGGTCGAACACATAGTTCTCGCCGCCCGCCTTACGGATAGTGGCGTGCGCCGTTTTCGTGATGAGCTTTCCCGCCATGTCTTCGTCCTCAGTGTGATCGTCAGGGGCTGTGGGCCGGCTGTGTCTCGCGCACGAACGCGTCCACCGGCGGCGGGCGCGTCATCGCCCGGGTACGCAGACCACGCGCGCTTCCAGTGGGTCTGGTGATGTGCCGCTTCACGTCAGTGCACCTCCCGGTCGTCCAACGTGCGTTTTTCGATCCTGCCATCCGGGTGGATCACCGAGATCACCGGCAACAGGTCCGTGCCGCCCCCGGTGGAGTTCGCCACGATGATGGTGCCTCCCCTCCTCGCGGCGAGCAGCCGGTAGGCCCGGTCGCGGGCGTCGGTGTACCGGCGCATCAACTGCCTCGGCATCCGGGCGGGGGAGAACGGCTCCCACTCCACGTTCACGATGCCGTTAGCGTCCGGGTCGAAATGAAAGGTACAGTGCAGATTCTTCGCCAGGCGCACACGCACCGGCTTCAGCGGCGGAAACGTGTCCGCGTTACGGATATCGCTCTTCACAGGGGGATCCTCGAAAGATGGGGGCAGGGCGTGACCGGAACGCCAGTCGGCACGGCCGGAACGCGCCGGCGGGGGCGCATGGGACGCGAGGGACGCGTTTTCTGAACCTATTAAGGATATTAAATCCACACACATACCCAGACAGTGTGTGGATCTCCTCATATCTATAGGTTTTAGAAACGTGTCCCATGCATCCCAAAAAGAGATGCGTGGGGATCTCCTCATATCTATTGGTTTGGAAAACGCGTCCCTCGCGTCCCAAACACACTTCTGGAGGCTTTACTGGAGCCATGAGTCCTCCTCCTCCCACGCTGGCGCGCTTGAGCGGGTCCACCTGTGGGTGTATCCCGCGTTCCTTTTGAGCCGCAGCCCCGTGATGTACCTTTTGTCGCCGGACTTCTGTGTTCCGAAGCCCAGCGTTTCGAGCCTCGTGGTCAGCGTCTTCTGCGACAGGCGGTTCCGAATCCCGGACCCGTCCGCCCATTCGCGGAACTCGGCGTACACCTCTCCCGACGGCTCCCTGGTGGGGCCTGCTTCGCAGCACTCCTCCACGAATTGCGCGGCCTGGTCGGCCTCCATTCGCCACTCCCTTTTCGCCTGCGCAGAGGACAGCGGCTCGGTGAAGGAGCCGCGCTCGATCACCCTGGCGTAGGCGTGGAGCGCCATATTCAGGATCCCCGGCATTTCCTCGATCAGCTTCCGGGCGAGGTCCGTGTCCGCGTCCACGCCTTCCTTGAATTTGCGGTTGAACGTAACCACCAGCGCGCGACGGAAGAGCGCATCGGAGAAGTCACGCGTATGCGGCAGGTGGTTGGTGCCGAACCAGCAGGTGGCGTAGGGGCGGAACTCGAACGGGTGCTGGAACTTGTGCTCCACGGTGGCTGGCTCGCCACTCACGATGGACTTCAGCGCCGCATCCGCGATCACCTCTCCCTGCCTAATCTCGGTGACGATGTTCGCCAGCTTCAGATGCAAGTGGGCACGCTGGAACGGGTTCTCGAACGACGACGGTTGCACGCCAGCGACGTTCTCGCGCCCGCACAGGGCCTCGATCACGGCCAGCAGCACGCTCTTGCCGTTGGCGCCGTTGCCGATCAGCAGCACGAACCGCTCGCGGTTCGCGTTACTCATCAGCGTGTAGCCGATCATCTCCAGGATCGCCGTGCGCTTCTCGTGCCGGTCGGGGTCGGGCGCGAACACCTCGTCCAGGAATCGCTCGAAGCGGGGTGAGGTCGCGTCGTGGTCATGCTCGACCGGGAGCTGCACGGTGCGGTAGAAATCCCTTCGGTGGGGCTTCAGGCGCCACTCACCCTCGCACAGCACCAGCTCGCCGTTCTTGACCACCACGGCGTTGGTCGGTCCGACGTTCCATTCGTGCGCTGGCCGGTAGACCTCGTTCCGCATGGTCTCGGTTACCGAGTCCACCAGGTTCTTGGTGATCTTCTGGTCCGGGTGCGCGTCGTCCAGGTGGAACTGCACGATGTACTTCTCGGCACGTGCCTCCAGCGGCCGCCACACGCCCGTGTCCTGGTAGCGCCACACGTGCGACTGGGTTCCGATGATGTTCTCCGCCCCGACACGCTCGATCACGCTCCGTGCGAGCGCCAGGTGGTCGGGCTCCTCTGCCTGAGCATTCTTGAACGCGGCGGCGGCCTCGCGGAGTGTGCGTAGCGATACCCCAGAGGCGTCCCGGATCGCCTTTAGGACCCGATCCCGCTGCACGGGTGGCAGCCGCACCGCTTCTGCGAGGAGCGCCTCCACCCTGGCGTGCGCGGTGTTCGCGTCCATCGCCTCGGCGTCGGCGAGCGTCTCCTCGAAGGTGCGCCCCGTCCAGCCGCTTTCTCGGGCGTACCAGAACAGGGTGGCGAGCGTCACTATGACTGCTCGGTCCCTGCTGAAGGTGCGCCAGCGGTAGGCGCATTCTCCGTCCTTGTAGAGTCTGCCGTTGGCGCTCCAGCCATCCCACAACTGGAACGCTTGCAGCCCCGCGCCCGTGCTATGGAGCGCCATGCCCATCTTTAGCCAGTGTTCGAACCCAACGTCCGGGTCCAGCGCGTTCAGCGCGCTGCGGATCTCGGCAGGGTTGGCCAGCGGGGTTCCCTCGGGCGGCAGTTCGCTCGAGTACTGCCGATCCCTGCGCACGGGCGGGAAGTACTGCACCGCCTCCTTCCACGCCATCGGAGGTTGCCCGGACTCGTGTACCATCTGTACCAGGTGCGGGTGAGAGGGATCCTTCTGGTGGTAGAACCCCGGCAGGCGCAGCACGCGGGATCGGTCCTTCGCGTTCGGGTCGCTACCGTAGTCGTCGACCAAGCGAAGCTGCACCGCATCGAACTCGTCCAGGGGGGCGTCCTTGACCAGCACGTAGCGGTGACACTTGCCCGGGGAGGACTCGACGACCATGTGTGGCTCGACCGGAAGCTCAGGCTCGCCGCCACGGTCCGCCTCCTGCCACAGCGCGCGAATGCGGATGACGTTCTCTTTCAGTCGGCCGGTGCCGTCCGTCTCGTTCACGGTCACGTAGACGCCGGCTCCCTGCCGGTTCAGCGCGGCCAGCGTCTCGGCGTGCTCGTCCAGGCTGCCGATCAGCACCCGCGCCAGCGGATCCGGCCTCGGCTTGTTCTTGCGGTCGGTGAACGTCTGGAATGTGAAGCCTTCGGCAGACGGGTCCAGGATCTTAAGGAAGCGTTCGGCCAGCTCCAGGTCGGGGACCAGGGTGTTGAAGTTCGGGGCAGCATTCATAACGCCACCCCCTTGCGCCGCAGACGTTGGATCGTCGCCGGTCCGGTTAAGCCACGGCAGGGGCGGATCTGTGCGAATTCCGCGCGGGTCTTGGGCGAGCCACTCAGCGCACGAACCATCTCCAGCTCGCGACCCTCAACCCAGATTGGGGTTGGTGCGGTTTCGCCGGGGTACTGGTACAGAAGTACAGGGCGTTGGTCCAGAATGCTATAATTTCGACGTAGATTGCTCGCCTTGATGCTCTCCGACCCCTCACCGTTGCCCGCGGTGGGGGGTCGGTCATTTGGGCGCCTCATGCGACACCCTGAGAATTGCGCTCGCGTTGCCTTTGCCGCTCGGTGTGTTTCCACAGGCAGGCGTACCAGCGGCTGGGCGAAATTAGGATCTTGCCGCCTGCTCGGAGGATCGCATCGTGCAGGCCGAATTTGTCGGCATGGCGGATGTAGTGGCGGGTGCCGGCATCGGTGAAGTTGTCATCTTCAGCCGCAAAGCGCCGGATCGGCTTCCAATCGACTGGAAAGTCATCGAACGACATTTTGTACCTCCGAATATATCGACATCAGAAGTGATGTCGTTGGAGGTATGTTAGTGCTAGCTTGTATGTTTTTCGGGGGGTATATAAGTCTCCAAGCGGGGGGTATATAAGTGTACTAGTTATGTACCCCCCGGTGGTTTTTGTTCTTCTCTTTCACTCAGTGCTTTCTGCAGATTCAACAACTCTATTCGCTGCTCTTCCGGCATGCGGAACCAATCTTTTAGCAGTCGCTTCACCTCATCTCGGATTTCCTGTTTTCGCTCCTTCGGCACTTCTTTCCACTTGTTCACTACTGTACCGGGGCGATAACCAAGCAGCCGCGCGGCTTCCACGAATGCAGGCACGACCGTTTTGTCGTCGCTCCTTGTCATGCGATGCCCGGTCGCGATTGCGTACTGCACCGCCTCGACCACGTCCTCGGATGACCACTGGGGTGGTCTGTGATTAGGCCCCTTCAGGGTTCGCAGTTCCTGAGAGATGTCGGCCGGTACCGGCTCGTCCATGCACAACAGGCTATCCAACAGCACGCGGTCGCCGGTCTTCGCTTCCTCGATGGCCGTGAACCATGCCGCATCCAAGAACTCCCGCACCATCTGCTCCTGAATTTCGGGGGGCTGTTGGTTATTGCGGATCCCATCGATAATCAGGCGCGCCAGGACCCCCCTACCCGAGCGTATGCCTCTACCCGCCCACGTCTGCGCTTTCTTCCTCTTCTCAACCTTCACGACAACCACCGCTGATCCATGCGCTCGATGACGCCGGAGACGTGATCGTCGGACAGGTGGCTGTACCTCTTAACCATCTGCAGGGTCTTGTGCCCCAGCACGGCGGCAATCTCGGCCAGAGTCGCGCCGCTCATGGCGAGATAGGACGCAGTGGTATGCCGTAGGTCATGCCACACGAAGTCCGCGATCCCCGCACGCTCACAGGCGGCCTCAAACGCTCCGCGGGGGTCCAGCGGCCGGTCGGGCTCGCCGGGCGCATGGAAGACCAGCCCGGTCTTTGGCACGCGGTCCTTCAGGTGAGCACGGACAGTCGGGGTCAGGGTGATGGCCCGCGCCTCGCCGTTCTTAGTGTCGATCAGTCGGGCCAGGCCGCGGTCCAGATCCACCTCGGACCAGCGGAGGCCCAGCAACTCGCCGCGCCGCATGCCCGTGGACAGCGCCATCATGACCAGCAGTTCGAGGTCGGGCTGCCGGGACTTACGGCACTCGTCCAGCAGGCGCGTCAGTTCATCCCGGCTCAGGAACCGCGTGCGCCCTGCACTCTCGCGCCGCTTGGCGATACTGCGCACGGGATTGTCGCGCACCCAGCCCCATTGCATGGCCATCGACAGAACGTGGCTGAGAATCGCCGTGTAGCGGTTGGCGGTCGGGCCGGTCACGCCCCGATCCGCGATGAGGTCGTCACGCGCCTCGGTGATCCGGGCCGGCGTCAGCGCATGCAGCCGGATGTCGCCCAGCTTGTCGGCCCACCAGGTCAGTTGCCGGTCTTGATGGACGCGGGTGGTTTCGGCCTTCTCGGGGAGCACGTCGCGCCGGTAACGCTTGATCGCGTCGGCCAGGGTCTTGTCGGTCGGGCGCACAAACTCGCCCGTCTCGATAGCGCCCTCGGTCTCGCGGATGAAGGCGCGGGCTGCCTTCATGCTGCCGAACGACTTGACGACATTCTCGCCGCCGGTGCGGACGCGTACGCGGTAACGCTTGTCGCCGGACTTGGTGGTCCTTACAGTGATGCTAGCCATGGCCGACCCCTCTTGTCGGTGGTGGTTAGACGGGTCGCCGGTGCTGGAACACTTGCGGCCCGTTGTCCTATATGGACGCCTATGATTGTAGTTGAAGGCGTGGTGGTGGTCCACCAGTGGTCCATGGACAGTAACGCGAGGGTCAGAAGGTGAGGCGAGGATTCGTTAAGTATATGTTTTCAATTGGTGGGGACGGCCGGAATCGAACCGGCACGGCCTTGCGGCCAGCGGATTTTAAGTCCGCTGCGTCTACCCGTTCCGCCACGCCCCCGTTATCGGCCTTTGCAATTGCGGTA